>DATDGP010000050.1:0-5019 GCA_036522035.1 Terriglobales bacterium
GACCTACGAATTCCTGCGCCGGATCGAGCATCGCCTGCAGCTGCCGCGCGGCCAGCAGTTGCACAGGCTGCCTGCGAGCGCTGAGGAGCTGGAAGTCTTGCACCGCGCAGCCGGCCGCAACGAGCGCAGTGAAAATCCGGCTACTTTTACGTTGGCGGTCGAGTCGCGCATGGCGCGCGTGGCGGAGATCTATGAGCGAACGGGCGCGCCCGCAACTCCCCCAGGCCGAACACGCGCGCGCAGCCACCATCGCCCTCGTCAACAAGATCCTCGGGCGCGATCCAGGGAATGACTTAGAAGGAGAGTTGGATGCCGTGAAAGGTAAAGTGCGCGGCATCTTCACGGAGCTCGTGCGGCGCTAGGGATAGGACCTGACCGACACACTCCAATAAGGACTCTTCAGGAGAGCTATGTTCGGTGAACACCAGTAATCAGCGCTGGTAGTTGGAGGCAAGCGGCGAAAGGGCCTGATCACTTCACGGCTACAGCCAGAGTGTCATGATGCTCACGGATGAAGCGCCGCAAATAAGGACCGATCTGGCTGGGCGAGTCGAAGCCGGCCGCCTTGGCCGCGGCGTCTTGTTCTTGGGGCGAAAGTGTCGTGCCCTCGGCATAGTGCTTCAGGTCGCGATAGACGCCGATGGTAAAGATGTCCCAGGCCGCTCCCTGATCGCGCACGAAGATGAAGTTCGTTGGTTCGCCTAGCGTTTGCGAGTACGCGTTCTCCATCTCGCGCTCTTTATAGAGGTCGTTGAACCTGCCGGGCAGAGCGACAAACATCTCGACGTGAAAAAAGCCTCCTTCGACGAAAGCCTTGCGCAGTTCGGCGAGTGGCGGGCCGTAAGCGAAGAGGTCTTCCTGCCAGGCGATGTCGTCGCCGAACCTGCTGGCTAGGCTTGCCGCGAGTGCCGTTCGTTTGCCGGCGCGGTCGGACTGGTAGTAGTTGCCGTAGCTCTTCATGGGGAAGAGGATCATCAGGTCCCAATGGTCGCCCTGGCTGTGACGCATCCAGAGAGGCGCTTCGTCGCCGAACTCTTTGGACGCCGCAGCCTGCTGTTTGTAGAGGTCGATCAGCTCACCCAGCCTGCCCGGAGCGGCCTGCACCAGAGTGACCTTGTAGAGATAGGGTTGGTCGGCTGGAGCCGCGTGTGCGGCGCCGGCCGACAGCAGAAGCAGGGAGATTAGTGCGATCCTGATCACGTTCCGGCTCTCCTTGAACTGATGAACCTCGAGACCGGTCGTATTGCGCCGTGTCCGCAACGGATGGTAACGTAGTTGGTTTCCCTTGTGAAAGCATTTTTAATCCGTGGAGGAACCATGGCGTCTTCATACAACGGAGTTTCTCTTCCTGCGGGCGGCACGCCCGTCACCTGGAGCGGCGGGAAGATGCAGATTCCGGACAACCCGATCATCCCCTATATTGAAGGCGACGGTACGGGCCGTGACATTTGGAACGCATCGGTACGCGTCTTTGACGCCGCCGTGAAACGAGCTTACGGAGACAAGCGTAAGATCCACTGGTTCGAGATATTCGCCGGCGAAAAGGCGTTCTCCATGTTTGGTGATTGGCTGCCCCAACCGTCGGTGGACGCAGTCCGCGACCTCCACATCTCGATCAAAGGACCTTTGACGACGCCGGTGGGCGGAGGCATCAGGTCGCTCAACGTCGCGCTGCGCCAGATCATGGATCTCTATGCCTGCATCCGTCCGGTACGGTACTACCGGGGCGTGCCGTCGCCGGTGAAGCATCCAGAGCAGCTCAACGTGATCATCTTCCGCGAGAATACTGAGGACGTCTACGCCGGCATCGAGTGGAAGCAGGGATCGGCGGAAGTCAAGAAGCTGATCGATTTCCTGAACGGCCAGATGCTCGCCGGGACCAAGAAACACATTCGCGAAGATTCCGGCGTGGGTATCAAGCCCATTTCTATTACCGGCACCAAGCGGTTGGTGCGCATGGCGCTTCAGTACGCGGTGAAGAACAATCGGCGGTCGGTGACGCTGGTGCACAAGGGCAACATCCAGAAGTTCACTGAAGGTGCGTTCCGCGAGTGGGGCTACGAGGTGGCGCGAGAGGAGTTTCGGGACAGGATTGTTACGGAGCGCGAAAGCTGGATCCTGGACAACCAGGACAAGAATCCGAACCTCTCCGTCGAGCAGAACGCGCAGATGATCGAGCCGGGCATGGAGTTCGCGCCGGAGAGCTTTAAGCAGGAAATCTATAAAGAAGTGAAGACTGCGAGCGATTCGATTGCCAAGTCGCACGGCAACGGCGCCTGGAAGCAAAAGATTATGGTCAACGACCGCATTGCCGATTCTATCTTCCAGCAGGTGATCATCCGTCCTGCTGAGTATGACATCCTGGCTACATCGAACCTCAACGGCGACTACATTTCCGACGCCTGCGCCGCGCAGGTCGGCGGGCTGGGCATTGCGCCGGGAGCCAATGTCGGTGACCAGCACGCGGTGTTTGAAGCCACGCACGGCACCGCGCCCAAATATGCCGACAAGGACGTGATCAACCCCGGTTCGGTGATCCTCTCCGGCGTCATGATGCTCGACTATATGGGCTGGCAGGAAGCGGCGCGTCTGATCGAGGCTTCATTGGAGGCAACCATCCTCCAGAAATTTGTTACTTATGACTTCGAGCGCTTGATGCCTGGGTCCAGCAAAGTCAAAACCAGCGAGTTCGCGACGCACGTCATCGAAAACATGGTTGACGGTCGGAAATAAGGCCGTGTAACACGCTACGAACCGCCTAGGCAAGGCTGAATCCAGAATCACGCCAGAGGAAGGAATACATGCGTAAGAAAGTAACGATTGTCGGAGCCGGAAATGTGGGCGCAACCGCTGCACATTGGATCGCACAAAAAGAGCTGGGCAACGTGGTGCTTATCGATGTCCTCGAGGGCATTCCCCAGGGCAAAGGCCTGGACCTGCTGGAGGCCATGCCCATCGAGAAGCGCGACTGCGCCGTACTCGGCACCAACGACTACGCCGACACCGCGAATTCTGACATCGTGGTCATTACTGCCGGCATTGCCCGCAAGCCCGGCATGAGCCGCGACGATCTGCTCAACACCAACTACAAGATCATGCAGGACGTGATCGCCAAGGTCGTGGCCAACTCGCCCGCGTGCATCCTGCTGGTGGTTTCCAATCCGCTCGACGCCATGGCCCAGGCTGCCTACAAGCTCAGCAAGTTCTCCCGCAACCGCGTGATCGGTATGGCCGGAGTCCTCGATTCCGCGCGCTTCCGCACCTTCATCGCCCAGGAGCTGAACGTGAGCGTGGAGAACGTGACCGCCTTCGTGCTCGGCGGACACGGCGACACGATGGTCCCCCTGGCCCGATACTCGACGGTCGCAGGCATTCCCATCACGGAGTTAATCGCCAAAGATCGATTGGAAGCGATCATCCAGCGCACGCGTGACGGCGGGGCCGAGATCGTGAAGTACCTGAAGACCGGAAGCGCCTACTATGCGCCTTCAGCGGCAGCAACGGAGATGGTCGAGGCGATCCTCAAGGACAAAAAGAAAATCCTTCCCTGCGCTGTCTGCTTGCAGGGCGAATATGGGATTCGAGACTTGTTCGTGGGCGTGCCTTGCAAACTGGGGGCGAACGGCCTGGAACAGATCATCGAGATCAAACTCATGCCCGAAGAGCAGATTGCGTTGCGCAAGAGCGCGGATGCTGTCGCCGAGCTGGTAAGGGTAATTGGAGTTTAGTACGCTCTTGAAAAGGATCATCTTTATCTTAATGGACTTCACCAGGAAAGATGCTCGGATTGGGATTTTTGACGGCTCGGCACAATCCGGACTCAGTTCGAAGTGGCGATAATCGGTGGCGAGCGCGCCAGACCTTGGCCGGATCAACCCTAGTCATGGCAAGACTAAGACCACTGCTCGAGTCCGCTTTGCACGCGCACCAACACGGACGCGTCCGCTTCAGCCGGGTCGAGGAAGATGGGAGCACCATAGCAAACTTCTATCCGGTCGAATTTTCTGACGTCGTAGAGCTGGTCCCACCGCTTGGCGCGGGACTTGCCCTTCCTGGACAAGCAAGCCACCGGAATGATAGGTACACCCGCGGCTCGACCCAGTTCAACGCATCCAGATTTGGCTTGGAATGCCGGACCGGCGGGGCCATCGGCGGCCAGGGCGACCGAATCGCCGTTCTTGAGAGCGGCCACGAGATGGATCAGCGAGTCGCGGCTGGGCTCTCCCGGAGAGCTCCGGACCACGGTCAAGCCGATCCAGCGACACCACATTGCAACCGGTTCCAAATATGGCGCGGAACTCATGAGCAGCCAGAACCGGCGCTGCCCGTAGTGAATGCACATGAAGGGAACATACTTGTGCCAGTTCACGTACACCGCTGCTCCCGAGTAGCTTGCCCCAGGGCCTTCAACCGTGACCCTGGACGTCAGCAACGTGAGCTTTGCGTCCACGAACATGAATGCTGCGATGGCCGGCGAGATCATTCGCCAGAACCACACGAACCGTGGATCGCGCTTAATGTTGGCGCCGAAGATTTCCAATGCGGCAGCCAGAATGCCGGAAAGTAAGATTGGAGTCAAAGGCCAGCAGGGAATTGCTGGCCGTGAGAATCAGAGGTCGAGCCTTGACGACATACGACCTAGGATCATTGATAGCTCAAACTAAGGTAGGGTCTACCGAACTATGGGTCAAGCAGTTTCTGCCTTGAATATCATCACCCCGCTAACGCTTGAGGGGTCTCGGGTCCGCTTGGAACCGATCCGCGCCGATCACGCGCGGCTCTTCTGGGAGGCCGCCAGGGATTTTGTCGACGACATCTTTCGATGGATTCCTTACCCGGTGAAGACGTCTGAGGATTTCGGCAAGCTGGTCGCCAAGGCTCTGGAAGAGCAAGAGCGTGGAGAATCAGTGGTCTTTGCGACGGTCGAACGCGGGTCCGGGCGGGTGATTGGCAGCACTCGCTTCATGAACATCGATCGTGCCAACCGACGGGTAGAGATCGGGTCGACTTGGATCGTGC
>DATDGP010000051.1:0-2305 GCA_036522035.1 Terriglobales bacterium
GCGCGCCTTCGTGACCGGAGTCACTTTCACGGAGACCTGGTAGATGCTGGAACCGCTGACCAACGCCTGGACGCCATGGGGACCGATCTGGAGATCGATAACCGAACCGTTGCGCACATACGTTCGCCCGCGCGGCAGCCGGTTCGCGAAGTCGCTATAGCGTTCGAGGTTTTCGCACCAGGCCTTACCCCAAAAGGTTTTCGCGATCGTGCGGCTTTCCAGGATCACCGGAGAGAGGTTATGTCCCTGCTTCTTGCGCTTCGCCACCTCATAGGCGGCTTGGCGCCTCCGCTCCGCCACCGGTACGTAGGGCGCCCATCCTCCCCAGTCGTTGTAGTAGGCCACGGATTAAGTCTCCTTCAATGCCTTGTTCAGGTCGAGAGCCACCAGTTGGAGCAACTCGTCATCTTTCATCTCAGTCAGAAGCAGACCGGCATCGCCTTCCAGCAAGTCTTGGGAGAGCTGGCGTTTGGATTCGATGAGGTGGTCTATTTTCTCTTCCACGGTACCGCGGCAGACAAATTTATGCACCAGCACATTTCGGGTCTGGCCGATGCGGAAGGCACGGTCGGTGGCCTGATTCTCGACGGCCGGATTCCACCACTGGTCGAAATGCACGACATGGGAGGCGGCGGTGAGGTTCAGGCCGGCGCCCCCGGCTTTCAGAGATAAGACGAAGAACCGCTGTGCCTCATCTTCCTGAAAGCGGCGGACCAATTCATTGCGTTTTTTCACTTCGGTCTCTCCGTGCAGCACCAGGCCGGGAGATCCGAAGACAGAGCCGAGGAATGCGGCGAGGGGCGCAGTGACCTCGCGAAATTGAGTAAAGACGAGCACTTTTTCCTGACGGGCGGCTACGACTTCGGCGATTTCGCGCAAACGGCCCCACTTGCCGCTATCGTCTTCGCTCCAGGCGCCATCGCCGAGCCACTGGGAGGGGTGATTGCAGATCTGCTTGAAGCGCATCAGAAAGGCGAGGACCAGGCCCTTGCGGTTGATTCCGGTAGCACTCTCCAGGCGCTGCGCGAGTTCCTTGACGGCTTGTTCGTAGAGGGCCGCCTGTTTGCGGCTGAGCGGGCAGAAGGCTTTAATTTCGGTCTTATCCGGCAAGTCCGAAATGACCTTCCTGTCGGTTTTCAAGCGCCGCAGAATGTAGGGCCGCACCAATTCGCGCAAGGGGCCATAGGAACCGTGAGGGTTCGACGCAAGGCGCTTGGTGAAGCGCGTGAACTCCTGGGCGGTTCCGAGAAGTCCGGGGTTGAGAAAATCGAAAATGGACCACAGGTCGCCAAGGCGATTCTCCACCGGTGTGCCGGTGAGTGCCAGTCTGGCACCGGCGTTGAGCTTCTTGGCGGCGCGCGTTTGCCGGGCGTCGGGGTTCTTGATGGCTTGGGCTTCGTCCAGGACGACCAGACGCCAACGGGTCTCAGCGAGCCACGGAATGCGAAGCAGCGAGCCATAGCTGGTGATCACCAGGTCGACATCGTCGAGCCGCTCCGGCGAAAGGGTCTTGAGATCGGCCGCAGGGAGCGCGGATGGATGCGCGATGAGCGCTTTCAGGCCAGGAGTGAAGCGTTCCATTTCCGATGCCCAGTTGGCCAGCAGAGAAGCAGGAGCCACCAGCAAGCTGGGTGGGTGCTTGCCGGGCTCCCGGCGCTGCAAAACGAGCAGGAGCGAAAGTACCTGAATGGTTTTGCCGAGGCCCATATCGTCGGCAAGGCATGCGCCCAGTCCGAGCCGGGCGAGGAGGTGAAGCCATCGCACGCCCACCTGCTGGTAGGGCCGCAGCGTGCCGTTCAGAGCGCGCCCGGGACCGATTTGATCTAATGTTTCGGGGCTGCGGAGGCCTTTGAGGGTTTCGGCGAGCCAGGGACCGGCAACCACCTGGGTCCAGTCGGCTGCGCTCGAGGAGTCTTCCGCGGGGCTGGTGGTGACATCGGCTCCGGCGAGGAGGCGCATGGCCTCGCCGAAAGCCAGACCGTTGGCGGCGGCAGTCCGCTCCACTTGCCGGAATTGTTCGATGAGGCGGCTGAGGTGTTCGCGATCAATCTCCACCCATCGTCCGCGAACCAGGGCGAGTCCTTCCGATTGGGCCAGCAATTCGCGGATCTCGGCGGCGGTGAGGCTTTCACCATCAAGTGTGACTTGCAAGGAGAAATCGAGCAGAGCCTCGTGGCCGATACCTGCCGGGGCTTTTCCGCCGACCACTCCGGTGACACGCGGCCGCGGCGGCCGGTTGCCGCGCCAGGCCGCGGGCATGCGAACCACTACGCCTGCGGCTTCCAAGTGCGGGACATCACTCAAG
>DATDGP010000052.1:0-4903 GCA_036522035.1 Terriglobales bacterium
CAAGAGCGTGTATTTCGCGGCCTAGCCGCCCGTCACCGGCTGGGAATCGGGATTTATTTCTTGGGTGGCGGTTGACGGCAAAGGTGTCATTTACGAAATACAACGTGGCGACAAAGCCGACCCGGTCCTGGTTGTGGACCACGAGGGGAAAGTCCTGCACTCGTGGGGCAAGGAGGACTACAAGATCCAGCACAGCAGCTAACTTATTGACGCTACGCGAGTTGTCTTAAGAGCTAGAGATTCTCATTGAAGCGACGGGCAGCATTGCGGTACTTACCGCCGAGCGCGAGCGGCAGAAGCCGGGGCGAAGGCCAACGTATTTTTGGGCTCCAACAGCATTCAGAATCTCCTTGCGCAGAATGTCGACGAAAAGGGGTCTAGATACAATCACAGCCCCAATGCGGCCCGAAGGCGCTAGGCTGGTCTGTCGCCTACTGCTGTTCTTCTATTGACGCCACACCCAGCCTCTGTTTTCCTAGACGCAGCATGGAACTGCGCAAAGACCCCATCACGCGGTCCTGGGTCATCGTGGGCGACGATGCGGAGAAGCCGTCGCACGCTGGGGCCTGTCCTTTTTGTCCCGGCTCACCGCAGGCGCCGCAGAGGATTGCTACCGTAAACTCCGGCGTGGGTGCGGTTACGGCCATGGTGCATCCTTCGCCGCTCTATCGAATCGAGGGCGAGCCTTCGCGCCGTTCCGAAGGCGTCTACGACGCCATGAACATGGTGGGCGCACATGAAGTGCTGGTACAGAGCGTGCGCCACGACATCGAGCTGTGGCAGTCGTCTGACGCCGAGATCTCCCAGTTCCTACTGTTGGCCGCCCAACGCATTCAGGATCTCAAAAACGATCTTCGCTTCAAGTACGTGACCTTCTTCAAGAACTACGGCACGCCCGCAGGTCAGGACTTCAGCCATCCAGTCTCCGAGATTACGGCAACCACCTTTGTCCCGAGGCGCGTCCTCTACGAGCTGCGCGCTTCCCGCGATTACTTTCTGGACAAAGAACGTTGCGTCTTTTGCGACACCCTCAACCAGGAGCTGCGCGAACAAAAGCGGATCGTGGAAAGCCTGGGAGGATACATCGCGCTCTGTCCGTTCGCGGCGCGCGTGCCTTACGAAATCTGGATCATGCCGCGGCGCCATGAGTCGGCGTTCGAGCGATCGATCACCGCGCGGCCAGCGCAGCTGGCGGAGCTAAGCGCTTTGATCCGCCGCACCTTGCAGCGGGTGATGAGCATCGGCGAAGCCTTCCACATGGTGCTGCACACGGTCCCCAACACTTATCAGAAGTCGAACATTCTCCAGTATTGGAAGACGGTGGATGAGGACTATCACTGGCACTTCGAGATTCTTCCCATCCTCAGCGCCAAGGCCAAAACCTATTTCTTGAAAGAGGTGTATTACACTCCGGTGTCGTCAGAGCTGGCTGCGGAGAGGTTGCGAAAACTCGCGGTGCGGTAAAGGTTCAGTCCGAGCACCAGGCTTGGGCCCCCCGCCCGGCTATAATTCTTGATTAAGTCCATGCCACTGTTCTGGTTACGTTTCGCCCTCGTTCTGTACGGAGTGGGCCTGGTTTACGCGATGCTCTCTCTCTGGGGAGCCCGACAGGCCCTCAGCCGGGTGGCGCTGCCGCTCGTCGGGCTGGGCGTCACATTCCACTTTGTGGCGTTAGTCGAAAACGCCATGCTGAGCCGGACATGGGCGCCTTCTTCCATGCACGAATTGGAATCGTTGCTCTCCTTCCTGCTCATGGTTTTCTTTTTCGCCATTTATGCCCGTTACAAGGCCACAGCGCCCGGGCTGGCAGTATTCCCGCTCGTCGTGTTGATGACCGCCTCGGCGGCCTTCACTGGAAACGCTGCCGAACCGCCTCTGCCGCTGTTCGTCAGCGTGCAGTGGATTTACATCCACGTTGCGCTGATCTTCATCGGCTACTCGGCAGTTTTGTTTAATTTTGTTGCCAGCATCCTTTATATCGTCGAAGAACGGGCGCTGAAGACCAAGGCCGTAGGCGGGATATGGAGCAGGCTGCCGGCGCTCGCGACCATCGACGAGATCGGCTACAAGTCCCTGGTTTGGGGATTTCCTTTCATGACCCTGGGACTGATTGCCGGTTCGGTGCTGGCCGAGGCCCGTTTCGGCTCGCGCTATTTTCTCGATCCCAAGATCGTTCTCTCCATCCTGATGTGGGTGGTGTATACGGTCTTGCTGTACACGCGCTGGAGCGGTGGCTGGCGCGGCCGGCGCGCCGCCTACCTGGCTACGTTTGCCTTCGTCGCCGCGATCGTCGCCTGGGCCGCCAACAATTTCAGTCAGATGCATAGGTTTATCGCTCCATGACTTTTCACCTCATCGGCGTGAACCACAACACGGCGCCGCTGGAGGTACGGGAACGCCTTGCTGTGAGCGAAGCCCAACTGGCCGACGCCGTGCGCCTCCTGGTCGAGCAGCCAGGCGTGGACGAAGGCATGGTGCTCTCCACCTGCAACCGCGTCGAAGTCCTCGCCAGCACGCGCCAGGCGGCCGATCTTCGAGCCTATTTGCAGGCATATTTCCGCGTGAACACAGACTCGCTGAACTCGCACATCTACGAATTCCAGGAAAGCGCGGCCGTGCGCCACGTGTTTCGCGTGGCTTCGAGCCTCGATTCCATGGTGGTGGGCGAGCCGCAGATCCTGGGCCAGGTGAAGGAAGCTTATGCTATTGCGCGAAGCTTAGGCGCGATCAATTCCTCGTTAGAAGCGCTGCTCTCGCGGGCTTTCGCCGTGGCCAAGAGGGTTCGGACGGAAACGGCGATCGGCAGCTCCAGCGTTTCTGTGGCCTCGGTCGCGGTGAATCTGGCACAGAAAATCTTCGGGTCGCTCAAAAACAAGACCATCTACCTGGTAGGCGCGGGCAAAATGGCGGAGCTGGCCGCGCGGCAGTTCCTAGCACGCGGGGCGGGAACGATCCTGATCAGCAATCGCACCTGGGAGCGCGCCGTCGATCTGGCGGAAACTCTGGGCGGCCGCGCCATTGCCTTTGACGAGCTCTATCAGGCGGCCGAACAGGCTGACATCATTCTTACCTCGACCGGATCCGCTGAACCGGTGTTTCGCAAGGAGCACGCGGAAGTACTCTCGAACCGCCGCCGCGGCCGCCCGGTCTTTTTTATCGACATCGCGGTGCCCCGTAACGTGGCTTCGGAAGTCAACCGGCTGGAGGGGATGTTCGTCTACGACATCGACGACCTTCAGTCGGTCGCCTCCAACAACACCGCCGAACGACAGAAGGAGGCCGAGCGCGCGGAGAAGATCGTCGAACTCGAAGTGGAGCGCTTCGCGCTGCGCATCAAGTCATTGGAGGTCGTGCCCACGATTCTCTCGCTTCAGGAATATTGCGAGACCATCCGCCAAGCCGAGATCGACCGCATTCGCGGACGACTGGGCACGATTACACCCGAACAAGAAGCCGCCATCGACGCCATGACCCGCGGCATCATCAATAAGCTGCTGCATACGCCCATCACGACCCTGAAGTCTGCCGCCGCCGAACCCGAAGCCTCTACAATCCAGGAAATGATTCGCCGCATCTTCAACCTCAAAGGCAACACCAACAGCGGAAAGCCGGAGGGATAATGGCCCACCTGCGGATTGGATCACGCGGCTCCAAACTGGCGCTGTGGCAGGCCAATCATGTGGCCACCCTGCTCGGCGAGCAGGGCCACGCCGTGGACATCGAGATCATCAAGACCACGGGCGACAAGATCACTGAGGTCGAGCTAGCCAAAGTCGGAACCAAGGGCATGTTCACGAAAGAAATCGAAGAGGCCTTGGCCGATCATCGCGTGGATCTGGCGGTGCACAGCCTCAAAGACCTTCCCACAGAATTGGCGCCTGAGTACGCGCTGGCTGCGATTCTCCAGCGTGAAGATCCGCGTGACGCTTTTCTCTGTGTCAACTACGCGACATTAGCCGAGTTGCCGCATGGCGCACGGCTGGGGACCAGCAGCTTGCGTCGCAAGAGCCAACTGCAGCTTCTGCGCCCCGATCTGGACATTGTTTCCGTCAGAGGAAATGTCGATACCCGGGTGAGGAAGCTCGAAGCCGGCGAGGTGGACGCCATGATTCTGGCTGCAGCCGGGCTGATCCGCCTGGGACTCGACCGGCACATTCGCTATCGCATGCCGGTTGAGGTTATATGCCCGGCCGCAGGGCAGGGAGCGCTGGCCGTGGAGGTTCGCAGCGATGATCCGGAGACCGGCAAGCTGCTGGCTTTCCTGGACCACCCGCCTACACGTCTTGCCGTCCAGTGCGAACGGGCGCTGCTGGAAGGCCTAGGTGGCGGCTGCCAGGTTCCTATAGGCGCCTTCGCTGAGACCGATGCAGGCCTGTTATGGCTCTCGGCAGTCGTCGGCCGGCCCAACGGCAGCGAGGTCTTGCGTGAGAGGTTGTCGGGCCATGATCCGGATGTGCTCGTCGCTCAGGTATTGGAAAGACTGAAGCAGCGCGGTGCCGAAAAGATCCTCGAGGATGTCTACAGCCGGGAAGTCGCGCCTCCCGTGGAATCATGAATAAATCCGCCGCAAAAGCCGGACCCTTGTCGGGATGGCGCGTGCTGATCACGCGAGCCAGCCAACAAGCCTCGGCCCTCTCGGAGCCATTGCGGCAAAAAGGCGCTGCGGTCTCAGAGATTCCCACCATCGAAATCCACCCTCCGGCCAGCTACGCGGCGCTTGATCAGGCGCTCGTCAGGATTGGCGAATACAACGTTTTGATCCTCACCAGCGTGAATGGTGTGAGCGCCCTTTTTGAGCGATGCCGCGCGCTACGCTTGTCTTCGGCCGATCTGAAGCATCTGCTGGTAGTTGCAATCGGTCCAGCTACGGCCGAAGCCCTCGAGCGAGCGGGGCTCGGTGTCT
>DATDGP010000053.1:0-4647 GCA_036522035.1 Terriglobales bacterium
TCACGACAACAATGTCGCCGAATACGCTGCGCTTCTCGAAGCTCTTCAGTGTGCGCTTGATCTCAAGGCGACTGCTCTCCACGTCTACACCGATTCTGAACTCGTGGTGAAGCAAATGACCGGTGAGTATGCCTGCCGCAGTCCGCGTCTTTACTCGCTGCATTGGATGTGCCGCAAACTGGCGCGCTCGCTCAATTTCGCCATCGCGCATATTCCCCGCGAAAGAAACATCGAAGCCAACCGCCTGGCCAATCACGCCGCGCGCAATCGCTCTGAGCTGGTCGTGATTTGACCGCAGACCCTCGGCATACATGAAAGGAATTCGGCGCCCGGCGCTATCGATTGTGCCCCCTATCTCCACATAGTTGCCCATTGCGCCGTTCACATTGATCGATCATGCCTGTGGCTAATTGTGGCGGACACCTCGAGCTATGTTCCTGCAAGCCAAATCAACGCGACCAGAATCGAAGCTCTGTCGATCGCGGCTCCTCGGTATCCTAAAATGATCTCACGTGGCCGAGCTCACTGAATACGATCGCCTCTCTGTCGTGCTGGTCAATACGCGCAATCCTCTCAATATTGGCGCAGTGGCGCGAGCCATGACGAACTTTGGTTTCCTCGATCTACGCCTGGTGAAGCCATACCCAGCATCGTTTCGCGAAGCACGGTCTGCGGTGGGGGCTAGCGCAGTACTGGCGGCTGCGCGGGAGTACGAGAGTGTGAGCGCGGCCGTGGCCGATGGCACGCTTGTGGTCGGTACAACTTCCGGAGCGCGGCGGGAACTCGAACAACCGCTCGAGCTGCTCGGTGATGTGGCCAAGATCATCCACAAACAACTCTCCAGCGGACGCGTCGCCATCTTATTCGGATCGGAGAAGCGGGGGCTTTCTAACGATGATCTCAGTCATTGCCATCTCGTGCTGCGTGTTCCCACGCACGAAGGACATAGCTCGATGAACCTGGGGCAGGCCGTCGCGGTCTGCCTCTACGAACTGGCGCGAAGTGCTCCCCCGGCAAGAGCATCAGCAAAACCGGCAGGCAAGACGCGAGAGAAAAGCAAGCCGCCATCGGGTGATCTGGAGCGGATCACCAGCTTGCTGGTCGAAGCGATGCGCCTGAGCGGATATGTAGACCTCCGTCGTGAGGCTTCCACCGAGGAGAAAGCTCGCCGGATGGTGCGCCGTCTCGATCTCACCGGAGCCGATTCCAAAATCTGGCTGGGCATGTTACGGCAAATGGTGTGGAAGATGAAACAAAGCAATTAGCAAATGGCAGTTGGCAGTGGGCCCAGCTAAAGCTTGACGATTCCGAGACCACCCAAGACTGACACGCCGATGAGACAAGAAGTAGACAAGAAGTTACCCATTTTACCCAGCCGCATGCTCCTGCTTTATCTTCGCTGGTTGCTACAATTGCCAATTGCAGTCGCTCCCGGTCCGACGTGCGTCCGGCCCTAACCCTGCCGCATCCAATGTGTTAGGCTTTATTTTGATGCCATCCCTCTAAGCTGGACCGAAAGCGCGGGTTCCGCGTATCCCAAGAGAAGGAAGCAGACGAAGAGGTAAACGCCAAATTGATCGGGAAGGCACTGGCCAAGGTTTTTGGCACACAAAACGAGCGTGATCTGAAACGCATGCGTCCTGTGGTCGAGGAGATCAACGCCCTGGAGCCGCAGATCGAGCAGCTCACCGACGAGCAGCTTCGCGCGAAGACTGACCAGTTCCGCGCCCGTATTAAGGAACGTGTGCAGGATGCCGAGACGGAGATTGCTCGCGTCCAGGCCGAGATGCAGAACGCTCCCGACAACCAGCTCCGCGGCGAGATGGAGGAACTGAATAAGCGCCGCCTGGAAGCCCGCAATCAGGCGCTCGATGAAATTTTGCCCGAGGCCTTCGCCGTAGCTCGTGAAGCCGGCCGCCGCGTCCTGAATATGAGGCATTTCGACGTCCAGTTGGTCGGCGGCATGGTACTGCACCAGGGCAAGATCGCGGAAATGAAAACCGGCGAAGGCAAAACACTGGTGGCCACCCTTCCTGTCTATTTGAACGCGCTCTCCGGCGACGGTGTTCACGTGGTGACTGTGAACGACTATCTGGCCAAGCGCGACTCGGAATGGATGGGCAAGCTGTATCGCTTCCTCGGCCTGAGCGTGGGTGTGATCGTCCACGACCTCGACGACGACGAACGTCGCGAAGCCTACGCGGCCGACGTGACCTACGGCACCAACAACGAGTTCGGGTTCGACTACCTCCGCGATAACATGAAGTTCGATCTCGCCGATTGTGTGCAACGCGACCACAATTTCGCGATCGTCGACGAGGTGGACTCTATCCTGATCGACGAAGCGCGCACGCCGCTGATCATCTCCGGAGCCAGCGAAGAGTCGACAGACAAGTACGAGCGCGTGAACCGGATCATCCCGCAGCTCACCAAGGGCGAAGAAATAGATGTTCCTCCCGGCGAGCCTAAGATCTACACCGGCGACTACACGGTCGATGAGAAGCACAAAGCCATCACCGTGACCGACGAGGGCTTTGAGAAGGTCGAGAAGCTGCTGGGGATCGGCAACATCGCGGATCCTGAGAACTGGGCGCTCAAGCACCACGTGGAGACCGCGGTCAAAGCCCATTCACTCTACCGCAAAGACGTGGAGTACGTCATCAAGGATGGAGAGATCATCATTGTGGACGAGTTCACGGGCCGCATGATGCCGGGACGCCGCTGGTCCGACGGCTTGCACCAGGCCATTGAAGCCAAGGAAGGCGTGAAGATCGAGCGCGAAAACCAAACGCTGGCCACTATCACCTTCCAGAACTACTTCCGGATGTTCAAAAAGCTCGCGGGCATGACAGGAACCGCGGAGACTGAGGCCGCCGAGTTCGACAAAATCTATAAGCTTCAAGTTGCGGTGATTCCCACCAACCGCGTGTTACGGCGCATTGAGAACCCGGACACCGTCTATCGCACGGAGAGAGAGAAATATTTTGCCGTGGCCGATGAGATCCAGAAGATGAGCGAAGGAGGTCGGCCGATTCTGGTGGGCACTGTGTCGATCGAAAAATCAGAGCGGCTCTCCGACCTGCTCAAGAAAAAGGCCGTGAAGCATGTGGTGTTGAACGCGAAGTTCCATGAGAAGGAAGCCGAGATCGTGGCCCAGGCCGGGCGCATGAATGCGGTGACCATCGCCACCAACATGGCCGGCCGCGGCACCGACATCCTGCTTGGCGGCAACGCGGAATTCATGGCGCGCCAGGAAACGGTGAAGAAGGGAATCGCACAACAGCTGCGGACCGCGGGCGGCGAAGTCGCGATCGAACAAGATACTTCACAGTCCATCGTTTTTTACTACAACGGGATCGAATACCGGTGTCCGACGGACAAATGGAACGAGATCTACGGCAATTACAAGCAGGAAACTGATGTCGAGCATGACGAAGTAGTCGCCGTCGGCGGCCTGCACATCCTCGGCACCGAGCGCCACGAAGCCCGTCGCGTCGATAACCAGCTCCGCGGACGCGCAGGGCGCCAGGGCGATCCGGGCTCGTCGCGTTTTTACCTGTCTCTGGAAGACGATCTGTGGCGCATCTTCGTTCCTAAGGCGTGGGTCTCCACGCTGCTGCAGAAGCTGGGCATGGAAGAGGGCGTGCCTATCGAATCGCGCATGATCACGCGCCGCATCGAGACCTCGCAAAAGGCGGTCGAAGCCCAACACTTTGAGTCGCGCAAGCACCTGCTGGAATATGACGACGTGATGAACAAGCAGCGTGAAGCGGTCTACGGACTCCGTCGCGAGCTGCTCTCCGGCGTCGATCAGAAAGAACTTATCCTCGAAGATTATGTGGCTGGCATGGTGGCCGACAGCCTTGACCACTTCGCTCCCCGCAATGTTCATACCGACCAGTGGGATGTGGAGGGGATCCAGAAAGCGATGCTCGACAATTTCGGGCTCGACATGGAGAAGGCGGGCATTGACGCCAACCAACTCAATCGCTCCGAACTGGGCGATGCCATTTTTGAGAAGCTCAGCGAAGTCTACAGCGCCAAGGAGAAGCAGCTCGGCCCCGACGCCATGCGCTACCACGAGCGCATGATCATGTTGAGTGTGCTGGACACACAGTGGAAGGATCATCTGCTCAACATGGACCACCTGAAAGAAGGCATCGGCCTGCGCGGATACGGCCAGCACGATCCTCTGGTGGAATACAAGCGCGAATCGTTCGACATGTTCGAAGGCATGATGCAGCGCTTCCAGGAAGATACGGCGCGCTATCTCTTCCACATGCAGATCATGGAAGCTCCTTCGGCGCCGGTGCCGGTCACCGCTCCTGACGACGGCGTTCCCAAAACTTCCGCTGCCGCGGCTGTGCCGCAGCGCCGGCGCACGTCCACCTCGGTGGACGATATCGAAGCCCAGTTCCAGCGCCGCAAGAAACGCGAACTGGAGCAGGCGCGCATGGCCGGGTCCAATGGGGGAAGCGCGACCCAGCAAGTGGTACGCGGTCAGGCCAAGGTCGGGCGCAACGATCCTTGTCCCTGCGGTTCCGGCAAGAAATACAAGAAGTGTCACGGCACGGCCGCCTAGCGCCGTCTGGGAGCCAGCGGCCTTGGCAGCGGAAATAAAAAAGAGCGGGTCACAACCCGCTCTTT
>DATDGP010000054.1:0-7215 GCA_036522035.1 Terriglobales bacterium
AGAGCCTTGCACTCTGCAGGACCGTGGCAACCATAAGTTTCCCGATCAGGCTTTGCGGGGCGAGCGCTTCGTGAGGCGGGACTCGAGATAGTCCTTCAAAGCCACAGCATTGTTGTGCTCAGTGTCGTGCGCGCTATAGAGTAAGGTCACTGGCCCTTCTCGCGCGGCCTTGATCAGAGGCTCCCAAGCCGGGGGCTCTCGGTCGAGCCCGGCGAAATACCGGCGCCGGAACTCGGTCCATTTGGCGGGGTCGTGTGCAAACCAGCGGCGGAGTTCGTCACTGGGCGCCACTTCCTTGAGCCAAGCTTCGATCTTCAGGGCTTCCTTCTTCACTCCGCGCGGCCACAAGCGCTCCACCAGGAATCGCCGCCCGTCCTCTTTCCGGGCCGGCTCGTACACTCGTTTGAGCTGAATCATCTTCACGCCTTTGCACGGCGTTCTACTTGAACGCCTCTTTGTTCACCACGTAGGGCATCCGAGCCGGATCCCCACCATAATTTCCCTCGAGCACGTTGATCAGCGCCTGGACGCAGCGCCCGGCCATACCTTTGTTCGGATCTGTGGAGAGGCGCGTAATGCGGGCGGCGCTCGCAAAGTGATTGAACAGACGCAAGCGATCTTCCAGGGCAGGATCGCGCAGCAGCGAATCGGAGGGCAAGGGCTCCTTTTCGAAAACATCGAGCGCGGCGCCTGCGATCAATCCGTCGCGCAGCGCCTGGGCGAGTGCCTGTTCGTCCACCACCGGACCCCGCGAGGTGTTTACGAGGTAAGCGGTCGGCTTCATCAGACGCAAGGTCCGCCGATTGAAGAGGTGGTGGGTGGGTTCGGGCGCTTCGCCGGGACGGAGCAGGGGTACGTGGATGCTCACGTAGTCGGCCTGACGCAGAGCGTCTTCGAAGGGGATGTAGCGGATGGTGCGCTGCTCGGTCGAGAAGCCGTGGCGAAAGCGCAGATCGAGCTCTTCCTGGACCTTGCGCACGAAGTCCTCGGCGCGCGCTACCGGGTCGTAGCACAGCACATCCACGTCGAAGGCGACCACCTTCTTGATAAAAGCCTGACCGATCCGGCCCGTTCCGATCACAGCCACTGTCTTACCGGTGACCTCATCGCCCAGGAAAGGCAAAAACGGGTGCCAGGCGCCCCAGCCGTTCTCGCGCACCAGCCGCTCGCTCGGATAAAGGCGGCGCGCAACGCAGCCCAGGATCAGTAGGGCGAATTCCGCCGTGGCCTCCGTCAGCACGTCGGCCGTGTTCGTGAACGGGACTTTGTAACGATTGGCGTCGTCGCGGCTGATGTTGTCGAAGCCGACGGCATCCTGCGCCACTACCTTCAGGGTGCCATGGCCAGTTTCGAAGACCTCGACGTCGATGGGATCGCGAAGGGTGGTGATGAGTCCGTCGATTCCGGAGCGGACTTTCTCGAGAATCAAGCTCTTGGGAGGCGGTTCGAGATGATCGTACACTTCCAGCTGGTAGCCGCGGCGGCGCAGCAGGTCGAGAGCATCGTCCCCGATGTTGCAGGTGGCGAAAACACGGAATCGGGTCTTGGCGTCCAGCCCCGGTTCCCTCACGACCTCCGGCAGCGGTGCCGAAGGCAGATTGTCTTCAAGGCGGGCAACGGCAATCTGGTAGCCTTCCTGTTCCTCCAGCAACTCCTCCGCGGGTGACTTTGACAACCCACTGATCATAGGTTCTTCTTCGCCCAAGCCTCAATCCGAGCGAGAGCCCTCTCAATATTTTCGAGCGAGTTGGCAAACGAGAAGCGCAGATATCCCTCGCCTCCGGCGCCGAAGGCGGTGCCAGAGAGGGCCGCCACGTCCGCCTCGTTCAGCAGAGCGTCGGCCAGCGGCTTTGATCTGCGTCCGGTACCGGTGATGTTGGGGAACGCGCAAAAGCCGCCGTGCGGCTGGCGGCAGTGAAAGCCGGGGATCCTGTTCAGCCCTTCCACGATCACGCGGCGGCGGCGCCGGAACTCTTCGCGCATCTCGCCCACGCAAGACTGGTCGCCTCGCAGGGCCGCGACCCCCGCGATCTGAGTGAAGCTGGCCGTGCATGACGTCGCGTTCGTTTGGAGCTGGGCCACCTTCTCAGCCAGGTCGGGCCGCATGATGCCGTATCCCAACCGCCAGCCCGTCATGGCGTAGGTCTTGGAAAAGCCGTCCAGGATGATGGTCCGTTCCTGGAGGCCGGGATACTGGCTGATGCTGGCGTGCTCGCCCTCGTAGATCAGGCGGCTGTAAATCTCGTCGGACAAGATGAAGAGGTCGCGCTCCACCAGAACCTTAGCCAGCCGGGCGAGCGCGTCAGCCGGAATCACCCCTCCGGTGGGATTGTTGGGCGAATTCAGGATCACCAGGCGCGTGCGCCCGGTGATATGCCCGATGATCTCTCCCACATCGACGTCGAAGTCGTGCTGTTCGCGCAACCCATAGGGCACGGCGTGTCCACCTATGAAATGAATCATCGATTCGTAGATGGGAAATCCGGGGTTGGGATAAATCACTTCGTCGCCGCGGTCAATCAGCGCCAGGATGGTGAAGAACAGGATCGGTTTGGCGCCCGGCGTGATCACCACCTCAGAGGGATCCACGGCAATGCCCCGGCGGCGGCCGGCGTCGTCGGCTACCGCGGCTCGGAGCTCGGGAAGGCCCGCCGACGGCCCGTAGTGGGTCCAGCCGGCGCGTAGAGCATCAGCCGCTGCCGCTACAATGTGCGGGGCGGTGGGAAAATCGGGCTCACCAATTTCCAAGTGAACGATCTCGCGCCCAGCTGCCTCCAACTCGCGGGCCCGCACCAGGACCTCGAAGGCGCTCTCGGTCCCGAGCCGGCTCATGGCTTCCGAGAGCCTGAGTTCCGGGAAGGTGGTAACAGTGGTCGTCATCAGGACTCTCGAAAGCGTCCCTCCGATACGTGCCGGCACGGCAGTCGCATCCGGCGGCCGGGCATGGCAGATCTATCGGATCCGATTCTCGTTATGTCATTTTGAATCAACACGATAAACATTCGCCACGATCCAGGCGTCTTGTTTCAACTAGTTATGAGGACCGTGGCCGTCCAGTCTGACAAGGCCACCCCTCCCCATCGAGCGGCTAACCCCGCATTCCTCACACTTTTCTCAAAGAACGGGCCTTTTCGGCCCGCAACGCACTGAAAAGTAAGGGGGTGACGCGATTGGCTTCGCCTCGGTCGTTTTTCCTGCTATCGAGATGATTCCAAAAGATCTAACTTGATTGGCTCCGCTTGGCTTCGCCCCTCTCGAATCGCCCGTCTGAGTGCTGCGACCAGGGCGATGGGCGAGGGCCCGATGGCCGGCGACCGCGGTCTGACAGTCGTTATCTTCCCCAAGCGGCATTGACGGGAGCCGATCTTCAAGCAACACGCTGATTCTAAATAACATTCCGGCTTCGTTCCGGGACATCCTCCCTATCATAAGCCCGGCCGGGTACCTGGTCAGGCCCGCTCCTGGTCTGTGGACCCGGACGAGCCGCAGTACCAAGCAGCCTGACAGCATCATGGCATGAGTTCGGCTGAAGTCAAGGGCCACCCGGCCCGGAAGATAGCCGAGATGCCGCGGCGACAGAAGCAGGAGCCCGGAGTCAGGAGCGAGACGCCAGAAAGACTGGTGCCGAATGACGAGCAAGGGACGCGCCGCTTTGCGGTCCTCCTGTCCCCCTCAGCCCCGCGGAGAGAGGTCAGGAGTGAGGGCACATTTGAATTTTCCTGTCTACCATTTGCCGCTTGTGTCCAAATTTATGGATTGAGATGATGTACAGGAAATACTGTACGTTCCGTATGCGTTGTCACCACTGCCGTCCGCTCGCGGATCGGGCTAATCCTGGGCGTTGTGGAGTGCTGCGCAAACAGCCAAACACCTAGAGTGGGAGGTATCATGAAACGAATTTTCTTGCTGGTTGCACTTGCCGCGGTAGCCGGGGTTGTCACCGTAACGGCGCCCGCATCTCGGCGGGCCGATCAAGAGGCCGCCCCGATCTTCGTAACCCAAATTTCCCCCGGGTACCGCGACTGGACTTTGATCTCTGTGTCCCACGAAGCAGGCAACCTCAACAGTTTGAGTGCCATTTTGGGCAACGATGTAGCGATCAAGGCCTACCGCGAAGGGACGCTTCCCTACCCGGACGGCACAATCATTGCCGCTTTGCACTACAGTCACTCCCCGTCGGAGGAAAATGACAAAATCTTTGGCCGTCCCCAATCTTTCGTCCCCGGGGCTCCCACGAACATTCAGTTTATGGTGAAGGACTCAGTGAAGTACGCCGCGACGGGCGGCTGGGGGTTTGGTAGCTTCAAAGACGGCCAACCCGGCGCCGAGGCGCAGATGAAAACCTGCTTTCCCTGCCACGAGCGGGAAAAAGCCCGCGACCTTGTCTTCACCCATTACGCACCTTAATACCGCGAACGAAATGCTTGCACTTATGCCACATCATCGGCATTGAAGAAGTCGATGCCCCGTTCTCGAGCAGGGAACTACCCATCATCGGCAAGCCGGAGCCGCTGAAGTTTGTGCTGGCGGACTGCTGGTCGCGACGCATCACGCAGGAGCACCGGTTGGTATACAGGAACAGCGAGAATCGAATCGATTTCCTCCAGGCGCGCTATCACTACTGAACGGGAAGATCACTGCTCGATGGTCAGCAGGTACTGTGGACTCTAGCAGGATCGGAATGCGTCGAGCTAGAGATGATCGAACAAGAGTAGTGATCCTCAGCCGTGGCTCTTGGCGGTCGCTTTGGAGAGGCGACTAACATGACTAATCAGTTCGTGGAGAATGTGGCTGAGGTTGAACGGTGTCTGGGCTGGCATCTCTTCGGCAAGGGCTTACTCGAAAATGACACTCCACGGCTCAATCCGCCGCTCGCGGCTCCTTCTCGATACTGAAGTGCACGGCAACCCGCCGAAAAGCCAAGAGCTGATTCGACTCCCAATTTGAGTCGAAATTGAGTTCATGCGCCATGAGCGATGCCACCTTGGGAGCAGCCTCCAGCGCTGCTTTCGCGTTCAAGAAAAGGACGCGGGTTCGCCGGCACAATACATCCTCCACCGTTCGCGCCATTTCATAGCGGACGGCCCAGACAACCTCGGCGCCAACGTAGGGCAGCGCTGCGGTTAAAGGCTGCGCGAGCGCAGGCTCTTTCCACATCAACTCTTGAATGGCAGGGGCGTCAGAACCATAGAAGGAGAGAGGGCCGAATTTCTGAGCTTGGGGATGAAATCCATGGATGTTGATCCGCTCGGTGACGCACTCTCTTTCCGGCAGCTTTCCCAGAGTCGCGGCTTGGTTGACACAATCCTCGGCCATGCGCCGATAGGTCGTCCACTTGCCACCGGCGATATTCAGCAGACCCGACTCATCAATATGGATGGTGTGATCACGCGACAGAGCCGCGCTGTTTCTCGAATTGGAGGCTTTGACCAGCGGTCGAATACCGGTGAACACGCTCAAGACATCACGGCGGGTAGGCGCTTTGTGCAGATATTCAGTGGCGGTTTTCAGAATGAACTCGATCTCCTCTTCTTTTGGACAAGGATCCAAGGTTGGTTCCGGGATTGCCGTGTCGGTAGTGCCCACCAGGGTGTGGCCATGCCAGGGAATTGCGAACATGACGCGGCCATCGCTGGTGCGGGGCACCATGATGGCCGAGTTGCCAGGGAGGAACGACCGGTCGAAGACCAGGTGAATTCCTTGACTGGGTGAAATCATCGCCTGGACCGACGGATCGGCCAGCCTACGGACAGCATCCGTGAACGGGCCCGTGGCGTTGACGACAATTTTGCCCGTGGCTATGAAGTCGTGGCCACTCTCCTCATCTCGAGCGGCAACCCCATTGACGAAGCCGTCGCGATCCTTCGTCAATCCGGTGACGCGGCAGTAGTTGACGAGCGTCGCACCTTGCTCGGCCGCTGTCGCCACCATATTGATCAGTAGGCGAGCGTCGTCGAACTGGCCATCGTAGTAAACCACGCCACCGCGGAGACCGTCTGGATTGATGGTCGGCAAGCGGTAAAGAGTCTCTTCCCGGGAAAGAACTTTAGAGGGACCGAATCCATACTTGCCGGAAAGGATGTTGTAGATCTTCAGTCCCAGGCCATAGAGGGGCGCTTCCCACCAGTCGTAGTTCGGCACCACAAACGCGAGGTCACTCACGAGATGCGGTGCATTCTGACGCAAAATGCCCCGTTCTTTCAGAGCTTCCATGACGAGCGAGACGTTTCCCTGTTCGAGGTAGCGAACGCCGCCATGCACCAGCTTGGTGCTTCGGCTGGATGTGCCTTTGCCGAAGTCACTGCCCTCGAGCAGGAGCGTGTCATATCCGCGTGAACCAGCGTCGATGGCGACACCGACTCCTGTAGCGCCGCCTCCAACGATGATGATGTCCCATGCGGCAGGGTGCGAATGGAGCTGATTGAGCATTTCCGGCCGCGTCATTTTCCTCCGCACGCCCAAACGGCAAAAGCTGACCACGGAGAGCACGGAGAACCCAGAGCTCCGTGAACTCTGTGGGCACTGTGGTGAAAGCTTCTTCGCCTGTTCGCCATCGCCGCGCGTTTAGCCCCTAGCTTCGCTCCATGCTTTTGCCCGGCCCACCGCTTCCTGCCAGCGGCTGAGGAGTTTCTCCATTTCCTTCTTGGATCTCTGAGGCTGAAACTCCTTATCCACTTTCCATTGGGCTTGAATCTCCTCCGGGTTCTTCCACAACCCAACCGCCAGACCCGCCAGGAATGCCACTCCCAGGGCAGTGGTCTCCGCATGCGTAGGCCGCACCACGGGTATGCCCAGCACGTCGGCCTGGAACTGCAGCAGGGTATCGTTCCGGGCTGCTCCGCCGTCCACGCGCAAGACGTTAAGGGGAATGCCTGAATCCTCTTGCATGGCGTCCAATAGGTCTGCTACTTGATACGCAATGCTCTCGATCGAGGCGCGTGCCAGGTGCCCAGCCTTGGTTCCACGCGTGATTCCGATGATCATGCCGCGCGCATGAGGATCCCAGTGCGGCGCTCCGAGGCCGGTAAACGCGGGAACCATGTAGACGTCGCCGTTGTCCGGGACGCTCAAGGCCAGCGCCTCGACCTCTTCCGAAGCGCGGATGATGCCGAGTCCATCCCGGAGCCATTGGACAACCGAACCGGCAACGAAAACGCTGCCTTCCATCGCATATTCAAGTTTGTTGTCCCTCAGCCAGGCAACAGTGGTCAACAA
>DATDGP010000055.1:0-20267 GCA_036522035.1 Terriglobales bacterium
ATTCCAAAAACGTGCGAGTGGGCCTTGCGAGCCAAGCTTCCCGTAGAGGGCGTTGGCGTAGGCATAACGCAACCAGGCTAGCACAACGCTTGCCTCAACAGGCAGCTGAAGCTCCGACGCGTGCTAAGGAGTTGACACCCCGAGACTCTCCGTCCGCCCCGCGTGACGGTGGGATTCCTTGAGCCTTTAGCCGCTGATTTACAATCAAATGTTTGTCCGCTGACGAACCTTCCAACCAGGGAGACGGCTTTGCCAGAAACAATCTATGACGTGGCCATTATCGGCTCAGGACCAGGCGGATACACCGCTGCCTTCCGTGCCGGGCAACTGGGTCTGAAGACCTGCCTCATCGAAAAGGACGCCGTCCTTGGCGGCACCTGCCTGCATGTGGGCTGCATTCCCACCAAAGCTCTGCTGTTCAATGCCGAGGTCTTCGACCACCTGAAGGCCGCGCCGGAATACGGGATCGATGGCGTGGGCGAGGGCAAGTTGAATTGGAAGGTCATCCAGGACCGCAAGAACAAGATCGTAACCAAGCACACGAAGGGCTTGGATTTTTTGGTCAAGAAGAACAAGGTCGACCGCGTGCCCGGCTTCGGGCGCCTCACCGGACCGGCCAAGAATGGTGTGCACACCGTGGAGGTCGAGGCCGGCGGCAAGAAATCCGAGATCAAGACCAAAAACATCATCATCGCCACCGGATCGTACGCACGCTTGCTGCCTGGCTTGGTGGCCGACGATCGCATCCTCACCAACATTGAAGTCCTGAGCCTTGACGCGATCCCCAAATCGATGATCATCATCGGCTGCGGAGCGGTAGGCGTGGAGTTTGCGTCCCTCTACCGCTCGTTCGGCGCCGAAGTCACGTTGCTTGAAGCCCTCCCCCGGCTGGTTCCGGTAGAAGACGAAGAAGTCTCCAAGGAGCTGCTGCGCAGCTTCAAGAAGAAGGGCATTCACTGCTTCGTCAATGCCAAGGTCGAAAAAGTTGAGAAGACGAAGACCGCCGTGGCCGTGAGCTTTACACCGCAAGGCGAAGCCGAACAGCGTCTGGAGGCGGAGAAACTTCTAGTCGCCATCGGCCGCGGACCGAATACTGAGAAGATCGGCCTGGAAAAGACCCCGAACATCAAGACCGAGCGAGGCTTCATCCACGTAAACGAATGGATGCAGACCGGCGAGAAGGGTATCTACGCAATCGGCGATATCGTGGCCGGCTTTCCGCAGCTCGCGCACTCCGGAGCCATGAGCGGCATTGTCGCCGTGACCCACATTGCCGGGAAACCCGCGCATCCGGTCAACAAGAACCACATCCCAGGCTGCACTTACTGCGAGCCGCAGATCGGCAGCGTCGGCCTGACGGAAGCCAAAGCCAAAGAGGCCGGTTATCAGGTCAAGGTAGGGAAGTTCCCCTTCACTGCCAACTCCAAAGCCACAATCATCAACAACCACGAAGGGTTCATCAAGGTGGTGTCAGACGCCAAGTACGGAGAGATCCTGGGGGTGCACATCATCGGCCCGCTAGCCACGGAACTGATCGCCGAAGCGGTTGCGGTCATGCAATTGGAAGGCACGGTCGAGGATCTGATGTTCACGATCCACGCCCATCCTACGATCTCCGAGGGCATGCTCGACGCATTCAGCGCGGTAGAGGGGAAGGCGATCAATTTCTGATTGTCGGATTCGATTTCGCCCCTAGACTAGGGTCGGCAGTTTGAGCTTGGTTTTCCTCTCACCCGATCACAAGGTCATTCGATTCTGCTGGCTTGGGCGGCCCCAACCCGATGAAACCCTTCCGACACCGCAGCCCTCTTACTCAAGAGGAGGGACGCCATGCCTATCGATCCTATATGCAAGAAGCACGTTGATATGGCCCAAGCCGCCGCCAGCTACGACTATCACTCGATGCCGGTTTATTTCTGCTCGGTTGAATGCGAAAAAGAGTTTGAAAAAGATCCCGACAAGTACATGCACGGCATGAGTGATGAAGAACAGATGGCGGCCTGACGGGCATTTCGCTAATGCAGGACTAAGAAGACTCTTAATTACTAAAGTGCCGGTTCCCGTTCGGCATCTGGCCGAAACCCTGCCTTTCCCGCAATATGATAGACGCATGCCGAAGCGACGCGAGAAACGTGTAACTATGCCGCTCACGGTACGGTTGTGGGGCTTGGATTCGGAGGGAAAGGTGTTCTCTCAGAACGTCAAGACGATCAACATCACCCCCGGCGGGGCGCGTGTATTTGGCGTTACCGCCAGGCTTGAGCCCGGATTTACTGTAGGCCTGGAGTGCGGAAGGCTGAAAGGCCGCTTCGTGGTGGTGTGGATCGGCGAGCCGGGAACACCCAGCGAAAGACAAGTCGGACTCCGCTCTGTGGACAGCGGCATCTGGGGCGTGCCTCTTCCCAAACCGGCTGAGGACTACATGGCCGCGTGGCTCGAAGAAGAATTCTTTCCTGAAGGCTCCTCGTAGAACCCGCCAAGAGTCGCATCCTAAAAGTACGTTTCCCTGGCATACAATTGACGAGTGGACCTCCGAGTCATCAACGTCATTTATCTCGGTCGCGCCGACTACTCGACAGCGCTCGATCTCCAGAAAGCCGTCGAGCACCTGGTCAAAGCGGGCCGCGTCGGTCACACGCTGCTGCTGCTGGAGCATCTTCCCGTCATCACGTTGGGACGCAACGGCGGCGCCGGCAACATCGTTGCATCACGTGAGTTTCTGGCGGCTCAGGGCATCGAGCTGTTTGAAGCCGATCGCGGCGGCGACGTGACTTTCCACGGTCCCGGCCAGCTCGTTGGTTATCCCATCTTCGACCTGCGCGGCTTCACGCCGAGAATCGGGGCGGTGGAATTTGTGCACACGATCGAAGAGGCGCTGATCCGCGTGTGCGGCGACCTCGGTGTAGTAACAGGTCGCATCGACGGCCTCACTGGTGTGTGGACCGAGAACCAGCCGCCAGCGAAGATCGCGGCTATCGGCGTGCACATCTCCCGCGGTGTGACCTCTCATGGGTTCGCCTTGAACGTCACTACCAACCTCGACTACTTCAAGCTGATCGTCCCTTGCGGAATAACCGATAAGCCGGTAACCTCGCTGGCGCGAGAAATCGAAGACCATCCCCCGGGGCGCGCGGTGCCGTTGCCTGACCTCGAACAAATCGCGGAACTGACGGCACGCCATTTCGGACGGGTTTTCGAATCGCAGACCCTATGGCTGGAGTCGCTCGACGCGCTGCTGGCAACGTCGCCAGCAAATGACGACACTCCGGCAGTCGCGCCTGAAACAATTCGCAGGCTTGCCGGCGAAGAAGACATTCATCTGGCCTGATCGACCCATGAATGATGTTCCAGTTTTTGGCACCCAGATCGCGGGCTGCACTTACGTACGCCGCCCCAGCGCCTATGCTCTAGTGCGAAACCCGGCTGGCGAATGGGCGGTGGTTCGCACGCCGAATGGTTGCTTTCTTCCTGGCGGAGGGATGGAGCGAGATGAGACTCCGCAACAAACAGTGGAACGGGAAGCCAGGGAAGAGTGCGGGTTCGTGCTCGAAACGCGAGCGCCGCGGGCCAGCGCAATCCAGTACTTGTACTCGACAGAAGAGAAAAAGTACTTTGCCAAGACGTGCGAATTCGTGGAAGCCGAAGTCGTAGACATGGTGTCGCCACAGGAACAGGATCACGAATTGGTCTGGATGAGTCTGAATCAGGCGTTGGCGTCACTGTCTCATGAAAGTCATCGCTGGGCGCTCGATCGGGTGAGCCGCCGAGCTCCCTAGCTTGGGTATAATCTGGTAGTCATCCCATGGCCACCAAACGCAAAGCCAGCAAAGTTTCCGGCAACGGCAGCAAGCGCTCGACGAACGGCGCGGCTGCGCCTAGGGGTTCCGCGATCCGGGTGAATGAATACGGCATCCCGGACTGGCGGCTCGAACATCCCGAATTTGAAGTCTTCGAAGTTTCCAGCGGCCCGGAAGTTCACTACGAGATCAAAGGGAAGTTGAACACACCCGTCCCGCCGATCCGCGAATCGAAATACTTGCGCCGCGAGCAGCACCTCGAGCTTTACCGCTGGATGGTGATGAATCGCCGCATGGAGCAGGCGCTCGAAAACCTCTACAAGCAGAGCAAGGTGGTCGGCGGCGTGTACTTCGGACTGGGGCAGGAGGCCTGCTCCTGCGCCTCTGCCTTCGCCCTCGGCCCGGACGACTGGTTCGCACCCATGATTCGCAATCAGGGTGCGCAACTGGTGCGCGGGTTCCACGCTCGCGACATCATGATGCAGTACATGGCTAAGTCCGGCTCGCCCACCCGCGGCAAGGATGGCACCTCGCACTACGGCGACATCGAGAAGCGCCACATGGTCTCGCCCATCTCCATGCTGGGAGATCTCCTGCCGGTAATGGCCGGTGTCTCACTCGGAGCGCGCTTGCAGGGAAAAGAGCTGGCCTGCTTAACCTGGATCGGCGATGGTGGCCAATCGACGGGCGTGAGCTATGAAGGCATCAACTTTGCCGCGGTGCGCAAGCTGGGCCTGGTGCTGATCGTGGAGAGCAACCTCTGGGCTTACTCCACGCCGACGGAATATCAGGTTGCGGTAAAAGACCTGGCCAACCGCGCTATCGGCTACGGCATGCCCGGCGTGATCATCGACGGCACCGACGCTTGCCAGGTGTACGACGCGACCTACGAGGCCGTCCAACGCGCTCATCGCGGCGAAGGTCCCACACTGATCGAGGCCAAGCTCATGCGTATGAAGGGCCACGCCATCCACGACGCCGCGTCTTACGTCCCCAAAGAGATGCACGAATTCTGGCGCAAGCGCGATTGCATTGATCGCTTTCAGAAGTATCTGCTTGACAAAAAATGGCTGACGCCGGCTCAGGACGAAAAGCTGATCGCTAAAGTCGATCAAGAAATCGAAGCCGAGCGCGAATTTGCCGATAGCTCTCCCATGCCCGAGGGCCCCACCGCAGCCGAGGGCGTTTATTGCGACGCCAATTGCCACAGGATCAAGCCGAAGTACGGCTTGCCGAAGAAAGCACAGCGGAGTGAGGGGAAATTGCGGCAGACCGAGGCAGCCATCCATTTCAAGTAAGAGGCTATCGAGACATGGTCCGAACAGGCTCGACAGGAGAGGCTGTAGTCCGCGTAAATCCGCGGTAAGGTGCTCGCACATGGCCCAAACAACTTATCTCGAAGCAATCCGACAGGGGCTCTGGGAAGAGATGGAGTCCGATCCCACGGTCTTCTGCATTGGTGAAGATATCGGCGTCTACGGTGGCGCGTTCAAGGTTACAGACGGGTTCGTCCACCATTTCGGGTCAGAGCGCGTGATTGACACGCCGATCGCCGAATCCGCCATTGTGGGCGCGGCCTTTGGCGCCTCGTTGACCGGGATGCGCCCGGTGGCCGAGTTCCAATTCATGGATTTCATCGGCTGCGCCTTCAACCAGATCGTCAATATGGTGGCTAAGTCGCACTACCGTTGGGGGGCGCCGGCGCCGCTGGTGTTGCGCGGTCCGGCCGGAGGCGGGGTTCATGGCGGGCCGTTCCATTCGCAGAACCCGGAAATGCACTTCGTGCACACCCCGGGGATCAAAGTCGTTGCGCCGGCAACACCTACGGACGCCAAAGGGCTGATCAAATCAGCCATTCGTGACAACAATCCCGTTCTCTTCCTCGAACACAAGTTTCTCTATCGCCGTATCAAGGAAGAAGTGGTGGACCAGGACTATACCGTGCCCATCGGCAAAGCCCGGATCCATCGCGAAGGTCGCGATTTGAGCATCATTACTTACGCAGCCATGGTCCACACCGCGCAGCAAGCCGCCGAACTCTTGGCCAAAGAGGGGATCGAGGTCGAGATCCTGGACCTGCGCACGCTGTCGCCGCTCGATCGCGGCGCCATCACCGCGACGGTCAAGAAGACCAACAAGGTCATCCTGCTCCACGAAGACACGCGCACCGGTGGCCTGGCCGGAGAGATTGCCGCTGTCATCAACGAAGAAGCCTTTGACGACCTCGATGGCCCCATCGTGCGCATCACGTCGCTCGATACGCCGGTGCCGTTCTCGCCTCCGCTCGAGCATTTCTTCTTGCCCAAAGTGGAGGATGTGGTGAGAGAGGCGAGGAGACTCCGCGCGTACTGAGAAGATCACAACTTTGGGGATTCCCGTAAATGCGCGCGCTGATGAAAGGCGCGTTTAGCCCGAAAGTCTTCGTGATGACACTGGATTAGAATATGGAGGACCCCTAGGGGATCCGAAGCATGTACTACCTCCTCAAAACCGAACCGTCAGTCTACAGCTTTGCCCAGTTGCAAAAAGAACATCTCACGATCTGGGACGGCGTCACCAATCCCGTGGCCGTCAAGAATCTCCGCGCCATGCAGCAGGGCGACAAGCTGGTGATCTATCACACCGGCGACGAGAAGAGAGCCGTCGGCACTGCAACGGTTGAGTCCGTCGACCCCAGCGATCCCAAAGTCCCCAAGGTTACGATCAAGGTCGAAAAACCCATCACCAACCCCCGCACGCTAGCCGATATCAAGGCTCACAAATTGTTCTCAGATTCGCCGCTGGTGCGCCAAGGACGGCTGTCCGTGGTCCCCCTCAATACCCAGCAGTACCTATGGCTGGTAGGCGAATGACGCCCCAGTTCACCTCAATCCCCGCCTAGCCCAGTCCGCCCGGGCGTGTGCCCCGGCACACAATCGTGTTCCGAGGGCCACGAGTACGATTTGCTGATCGCATATAACTATCTATTAATCAATAGCTTACGTTTGGTCTCCTCAATGCTTCTGGTCTCCGCGTGCGGGAAAGGAGAAACCAGGGATGCGGCGGCTCGTTCGAATCCATATCAAGGGAGGGGTGGCGGTAAGCCTGTGGGCCTTGGGGATCCTTTGCCTGGCGGCTGAGGTGCGGCAGCCAGGATTCTGGTACGGGAATGTCGACCGGCTCACCAAGAGAACGGGCGATCTGAGCGCGAACATTGCCAGCGAGAAGGCAGACGAGAGAGATCCGGAGAACCCACGAACTTCGATCTTGAACTGTCCCCAACCGGCATTCCAAAACCACGAAGTCGAAGCGGAACAAAAGGCTGCCGAAATCCGGGCTCGGAAGCCCCCAAAGCTGTCGGCGAAAGACTCGCACATGCGGCAGATCGTAATCAGCCTTCCTTATCGCCAGCTGGCGTTGCTGGTCGACGGCGAGTTGGTCAAGGTCTATCCGATCGCGGTGGGCAAGAGCGAGACGCCGAGCCCTGAAGGCGAGTTCACCATCATCAACCACGCAGTCAACCCCACTTATCGTCATGGCGAGACCGAGATTGGACCCGGCAAAGACAATCCTCTGGGTACGCGATGGATGGGACTCAGTTTGAAGGGATACGGAATTCACGGCACCAACGTCGAGAGTTCGGTGGGCAAGATGGCATCGCACGGTTGCTTCCGCATGAAGACGCAGGACGTCGAAGACCTGTACCGGCGCGTGCAGGTGGGCGATGCGGTCTCGATCCGCAGACAGCGCGATGAGCTGACTGCCACTCTGTTCGGCGATCCGAATGGTGGCAAGACTGAAACTGAAATTGCTTCGGCCACGGTCGCAAACGCGACCCCTGGTGGAGACCAGTGAGAAACCAAATTGGGTGGTCGGTAATCGAGAGGAGGCTCTCGGATCCCGGCAAGACCCCGATCCTCCGATCAACCGGTCGCCGATCTAGGAAAGCGAGAATCGAATGCTGCTGCTGAAATATGTTCTGCTGATCACCGGCTGGGGCCTGCTGGGGTGGGCCGCCGCCATTGCGCTGAACAATCTGAACAAGGTCGTCCAGTACCACCGCCAGGCGCGGCTCCATATAGCTCCGGAGAACTTGCCGGCTTCGCCGCATCTGGACTGGACAACTGCAAAATGGGCGTTTCTCGGGGCCTGGTTGCCACTGGTTCTCGCTGCGGGCATTGTGGTGGTGCCGAGCGGGTGGGGTGGCATCAGAGTAAGCCAGACCTCCGGGACTCGCCCAGGCACTCTCTATCCCGGCGTGCATTGGGTCACGCCGCTCGTCGACTCCGTGGTGATGTATGACCTGCGCGACCAAGTGCTGACCACATCGTCTGGCAAAGACGGAATGGAATCGATAGGGGAGTCCGATTCAAAGACCAGAAAGGCCGCCGACTTCACTGTCCAATCGAAAGAAGGTCTCAACATCGGGCTCGCCATCACAGTCCGTTACAAGCTCGATCCCAAGCGTCTTGACTTCATTCATGCCAACCTGCCGCAGCCGGTAGAACGCGAGATCGTTCCCCCGGTGGTCGCCAGCACGTTCCGCGAACTAGCGCCGAACTACACCGTGCGCGAGGTCTTTGCATCGCGCCGCGAAGAGATCCGGCAGCTCGCCGGGGACCACATCACGCGCAAACTCGACAAAGACGGGATCATCGTGAAGGAGGTCATGCTGCGCGACGTACAGCTGCCACCCGAGTACAGCAAAGGGCTCGAAGGGCTGCTGCTGAAGGAGCAGGAGAACGAAGGCCTGGGCGTCGAAACAGAAATGAGGGCCAAGCAGGTGAAGATTGCCGAGCTTGATGCCGAAGCCCAGAGGGTACGACAGGTGAAGCAGGCTGAAGGCTCAGCCACCGTTCGCGTTCTGCAGGCCAAATCAGAAGCCGATGCCATGCAGTACACGCTGCCGCTGAAAAAGCAGCAAATTGAACAGACGCGCCTTGAAGCCGAGGCCCATAAGGAAGCCACGGTCAAGAACGCGGAAGCACTCGCGCAGGCCAAGATCATCGACAGCAAGGCGGAGCTGGAGCGGCGCAACCTGCTGGCCGATGCCGAAGCCTCGCGCATTCGCAAAGTCGCGCTGGCCGACGCCGAGCGCATGAAGTCGGAAGCAGCTCTGCTTCACGAAAATCCACTGCTGATCAACAAGATCATCGCCGAACGCTTGTCGGACAAGCTCGAGATCATGATGGTACCCTCGGACTCGAAGATCTTCCTGAATGACGTCTTGAAAGGTGGCATCACACCGCACAACATGAGCGACATCGACACCGTCCCTGCTGGGGCGCAAGCTCAGGCCCAAGCCGCTGCCGAAGCTGACAACGAGGATGATCCGCCGGCCAATGCCAACGACCATGACGCCGAAGAGGCGCGACCGGCCGTCCGGCGCAGTCTACCGCATCGGCCTTAGGGGGTGTTTCCGTCGAAATTTAACCAGTTTTACCTCCGCCGGGGCACGCCCGGCGGAATGTGGGAGAGAATTGCTGAGGAGAGAACCACGACCTCATCAATCGAGCCGGAGCCGATGTGGGATCAGACAAATGCCAGAATGCCAAGGACAGCCAAACAACCGCCAGCAGTATCTTTGAGGTAATCAATCTCGGAGATGACAAGATTTTGTCGGCAGTTTCGGCAATCTCTCTAGAGGTCTTGTGGCGGAGGTTGCGGGTTTTCCGATTGCCAGTTCGCCAATCTCCCCTCGGCAATCAATGCTATACTTCGCCTTTCCCGCAAATGCTGAAGACCGCACTTCTGCCGATCCTGCTGCTGGCCGCCTCTTGCCTGCAGTCGGACGCGGCAGCGCAGACGAATCGTCCCGCGCCGCTGGTGGTGGCTGCCGGAGAGTTGGTACAGCAGGTGCTTTCCCGTAGCGGATCTCCTTCGGCAATCGCGGTTACCTTCCAGAATCTCTCCACGCTGCCCGGCGAAGCGCAAGAAATGGTCCAAAACGCCGTGTTCTCGGATTTGCGGAACGCCGGGGCGCGCCTAGTGAAGCCGGAAATGGCGCTAGCCGAAGTGCAGATCTTCTTCTCCGAAGACTGGCAGGGCTACTTGTGGATCGCGGTGATCCACGAGGGCTCGAGCAGCCAGATGGTGATGAAGAGACTCCCGCGGCCGGAACGACCTCTCACCGCCCGCGCGCCCGCGCTGACTCTGCGCAAGAGATCGGTATGGCAGCAAGACACTCCAATCCTGGACTTCTTCGAGGACCATCAGAATCTCGTAGTGCTCGAACCTGACCAAGTGTCGCTTTACGTCAACGACTCGGGCCAATGGCGCGGACGCTACACCTTGTTCATTAACCATCTGCAGGCATGGCCGCGTGATCTGCGTGGCAGGCTGAAGGTTAGCAACGGACAGATCACCGCGTTCCTTCCCGGAACGTTGTGCACCGGACCGCTCTCACCGCCTGCTCTTGATTGTCGCGCTAGCGACGATCCCTGGCAGCTCGACCAGGGACAGCTGGTTGCGTTCTACAGTCCGCGCCGGAATTTCTTCAATGGAATTCTTGCGGGTGGGGGAGCTGGGGCTTCCGTGATTCCGTTCTTCTCCGGGGCGTCGTGGTCCAGCGGAGACCAGAGACAATGGCTCTTCACCGGCACTGACGGGCGCGCCCGGTTTTACCAGGGCGACCTCTCGACTCCGGCCGCGGTCTTCAACGCCTGGGGCAGCAACCTGGCCTATGTGCATTCCAATTGCGGATCAGGCTGGCAGCTCCTGATTAGTACGCCGTCTGATACGAGTCTTCCCGATAGTCTTCAGGCGCTCGAGATTGTCGGGCGTGAAGCCCAGCCGGGGAGCGCGCCCATCGATGTCGCCGGGACCGTTCTCGCGCTGTGGCCTTCGGCAAACAGCAACGAGTCGGCCAACGCCGTTATTTACTCGCCGAGTTCAGGAAAATATGAAGCTGTCGTTCTCACAGTTACTTGCAATTAGCTGCGCGCTCGTCACGAGCTTCGCGTACGCGAGCTCTCGGCCGCGTTACGGTGGAACTGCGCGCGTTTTGCTTCATGACCGCGTGAACTCGCTGGATCCGCTCGCCGAGGAAGACCATCCGCAATCTCGCGACCGCATGGCTGCCCTGACCTTTGAGACTTTGACTCAGATCGATTCCCAAGGCCGTCTGCTTCCCCGGTTGGCGCGTTCGTGGCAGTCCGATCCCTCGCACCGTGTGTGGACCTTCCGCTTGCGTCTCGCCGATTTTCACGATGCCTCGCCGGTCACCGCCGCTGACGTAATCGCCAGCCTCAAGTCCGCGAATGCCGATTGGCGATATAGCGCGCCCGACCGCCAGACCGTGGTGATCGAATCTTCCTCGGCCATCCATCACCTCCCCGAGATGATGGCTCTTGAGAAATTCGCCGTCGTCAAGCGTGGGGCGGACGGCACTGTTACTGGCAGCGGTCCTTATCGGCTGAGCGAATGGCAACAGGGTGAAAGGGCGCTATTTGTCGCCAATGAAGACTATTGGGGCGGACGATCGTATCCTGACGCGATTGAATTCCAAATGGGCAGCTCCTTGCGCGACCAACTGCTGCAGCGCCAGCTGGGTCCTTACGCGGCGGCGGAACTTAACTTCGACGGCTTGCGCTCTCTCGAGCAGGGGGGCGCGAACGGCCAAAATGTGGCCCTCTCTCGTCCTGCCGATCTGCTCGTGTTGGTCTTCCTGCAGCCCGACTTGGGCGGCCGAACGGGGCGAGCGCGCAGGCCTATCGATCCTCGCGTGCGGCAAGCGTTGGCTCTCTCGCTGAACCGCACCGCTATCAGTAACGTTCTGCTGCAGCGGCAGGGCGCCCCCGCGGGGGGCCTGCTGCCGCAATGGCTTACTGGGTATGAGTTCCTCCTGCCCGAAGACCAGGACACCGACGCGGCGCGCAAGCTCGCCGCCAGCGCTGGCGCCGTCACACAGGCGCTGACGGTCGCCCTGGCATATGATTTTTCCGACGCCACTGCCAAGCTGATCGCCGAACGCATTGCCGTCGATGCGCGCGAGGCGGGGATCAAGGTCCAACCGTTCGGAGAGAACCACGTGGGCACGAAGTCGGCCCAGGCCACGATGAATGCCGACGCCGTGCTGCTGCGGCTGCCTCTTCCCTCGCTCGAACCGTCGGTCGCGCTGGCAGCCCTGCTCCCCGATCTCGGGTTGGATGCGAGTACCGCCACCGCGGCTCTGGGCGCGGGAGGTTCCGAAGAGCTCTACGAGGTCGAACGCAAGGCGCTCGAAGGTTTTCGCGTGGTAGCGGTGGCCCACGTGAAACAGGCGTTGTGGCTCAACTCGAGCTCCCACAACTGGCAGCAGCTCCCCTCCGGCGCGTGGGATCTCGATGAGATGTGGGTGGAAGGAGCGCGCTGAACCGTGTCGTTGAAAGTTAAGTTGCTGCTGCTGATCGCACTGAGCACTGCTGCCTGCGTGGGCGCAGTGGCTTGGCTGATTGAAGAGAGAGCGCATGAAGCCTTTCGCCAGATCGAGCAGGAGCGAACCACCGGACTGGTAAGCCAATTTCAGCGCGAGTTCACCCATGAAGGCGAAGAGATTACCCGCGCCGTCGATACTATCGCCAACTCCGATGCCATGTTGCGAACCGCCATCGACCTGTCCAACGGCGGCGATTACGCGGGCCGCGTGAATGACGCCGCCGCTTACGCTGCTGCCCAGCGGCTCGATTTCCTTGACCTCATGGCGCCGGACGGCACCATCATCTCCTCCGCGCACTGGCCGGCACGCTTCGGCTACAAACAGCGCTGGTTTCTCGAGCCATCTGCGCCGCGGCCGGCACAAGCATTTCTCAAGCACGTGGAAACTCCCCAGGGCAGCGTGCTGGCCATGCTTTGCCTTCGCCCTGTGCACACACATGGCGCCGATTTCTACCTGGTAGGAGGTCGCAAGCTGGATGCGGTGCTGGCATCGCTCGCGCTAACTGAAGGTCTGCGTGTCTCCATCTACAGCGCTCCCGAACTGGGACCACCGGAGATCCTGGGTGCGTCCAGCGATTCGGCGGCTCTGGATAAGTTATTGCCGCTCATCCAGCAAGCCCGCGATCGTCGCACCGAGGCCTCGGCCACGATTGATTGGGGGGCCGGAGGGCTTCAGGAAGAGATTGTCCACGCTATCCCGCTCCCCGGTTATTCCGACCATGTGCCGGCCGTATTGTTGGTTGGCAACTCGCTGCGGAAGGAGATGGCGCTCGAACAGCGCATCCGCAACATCAGCCTGCTGATCGCGATCATCGGCGTCTCGGTGGGAGTGATCGTAAGCGGCATCATTACTACCCGCCTCAGCCGTCCTATCAACCGGCTGGCCGATGCCGCAGCCGAGATCGGCCGCGGCAACTGGGACGTCACCGTGCCGCCCGGCTCCCGCGACGAAATTGGCAAACTGGCCGAAGCTTTCAACCAGATGACCCGGGAGTTGATCGCACAACGCGAGCGCCTGGTGCAGAGCGAACGCGTAGCCGCCTGGCGTGAGCTGGCGCGGCGCCTGGCCCACGAACTCAAGAACCCTCTCTTCCCGCTGCAGATCACGGTCGAAAACCTGCTGCGCGCGCGGGAAACGACGCCGGAGCAATTCGACGAGATCTTTCGTGAAAGCACGGCCACGCTGCTCGCGGAGATTGACAACCTCAAGACCATTATCGGCCGCTTCAGCGACTTTTCAAAAATGCCGGCCCCGCAGCTTCAGGCCGTTGATCTCGATGAGCTGATTCGCGGCGTGGTCCACCTCTTCCAAGGCCAGCTCACGCGCGAGCCCATGAGGATTCACTCTGAGTTCGAGCTAGGTCGAGTCCCGCCGGTTACTGGCGATCCCGTGTTACTCCGTCGTGTCATCGAGAATCTGGTACTCAACGCCATCGATGCCATGCCCAAGGGTGGCACGCTCACTTTTCGCACTCGCCTGGACGATTCCGAGGGGCTAGGCCATCTAAACCATCAGGCTGCCGTCTTCGAGATCTCCGACACTGGCCAGGGACTAACGCCGGAAGAATGCCAGCGTCTGTTCACACCTTATTACACCAACAAACAGCACGGCACCGGTTTGGGCCTGGCCATCGTGCAGGCTGTGGTGAGCGATCACCACGGGAAGATCAAGGTGAGCAGCACCAAGAACTTGGGCACTACGTTTTATATTGAGTTGCCGTTGTGGGATGCTGCTGGAGAGAGCAACGACCGGGGAACAGCGGCGAGCTAGTATTTCGTAATGAGTACTTAGTATTTAGCAAAATCATCCGACATCGATGGGTGATATACAAGTAAGTAATAAATACTAACTGCTAAACACTATGCGATCGCACCTCCTCATCATCGACGACGACGCCAACACCCTGGCGTCGCTTTCGCGCGCCTTCCGCCTAGCCGGACACGAGGCCGTTGTGTGTGACAATCCGGTCCGCGCGCTGGAGCTGGCAAAGTCGGAAACCTTCGACCTCATCTTTTCCGACGTGGTCATGCCGGGCGTGGACGGTCTCAAGCTGCTCGAACAGATGCGCGCTGCCGGCGTGACTGCGCCGGTGGTGATGATGTCGGGGCAGGCGCATATCGAGATGGCGGTGAAGGCCACGCGCCTGGGCGCCATGGACTTCCTGGAAAAACCGCTCTCCACCGACAAGCTGCTGCTCACCGTGCAAAACGCCATGCGCATGGAGCAGCTCCGTCAGGAGAACCAGAAGCTGCGCGAGCAACTGGGCGCGTTGGCGATCGTCTACACCGGCGACAAAATGCGCCGGCTCATGGCCCAGGTCGATCGCGTGGCCCAGAGCGAGAGCCGGGTCTGCATACTCGGGGAGACCGGGACCGGCAAAGAACTGATCGCACGCACCATCCACGAAAAGAGCCAGCGACGCGAAGGAGCTTACGTGACTCTAAATTGCGCCGCCGTTCCCGCCGAGCTCATCGAGTCGGAATTGTTCGGGCACGAGAAGGGGTCGTTCACTGGTGCGGCGTCACGCCATATCGGCAAATTCGAGCAGGCTCACGAGGGCACGCTCTTCCTCGACGAGATCGGCGATATGCCTCTCGCTATGCAGGCCAAGCTGCTGCGCGTCCTCGAGCAGGGCGAGGTGGAGCGCATCGGCGGGGAGAAGCCCGTAAAGGTCAGCGTGCGGGTCGTGGTGGCTACGCATCGCAACCTGGAACAGCTGGCGCACGAAGGAGGCTTCCGATTGGACCTCTTCCACCGCGTGTATGTTTTCCCTCTGGCCCTGCCCCCACTACGCGAACGCCCGGAAGATATCCCCGCACTCGCCCGGCATTTCGCCGTCCAGATCTCGCGTCAGAACGGATGGAAAGATGTAGCCCTCTCCGACGACGCCATCCGCGCCCTGCGGGCACACTCATGGCCGGGTAACATCCGAGAACTACGCAACGTGGTGGAGCGCCTGCTGCTGTTCGCCGAAGGAGGTAGTATCACCGACGACACTGTACAGTCCGCGCTGCCCGCAGCGCCGTGCCGTGAAGACGGGATCGTCAGAGGTTCCGTGGCCGCGACCGGCATGCTCTCTCGTCGCGTAGAACAGTTCGAGCGGCAAACCATTCTCGAAGCCATCAAGCGACACAATCATCACATTACCAACACCGCGAAAGAGCTAGGACTGGAGCGCAGTCATCTGTACAAAAAGTGCCAGCAGTTGGGAATCGATCTGAGGGAGCTTCGGAAATAAAGTCTTTTGTCCGAATGAAGCGAGGAAGCCTGACTCGTCGCGATCACGCGCGATCGACGAAATGGGAAGAAACCGGCAGATCCTCCGATGCCAGTGACGTTTCGGAAACTCCTCATTTGTGCGAGACTGAAAGCGCGGGGCCTGTAGCTCAACGGTTAGAGCAGCAGACTCATAATCTGTTGGTTGTAGGTTCGAATCCTACCGGGCCCACCAGAACCGCATTTTTACTGAGTCTATCAATCGGCATAAGACGAATTGGTAGCATTTGGAATCGCGATTCTCATAGCCGGCGGATTTACATCCGAGACTCGCTAATACTTGCCGGTACGCGAACTCGAGTGGCCCCAATTGAATCTGCGACCGACGATGGCTTTCACCAGCAGATGGTCGGTGCCAGCGGTCACGCCGAAGCCCACCCCGAAATTAATCTCCCACCTGGGCGAGACGTTGAGATCGAACGCCGGAATGAACTGCTGAGATTGTTCGCGAAAGGAAAATAGTCCGGCGACCGGCCCGAAGCCGCTGTAGTATTCGAGCCCGAATGCCACCTCCTTGGTGAAGTCCCATGAGACCTTCGCGTCGGGAGAGAATTGCCATGCGCGGTCACTGGGCAGCCCCGTATAGCCCTTGTCGAACGCCGGGTTGACTGACCAGTAGAGCCGGCCCTTCTGCTGGTCGACGATAGGGCGAATCTCCAGACTCCAAGTACCGGTGGCGTAGGGCGGGCGCTGGTAGCCGAACTCGGCCGACAGGCTGACGCCCACCGGCCAGTGCCACTGTTCGGGCGCGCGCACCCGAGGACGAATATGATCGCCCACCCAGTTCCAGCTCCCGCTTCCTACCACGGTAAAAACGTAGAAGCCGGTTTCAAACCACGGCGTGAAGCCTTGCGTGATCTCGAGGGTCTCGTGGAGGACGTGGTTGGTGGGCAGGACTCCATTGTCGATCTCGCGGCTGCCTTCAACGATGAAGTTACTATGCAGCTCGAGCATCGTCGTCTTGGGGGCGACGGTTTCCGACCCGTAGACTTGGATCTCGTAGTTCTCCTGGGCCGCGGCAGTCGCGGCTAAGACCAGCGCAGTCGCGGCTATCAGCCAACCGCAGCAACGCCTACTGAGGCTCGCCGGAATCGGAAATCTCCGTCGCAGCACACTCTCCTCCTTGTTTCGTTAGCTGACGGTTGGGCGCGTAGGGTTGCCGCGCGGAACCCGGAACAGACTTGTGAGTGCAATCGCCTGGTCTATAAAAGGGGATGTCAAGAAACCAAGCGTTAAGACGCTGGGTTGCGATCGATTTTCTAGATCGGAATCAAGCCTCTTCTGATCCCCAGGCTTACAGCTTCGGTGCGACTGGTGGCGCTGAGTTTCCCCAGAATCGAGCTAATGTGGAACTTGGCCGTGTGTTCGGAGATCGCGAGGCGCGAGGCAATCTCCTTGTTCCCTAGGCCGTCACTCAGCAACCGGAGCACCTCGAATTCTCGAGGGGTCAGCGGCTCCATGTAGGGGCCAAATTCGGAGGGATAGATGTCCGCCGGCGCCAAGCCTCGCGCGGACGAGGGATCGAGCAGAACCATCCCGGCGTCGGCTGCAGCGAGCGCCACATGCAGTTCATCTGCGCTCGGTTCTCGAGAGATAATCGCGTTGACCCCGGCCCGCAGGGCGGCTTGCACCCAGCGCCGATCGGGATCATCGATCAGGGCCACAACTCCGGCTGAGGCAGGTTCGGCATCCATGAATTGGAGTAGCGATGCAGCAGGAGAGGAGCCGTCGACGTCGGCAACAACGATGTCTGCTAGGTTAAGCTCAGGGCCCGCTAAGAACCCGGAACTGGTTGCGATCTCGACGGTCCCACGCTTAAAACCTTTGGCAGACAACGCGGAAAGCGAAGCACGCCGAGCCGACGAGGGAGCCACCAGCAAGATATGCGTCAGGCCTCCTTCGTTGTCGGCTCCGTGTCTCGTAATCCCTTCCCTTCCTCTGCGCCCACTCAGCGCGCCGGCCGTGCCTCGAGTTTCATCTTCAGGTTAACAACCTCGCCGCCGCGGATGAACGCCGCCTGGATCTCATCGCCGGGCTTGTGCGAGCGAAGCTGATCCTGGACTGCATCGGTGTCCGACAGCGCTTGGTCCCCCAATTTCAGCAGGACATCACCTAACAGCACGCCAGCTCTGTCTGCCGGGCTGGCCGGCTCAACGCGCATCACCAGAAGGCCTTCGCTGCCGGTTAGATTCAATTTAGTGCGCAAGGACTCTGGTAGCGGCGCGGCCTGCATCGCCAGACCGAGATAGGGTCGTTCGATCCGCCCCTTTCCCAACAACTCGCCGGCGACTGCGAGCACGGTGGTGGCGGGAATCGTGATGCCACCGCGGTAGAACGCCGAGGTGTTCACTCCCAGGAACTCTGCTTTGCCGTTCAGCAAAGGACCGCCCGAAAACCCGGCGTACAGGTTCAGATCCGGACGAATGAATTGGTCCAGATCGCCACCGAGCCAAGTCCGCCAGGGCTGGTTGATGTATCCGGAGAGAACCCCAGAACTCACAACGATGTTTCCCCGCCGGGTGCGCGCCAACGCCAGCAGCAGCTCACCGACCTTCAGGTCGGAACCGTTACCCCAGCGCGCGGGTGGTGATTGTATCGGCTCTTCCAAGCGCAACAGCGCAAGATCGGTGCTCGGATCGCGTCCCGCGACGCGGGCGGGGATCCTCCGGTCCGGCGCCAGCACGATCGAGGTCTCATCCTCACGCCGCAATGCATGATTCGCAGTGATCACCGAATCGTTGGTGAAGATGATGCCGCTGGAAGGATGCCGCCGCCCTTCGACGGATACCACCGATTTGCCAGCCTCAGCCGACGTTTCTGTCATCTCCTCTGACAAAGCTGCCCATATTTTCCCAGTCATGATTTCTATGCCTTCCCTTCTTCTTGACAAATATGACGGAACTCGCCGCGAGACACATCCGCCATTCGGGTAGTTATTCGAAAAGAAGAACGAATGGGTTACGGACTCGCGACTTAACTTGTGGGAAGACTGGTGATGTAGGATGTGGCTCATGCCTTTGCGCTGGGGCATCGCGATCCTGTTGACGGCGGTGGGGGTGGTCCTGAGCCAACAGACGCCTGAAGCGTCTGACCCGGAGACCGCGCTGGAGCGTGCCCGAGGACGTCTGCTCACGGACCTGGAACGCTTACCTCGCTATACCTGCGTCGAGACCATCACCCGCCGATACTATGACCCGCAATCGGAAGGCTCGTGCCCTGCGCTCATGGCGGCCCATGAAAAGAGAAAGAGCGAATCTCGGCTTCGTGGCTGGGACCGTTTGCGTCTGGAAGTAGCCATTGTCGACGGCGACAACGTTTACTCCTGGGTGGGCGCGCCCCGCTTTGAAAGCGGCACGCTGGAGCAGCTGGCTGGGCGCGGGCCGCTCTCGAGCGGCGACTTCGGGCCTTTTCTCCATTCGATCTTCAGCGGGGCGTCAGTGACCTTCGAAGGTCAGCAGTTAGCCGGCAAGCGTCGGCTGCTCGCGTATTCGTATGATATGCCGGTCGAGCGTAGCCGGTATCTGGTCCAGACCGATAACGGGTGGACCGCCACGGCCTACCGCGGCGTATTTGTCATCGATCCGGAAACTACCGACATTGTCAGTCTGACCGTGAGCACCACCGAGCTGCCAAAAAGCAACCCCGATTGCCAGGCCATCAATGAAGTCCAATACGGCAGAATTCAGATCCACGACCGCCTGGTACTGGTTCCGCGTGAGACGCGCTTGGTCACGATCGATCGCACCGGCAGCGAGACCCACAGTACGACCGAGTACGCTAGCTGCCGCGAGTACGCCAGTACGTCCCGGATCCTGTTCGATGCTTCGCCCGCAAGCCTCGTCACAAATGCCGCCGCTCCGCCGGATTCCCCACCGGCTACTTTCCCCGCCGGGCTACACTTTCGTGGGCGCATCATCACGCCGATCGATTCCGATACGGCTGCGGCAGGCGACCCCATTGAGATCGTCCTGCGCTCGCCGATCCGCGACAAAAACAACGTGGAGTTGGCAGCGGCCGGTACCCGTCTGCACGGGCGGCTGGTTGGGCTGGAATTTCACGCCGGCTCTCTGGATTATGTCCGGATCTCGATACAGTTTGAGTCGATAGAGCTGAAGGGGAAGCCGGTGACCCTGCACGCGGTTCCGGATTCATCCCAGGCGATTGGTATCAGCGTTTTCCGAGCACCGGTGTCGGTCTCCCGCGACGACATCTCGACGAGCACGACCGTTTTGCTCTTCCGCAAAGCGCGCCTGCGCCTGGAGAAGTTCGATTGGGGCTGGACCACGTTAGCGGCCCCCCTCGATGGGGACAACGCCGGCGCCCATTGACTACGGGCAGGTCAGATTCGCCCGGCCCGTGACAACGCTCATCATCGAGTTCATTTGCGAGAGCGGCGTGTTCGGGTTTGCCGGCGCCGTAGCTTCAATCGTCGCAATACCAACGAAGCCATTGCACTGCGCCATGCCATTGGCACTGATCGTCGGCATGGCTGCTCCGGACATCGACGACGACATCGACATGGGCATGGGCGTCGGCGACATGAACGGCGGATTGCCGACGCTCCACATCACCTGCATAGACATGACGCTCGTCGGCGCCATGTTGAACATACCTGTAGCCATGAATTGCACTTGGGAGTTGGGAAAAGCCTGAGCGTCGGGCGCCGCCGGAGTCACCGCCATGCTCTCAAGTTCACGAGCGCTACTGGCGACGCCGTTCGTCATGGCAGTCCCGCCACATCCGGCGATCGCAAAGGAAACAATAGCCGTGAGAACGGCGGGAAGGAAAGTTGCTGGTCT
>DATDGP010000056.1:0-3259 GCA_036522035.1 Terriglobales bacterium
GTCGTTCTCTTTCTTATCGCCTTGCCCGCCAGCGCAGGTGGTCAGGCACCGAAGCCATCGATTCGGCATATCCCGGTCGTCGAGGACCTGGTCCAATTGCTGCAGGCGCGACCAGATCTGCGAGCGGCGCTCGAAAGCGCGATTCGGACGGCCGACCTCAACGGCCTTCGGGACATGGACTCATTCCTGACCTATCTGGATGGTTTCGTTACGTTCGTCCCCACCGAACACGAGTTACCCACGGCGCTGAAGCTCTACTACATCGTCGACCACGCGCCAGGGGATCAACTGGATCGCGATAAGAGCTTCAGTGCCTGGATGAAGAAGCTGATCGAGGCCTGGGGCCAGTTCCTGGATACGCCGGCGTCCGCGTCGGGCATCCCTTCGTTTGTCGCACGACCGAACTACAACATCGGCGATTTTTACGTGGGACCGAGCGGCTGGCTCACCTTCAACCAGTTCTTTGCACGTGAGGTGAAGCCCGGCAAGCGGCCAATCGCAGAACCTCACAACGATAGGGTGATCGTGTCGCCGGCTGACTCCACATTCGCCGGCAAGTGGGACATCGACGCGAACTCAAAGGTCACGGTCAAGGGCATCACCTGGCCGGTCGCTCAGCTACTGGAGGGGAGTGCATTCCAGAATGCGTTTGAGGGCGGCATCTTCGCGCACATGTTCCTGCACCCCGGCGACTACCACCGTTACCACGTGCCCGTCGCCGGTGAGATCAAGGAAGTCCGCAACATCCATGGCCGGGTGTACATGGACGTGGCTCGGCGACCCGACGGCACTCTCTACGGGATCGACGGTGAGGCGTACCAAGTCGACCAGGAACGAGGATTGATCGTCATCGACTCACCCGAGATGGGGCTCGTGGCAGTGCTGCCGGTCGGGATGTGCTTCGTTTCCTCGGTCAACCTGACGCCCGAGGTTGGCGCCCGGCTCCAGAAGGGCGATGAGTTCGGCTTCTTTCTCTTCGGCGGCTCTGACATCGTCATGCTGTTCCAGAACAAGAAGGTCGTGATCGACGCTGAGGTTGGGAGGAAGTATCCGCAAGGGCAGCGGATCGGTGGGATCCGCTAACTACTAACTGGTGTGGTAGAGAAGGACGCGCGAAAGCGGGCAATCCGCGACTGGTGTGAAGATGCCCATCTTAGTTGAGTTTGGGGACGATAGACGGGCCAGTTAGAGAAGTGCATAATCTGATGGTTCGTGTGCGGGGCTCACCTCGGTAAGGGCGTACAGGCTTGTTCATAGCGCGGCATAGCCGCAACCAAAACACTTCGCCAAGCCTTCATCTAGCAGCCGTTAGCAATCAACTTTAGCCATAAGCCCCATCGTTCGCGCATCCCTGAAATCGTATTCGTCTTCCGGAGCCGGGCTAACTCAAGTCCTGAGGCGTTCCCCATCTGCGTATCATTGCAGGTTCATTCCAAAACCCAATAACGATACCGAGGAGAACGCCCATGCAAGAGTTTATCGCCAAACACCAAGACAAGATCGCCGGCACACTCTCAGGATTTGACCGCTTAGTATTTCGAGGTCATCTGCGCTCCATCGCCCACCCACAAGGCATGATGAGCTATCTCTGGACGAACCAGGTCTACCTCAAGAACTTCGGCGACCATGTGGAGAAGGTCACCCAGCGGGTCAAGGAAGCTTCCCTGGCTGCAGCCAAGGCTGGCCGACGCCCGGTGAAGTATCTCAATTCCAGTCAGCTCAACAAAGAGACCATCGCCCGCGACATCCTGGCTCAAGATGGCGTCCGCGCCGGCCTGGTGTGCGTGCTCAGCTGTCTCGAACCCTGTTGGAAGTTCGAGATCCATCGCAATCGAATGACGAAAAAACTAGAGTTGAAGCTTCGCCCTGGCAAATGCCTGTTCCTCTACCACTACCAGATCCATCCTGTTTTCGGCTTTCTCAATGCCCGCATCCAAACTTGGTTCCCGTTCTCCATTCAGATCTGCCTCAACGGACGGGAATGGCTGGCGCGACAGATGCATGCCACCGGTTTGGATTACTTGCAGCAGGACAACTGCTTTCCCTGGATTGCCAACTGGACCCAAGCGCAGCGCTTGATGGATCGTCAGCTCAAGACCAAATGGCCCAAGCTGCTCAACGGCATCGCGCAGCAGCTCAACCCTATTCACGCCCAGATCTTCCGTAAACATCCCATCTCCTACTACTGGGCTACTTACCAGCACGAGTGGGCTCGCGATGTGGTTTTTCACCATGCGTCCGACCTGCGGCACTTCTATCCACGCTGGGTGAACCATGCCATGACCACTTTTTCCAGCCCTGACGTCATGCGTTTTCTCGGTAGACACATCAACTCCAACGGCCAGCTACACCAGGACTTCTCCGGAGAAGTTGTCAGTGACTTCAAACGCCGCGCCGAGGGAGTACGTATCAAGCACAGCGTCAATGGCAACTCCGTGAAACTTTACGACAAGGCCTATACTCCGAAAGGCAGCATCCTGCGCGCCGAGGCCACCATCCATAACGCCGATGACTTCCGCGTCTACCGGCGCAAGGAGGGAGACCCCAAAGGGCCCCGCACCTGGCGTCGACTGCGCCGGGGCATTGCCGACCTGCACCGCCGGGCCCAGCTCTCCCACAAAGCCGCAGCACGCTATCTCGACGCTTTCGCCAGTGTCGACGACTCCACCACCCTGGACCAGCTGCTCCAGCGTCTGGAACAACCGCGACAATGGCGTGGCCGCCGGGTGCGTGCCCTCCGTCCCTTAGCCGAGGACCGGGCATTGCTATCTGCCATCAACCACGGCGAGTTCGCTATCAACGGCTTCCGCAATCGCGATCTCCGCGCCATCTTCTTTCCCCACACCAGCGACGACAAAAAGGAAATTCGCCGTCGCTCCGCCTGGATCAGCCGCAAACTTCGCCTGCTGCGGGCTCACGCCCTGATCACCAAGATCACAGGCACCCACCGCTATCAGATAACTTCCACCGGCCGCAAGATCATCGTAGCCATCCTCAGCGCTTTACGATCCACCCTTGCCCAACTCACGCCCGTAACAGCCCAACTAACCGCGGTCGCCGCATAGGCACCATGACAAATCTTCGCAAACGGACAACATTTTGAACGTTAGTAATACAGAGGCCATCTCGCGTGCCGTCCTTAGTTCATTAACGCTCGCAACAGAAGGAGAGTTTTAATGAGAACTCGCTTTTGCCATTTGCTGCCGTTCGTGCAAACAAGGACTCTGCGGAGCCTCAGGGTGGAACGCGTCCTCGAAGT
>DATDGP010000057.1:0-56925 GCA_036522035.1 Terriglobales bacterium
GCAGAGCAGGTTGTTCGGTAGGCTCTTCCGAGTCCCCAAAAGCACGTCAAGGCAATTCTTTTCTAGGAGTCCAATCGAGTGGTAGTGATTAAGAGGCTCGCGCTTGCGGGCGCGGTGATAGGCCTGTCGTTAGGTGGATGGGCACAGACTTCCAGTCCTCAGCTCAGTGTGAAGATCCCGGTCGTCAAGTCCGCCGGGAATTTGGAGGGCGGCACGAAGACAGCCGCTATAACGCCCGGGCGGAAGTTTGTAATGGACACCGTAAACATGGCCGTCGCACTGCCGCTGTCCGATCCTCAAGATCGTTTGCGCGTGCTGTCGAGTGCGGCGAGCGTGGCCTCCACCACCGATCCAGCTCTGGCGCAAAAACTATCACGTGAAGGCCTGGAAATCGAGACGGAGTTAATCCAGGCCGGGCAGAAGCCGGTTGTGTCTCTTATGTCCGCCGGCCGCGTGGATTGCAACGCCGCTCAACAATTCGTCGAGAACCTTCCTCCGGCCTCGGTACCGCAGGGCGAACAGTCATTGATCGGCGCCATCACCAGCTGTCCCAAGCAGACGCTGGACCCGGCCTCGCGCAAGTTGGACGCCGCCATGGAAAAAAACGTGGGCGCTCCACGCGCGCTGATGGCTGCCATGGAGGCCCAGGGAGCGACATCACCGTGGACCCAGGAGCACTTTGAGAAAGCGTTCAGTTCCCTGCCCGATCCCAAAGAGAGTGGCGCGGCGGCCGAAGATTTTGCCGCTCTTTACAGCAACGACGCCGGCGCGGTGAAAAAGACCTTGGCCCGCAAGACTGGCTTACAACTCATGAGCTGGCTGGCCAAAATTGATGACTCACCGTTGCGATCAACAGCTATCCGCACCGTCGGCAGCGCGATGGAGCAGGCTCTTGGAGCTGAGGGATATCGCCAAGCGCTCGAGACCGACGCAGTAGCCAATACGCTGGTGCACAGCACGAGCAACCTCCAAAACATGGGACAGCCGCAGAATCCGGGAGTCTCGGTGCTGGCGGCGATGGAAGATAACGGCAGCGACCAGAGCGATCGCCTGCGTGATCTGCCGGCGCCGGAACGCGCGCGGGAAGCCGCGGCCCACGGATTTGCGTCCGCGAAGGGCGGCGACAAACAGCAGGCTGGCCAGTACTTTGACATGGCCTTCGCGGCTCTAGACGAGGCCTGGGACAGTCGCACCGCGGAGAACGATACCGCGGCCGTGGTCCAGGAAGTCGGAGAAGCCGCAGCTCAGACGGGCTCTCTGGATGCTCTCGAGCGCGCCCAGAAGCTGCGCGACAGTTCGGCCCAGGCTATCGCCATGCTCGCCGTAGCTCGAGTTGTGGCCAGCAACGGAGTCATTCAGTAGATTCCGTTTTCCCGAAATTGAACGTTCCCCCTGTAGGCGAAAGCCCACGGGGTGGGTACACTAATCCAGCAGAGCAATACCGGCCGCACAGTGATTAAGATCGTTAGTGTCGAATGCCTGCGCTGTCATCGGGCTTTGAGGACGCTCCTTTCGGTCCTGGAGCACCGCCCACCATTACTGTGCCCTAAGTGCGGAAAGCGTATGCAGGTTTCCCCACCCCAGCCTCTTGAAGCTCTGTCGCAGAACTCTCACAAGCCTTAAAGCCATCCTTGAACAACGGGCCACGGTAACCTAAGGGCGATAGACGATCACGAAAGTCATGTCGCCAGAACTCCTGTTTGCGGTGCATACTGCTGGCGTGTGCGATTGGCGATGGTAATCAGCGGAGGAGGGCAGTTGATTCGCCGGCTCCAAGCTTTGGCCCTATCGATTGGCGTGCTGGGAGGTGCTCTCGCGGCCCAGTCACGCAGCCCCGCGCCTCCGGAGCAATCGCCACGCAAAGCGCTGCTGGAGATGTTGCTGGGCGGCGACGGTGCCATCAAGAAACACCTCACTCTGGACGTGCAACACAAGCTGGGAGAACTCCTCAACAGTTCCACGCCTGGAGGCATGAATCCAATCCAGGCTTTGAGCATGGCCAGGGCCGCCGGGGGCGACAACCTGGAGACCTATGAAGCAGGCCCAGTGCTGTTTTCCTATGCCAACCCTACCGAGCATCGAAGACTTGTGGTTCGCCTCGATGGCGACGACGTGCACGGCAGCGAGGACCAGATGCGTCTCTCGCTGCACTCGTTTCGCGATGGAGTGGAGGAAGAGCTGCCAGTGGTCCTTCGCTTCACTCTTTCTTGGAAAGCCCAACAAAGTGTTTGGCGCTTGAACGCCATCACGCTCCGCGCAACCTTGCCGATCGGCGATCCCCGACTGTTCGATAAATCGCGCTGGGCCCTCGCGGGAGTCAGTCCGGCGGGAAAGGTCCCCGCGACTCGCCTGACATTAGATTCCGAGGTTTCGACTCGAACGGCTCCAGCTCCAACCGTCGTTGGCCCGTCGGTTAGGCAGGCGGCCGCGGCGCCTGAGACTGAACCGCCCGTGAACGAGCCCACAGCAGATTCTGGGTCGGCACACTCCTCGTCCTCGGCTGCGGCCAGCGACACTCCGCAAATGACCCCGGCACGCGCCGTCAGGCTGATCGGGCTCGCCGAGGATATCTACGCTAAAAAACATCCCGAAACTGGCTTCACCTGTTTCCTCTCCGAACTGGTCAATGTCGGCCGCGGCTTTGAAGACGGCGAGCCGTACAGATTCATAGACCCGGAGTTCGAGCATAGCCTCTACAACGGCTACCGGTTCTCGCTGACCGGATGCGCGGGATCACCGGTCAAGAGCTACCAAGTGTCCGCAGAGCCGGTTAGCGGAGCCGGCCGCGCCTATTGCTCTGACCCTACTCACCAGTTGCGGGGATCCGACAATGGCAGCAGTGCCAGCTGTTTGGCTTCAGGCAAAACCGTTCAGCGATAGCGCCGATCAAGCCCGAACGCAGCCGAAGGCGGGATGCGCTCCCACGTCGCACATGCACGTGAAAAAGGCACAGCTCTCAAGCTGCGCCTTTGCCGAGAAGCAATGGTTCAGTTCTCTACTTGGAGATCGTTCTCCACTGAAAATACTCCCGCCACCCCGTTGGCCCGGATGCCGGCCATATTCTTGTCCATCTGGTTGTTGACGACGCCATCGAGCGTTACGTGTCCGTTCTTGACGATGATGTGGATCGGGGGAACCACGCCCAGCGAATAACGAAATAGGGGCTCATATCCGAAGATAGCCCGAGCTTCGCGACGCCTGATGGCATCGTCGTTGAAAGACGTGGGTAGAACTTCGATCTGGTTGTTAACCGTCTCCACGCCCTCGATCTTCTTGACCACGGCCGCAGCCTGGTCTTTGAGAAACGCATTGCGAACCTGGCCCGTGAGCGTTACCGTGCCGTCGTCCACTCTGTAAGACAGGTTGTCAAAGATGGTGAGCTGAGGAATCATCACCAGCTCGTGGCGCACCTCGTTCTTGATCCGCTCCGAATCTCTCTGGGTGTCGGGCGGCGCTGCCGCGCTCGCCACCGCTACCAGCATCAACGCCATCCCGGCAGCCATGCTCCAATTGAAAACACTCTTCATGAAATCTCCTTACGTCGATCCACCTACTCGATTAGACTCCAGCTGCTGCGTGAAGTTGCGGGCGATGACACTTCTTAACAGAGTGCCGTTCATGGCGTTCGGTCAAAAAGCAAATGACGCGCGGGCAACCAAGATCTCATTTTATCGACGAGTTTTCGACTGCGAGGTTGTTCGCCACGGAGAACACTCCGGCGACTTCGTTGGCGCGGATGCCGGCCACATTTTTGTCCCCTTGGGTGGCAACAACTCCTTCGAGAGCGACGTGTCCGCCCTTCACAATGATATGGATCGGGGGTACGGCGCCCATCGAGTATCGAAACAACCGCTCGTCACGAAAGATGGCGTGCGCCACCTGGCGGCGGATACGCTCATCGTTCGGTGACGGCGGCAAGATTTCGATCTGATTGTTGATGTGCTCCACGCCTTCGATTCCCCTCACAGCGCTTTGCGCTTCGTCTTTGAGAACTGCGTTTCGCACCTGCCCCAGCAGGGTTACCGTGTCGCCATCCACCTTGAAGGCAAGATTGTCGAAGACGGAGAACTGCGGAAGCATGATCAGTCTGTGACGTACTTCACGCGTGACTCGCGCTTCGCGTCGATGGATCGCTTCGGCAGATTGCGCGCTTCCAGCCGATGTCAGGCCAGCGAGCAGGATCGCAGGCAAACTCCAGCGAAAAACTCTTCTCATCGGAGACTCCTTGCTGAAGTGGCTAGAGTAATCATACTCGCACGCCGTCAGAACACGCGAGAGTCGCTGCGGCGACCAATTTGGCCGATCAGCCGAGTGGAACCTTTTCCAGCCACTCGGCGATGTTCACGGTCCATCCCAACGTTGAAGAAACAGACTCGCGCAAGCGTGCCGCAGCTTCGCCTTCGCCGTGCACAAGAAATGTAGTCCGTGGCGGTTCGGTGAAGGTCTTGAGCCAACGGAGGAGTTCTGGGGTATCGGCGTGATCGCTGAACTGTTCGAGTGCCGCGATCTGGGCGCGTACGGGAACCTCGTGGGAGAAAATACGCACCGATTTTGCGCCGCCTTTGATGATGGCACCGCGCGTCCCCGGAGCCTGGAAGCCGATGAAGATCACCTGGTTTCGAGGATCGGGCAGTCGCTGCATCAGGTGGTGCAAGACCCGCCCGCCGGTAGCCATGCCGCTCGAAGAGACGATCAAAGAGGGGTATTTCACCTCGTTGATCGCCCGGGACTCTTCTTGCTTCAACGCGAAATGAAATCCCTGCCAAGTCATCGGGGATCCGTACTTGTCGATCAGCGCGCAGGCTTCCGTATTGAAGTCGCAGGCGTACTTCATCATGATCTCGACGGCATGGATGCCCATAGGACTGTCCACAAAGACGGGAATCCGAGGCGCCTGGCCGGACTCCATCAATTGTTTGACCATGAAGACGAATTTTTGCGTTCTCTCTACGGCGAACGCCGGCACCACGATGGTTCCGCCCCGCTGGACCGTGTCGGTGATCAGCTTGGCCAACTCCGGCCGGACATCGTTACTCGGATGCACGCGGTTGCCGTAGGTTGATTCCATCACCAGCAGTCCCGGGTCCTCGGCAGTTTCAGGCCCGGCGTCGACTACACGCCCGGGAACCCCACCGTTCAGCGGTACGCGGCCGATGTCGCCGGTGAAGAGCAGCTTGCGGGTCACTGCTTGCTCGTGAAGGTAGACTTCCACCATCGCCGATCCCAGAATGTGCCCGGCCGGGACCAAGCGGAACGATAGTTCGGGAGAGAGTTCTCGCATTTGGTGAAACTCGACCGGCTGGAAGAACTTCAGGCTGTCTTCGGCTTCCTCGAGCGTGTACAACGGCAGCGCCGGCTGATGCTTCGATGTACCCTTCTTGTTGTGGTAGCGGGCCTCTTCTTCCTGAAGGTGGCCGGAGTCGGGGAGTACAACAGAACACAGATCGATGGTGGCGGGGGTAGCATAGACCCTGCCGCGAAAGCCTTCTTTCACCAGCCGCGGAATCCATCCGCAGTGATCGAGATGCGCGTGGGTGAGAATGACGGCGTCAATCTCGCGGGCCGGCACTGGGGTGTCCTGCCAATTGCGCACCCTCCATTCTTTCTGGCCCTGGAACATCCCGCAATCGATCAGGATTTGCAAACCCGCCTTGCCAGTTCCATCGCCGGAGGTATTGATCAGATGCTTGGATCCGGTGACGGTGCCGGCAGCGCCTAGGAATTGAAGATAGGCCACAAGTTTTTCCTGGTAGAGATTTTTGTACGAAGGGGATTATTTCACAGACAAGCGTTCCCCTCCGATGCTCAAAACGGACCTCATCAAAAAAGGCTACGGTGCTCAGTGCTGCTGCGGCCGCTGTCCTTTCCCGTCACTTGCCACCCGGAGGCAAGAAGATGGGTCATTGGCAACGGTTTTTGCCGTCCCGCCCGCGCCTCTGCTATCCTGTGGAGTCCTTTGATCCGTGAGGTTTCACGGAGGTAGCACGGGCTCAAATCCCCTCAGGGACGCCGGGTTCATTCGGCAGCCGTACACTCCAAGAGCTGAGCCAGTGATGATTTCAACTGCCGCGAACTACGCTTTTCTCGCCCTAGCCGCGACTCCCTTTATCTATTACGCGCTCGCCATCTTCAGTTCACTGCGGTTCTTCCGCCAAGGCTCTCCTGCCCGCAAATGCGCTCCCGGCTTCACGCCGCCGGTCAGCAATCTCAAGCCGATTCGTGGCCTCGATCCCGACGCCTACGAAAACCTAGCCAGCTTTTGCCGTCAAGACTACCCAGAATACGAAATCCTGTTCTGCGTGGACACCGACGATCCGGCGCTGCCGGTGATCGAAAAGCTGCAAGCCGATTTCCCCGACCGGAAAATCCGCATCTTGTTCGGCTCAGGCCGCATCGCTACCAACGACAAAGTCGCCAAGCTGGCCCGCTTAGTCAGCGAAGCCAGCCATGAAGTAGTGGTTATCAGCGACAGCGACGTCCGGGTTCCCCCCGATTATCTCAGCGCGGTCGTGGCCCCGCTGGCCGACCCGAAAGTCGGCGCCGTAACCTGCTTTTACGTCCCCGCGCAAGACACCACGCATGGGACCACCTTTGTTCAAGATCTGCAGTCCACGGGAATGCTGGCTGATTTTTACGCGGGGATCGTCGTGGCCTGGCAGCTGGACGGCGTAAAGTTTACCCTGGGCCCGACCATCGCGACCACACGCGACCGTCTGGCGGGTTTCGGCGGATACCAAGCCATCGAGAACCGGCCCGCCGACGATCTGCTGGTCGGCCGCCTGATCGCCGACCAAGGTTACCGCGTGGAATTGCTGCGTTATTGTGTGTCCACGGTCGCCGACTATCACTCCTTCAGCGACCTGTTCTACAAGCGCCTGCGCTGGATTACGGTCATGCGACACATGCGTCCCTGGGGACACCTAGGATTGCTTTTCACCCACGGCCTGCCGTGGTGCCTGGCAGCCGCGCTGGTCGAACCATCGCTCCCGGTTGTGACCGCCTATCTGGGAATCTACTTTTTGTTGCGCTCCAGCATCATTTGGATCATCGGCGTCCGCGGTCTGAAACAGAGAGTTTCCTGGAAGGAGCTGATGCTCATCCCGGTGTGGGACGCCCTGGCTTTCGCGATCTGGCTGATTAGTTTTGGACGCAAAAGCGTCCGCTGGCGTAATAACGACTACTACATCCGCGATGGAATGCTGGTTCCGGTCACACCACAGCCGGCACCTGAAGAAGCGCGGGCCGGCTTCGATTAAACCGCGGGAGTGCCGGCGGCCACGTTCAAGACTACGCGACGATCATTGCGGGTGGCTCGCCAGTTAACCCGCGGCAACATCAACTGCGCATCAATTCGATCCTTGTATTTCAGCGCAATATTCAAAAGTGAATCGAGCAAAGCGTTCGATAGAAGATGCGGCTTGAGACCCAGATCGATCAGCTTGGAGTGCTTGGCGTTGTAATAGTGTTCTTCAGCTTCCACGCGAGGATCAGGGAGATAATCGATTTCAACTCGCATCCCCAGCTGTTTGGCGGCTGCCTGGGTGAGTTGAGCGAGTTGGAGCACCGAGAACTGCTCGGTGAACTGATTGAAAACACGGCATTCGCCGCGCTCGGAAGGGGTCAGGCAGGCGATCTCAATGCAACGAACCGTGTCGCGAATATCGAGAAAACCGCGAGTCTGCCCGCCTTTGCCGTACACCGTAAGCGAATGCCCGATGGCAGCTTGCGCACAAAATCGATTCAGTACCGTCCCAAACACTTCGTCGTAGTCGAAGCGATTGATGAGCGCTTCATCTAAGGCCACTTCTTCCGTGAGCGTACCGTAAACCACGCCTTGATTGAGGTCGGTAGCGCGCAAGCCCCAGATCTTGCAGGCGAACATCATGTTGTGGCTGTCGTGAACCTTGGAGAGGTGATAGAACGATCCCGGCTGCTTGGGGAACGGCAGCGTGTCCTTGCGGCCGTTGTGCTCGATGGTGATGTAGCCTTCCTCGATGTCGATATTGGGAGTGCCGTACTCGCCCATGGTGCCGAGCTTGATGAGATGACAATCTGGCTGGAACTCGCGCAGCGCGAACAGCAAGTTCAAGGTACCCACTACGTTGTTGACCTGCGTAAACACTGCATGTTTGCGGTCGATCATGGAATAGGGAGCCGAGCGCTGCTCGGCAAAGTGGATCACCGCCTCCGGCTCACAGTCTTGGATGAACGACGACAGCAAGTCATAGTCGGTGACGTCGCCGACATAGCAGTCGATGGTGCGTCCTGTGAGTTCGTACCAGGCTTTGACTCGTTCCGCGAGCGGACGAATAGGAGTTAAGGTCTGCGCGCCAAGCTCGTGGTCCCACTGACGGCGGACAAAATTGTCCACGATGGTCACCGAGTGTCCCTTGCCGGACAAGTAAAGAGCTGTGGCCCAGCCGCAGTATCCGTCCCCACCAAGCACCATGATCCTCATGCGATCTCCTTGTTCGATGCTAACTCAGAACCAACCCATGCGCTCTCTGCGGATGATTCGTTACCGCAGAGCCTTCCGCTGGTCTGCGGAATTCCCCGCCGCGGCCTTGATGTGTAACACATTTTCGCGACAAGATCGGAAGATTCATTCTGTCCCCAGACCTCTATATCAGGACTCCGGTTCGCTCCAGAGCTGGCTTCGCCTCCGAAGATGGTAGCTGGATGCGCCATTTCTTCATCCACAGAAACAGAATCATCAAGCCCCACAACTGGAAGCCCAGGTTTGCCCGGCGCTGCAGGTGAGAGTTTAGAAAATCCCGGACTGCCTCCGGGCGGAACATCTCTCCGTACTCGTCGACGCCATAGTCGAGCGTGTTTTCGAGGAGGCGACGCAGCGGGCCGCGGAACCAATCGTGTGCGGGAATATCCAGCCCGAGCTTCTTCCGGCGCAGCGTGGAAGCCGGCAGCTTGCCCTTCATCAGATCCTTGAGAACCACTTTTTGATACGAACCGCGGACCTTCAGACTGGCCGGAAGCGAGGCGGCGAACTCGGCGATCCTGTGGTCGAGAAACGGTGGACGCACTTCCACAGCGTGGGCCATGCTGATACGGTCCACTTTGTACAAAATGTCGTCAGGCAAATAGTACTTCTGGTCAAACCAGAGATACGGCGATAACGGATCGGAGCCGGGGATCATGCCGCCCAGCTCGCCGAGAATCCGGTCCAGGGCCGGCGGCAGCGACTGTCCCAGCAGCTCTCGTTTTTGCCCTGGCGAGAACCCGCCGTTCCAATAAATGTGGGCCGCGGGGCCGGCCAGCAGACAGCCTTCAAGAAAGCGCTTTAGTTTGTACTCCAGACCGATCTTGTCGTCCGAGACGGGCAGGCGGCGCAGCTGATTCTGGGAGAAATGAAGAAGCCGATCGGGCAGTTTCCGCATGCCTCCGGCGAGCACGCTGGCGCGATGAGTAAGATAGCCACCAAAAAGTTCGTCAGCGCCTTCGCCGCTCAACGCGACGGTGGTTCGGGTCTTACACAATTTGGAGAGGAACCAGACCGGTAGTGCCCCGGCGTCGGCGCTGGGTTCGTCTGAGTAGTAAGCGAATTCTTCGATCGCGTCCTGAAGATTGAGATCCGGATTCAGATCAACCTGCTCGTGGTCGGTGCCATAGCGATCGACGATGGTCCGGATGTGAGCGCTCTCATCGAAACTGCGGCCGCGAAACGAGATCGAGAAGGTCTTCAGGCGCGAGCTTGATTCGGTGGCGGCGTAGTGCAGAATCGCCGAAGAATCAACGCCGCCGCTCAGCCACACGCCCAGCGAGACGTCCGAGATGAGGTGCTCGCGGATCGATTCGCGCAGGAGGAAATCGAGTTTCTCTTTGGCCGAATCAAGCGACTCTTCCCTGACGCCGTAAGGCAGACGCCAATAGCAGCCGGAACGAGTTTTCCCGTCGTCCCATTCCACCCAATGACCGGGAGGAACCTTTTCGATTCCTTGCACCAAGGTCCACGGACAGGGAACATAGTTCATTGAGAGATAGCAATCCAGCCCGTCCAGGCTGAGGTGCCGCGGAATCTGCGGATGAATGAAGATAGCTTTGAGCTCTGAGCCGAAGAAAATGTCACTGCCGTGATGCGCGATATACAGCGGTTTGATTCCAAGCCGGTCCCGTCCCAACACCAGCCGTCGACGTGATTCCGTCCACACGGCGAATGCGAACATACCGCGGAGACGGGAAAAGCATTCGAGGTCCCACTCGAGGAAAGCATGGAGAACAACCTCGGTGTCGCAACGAGAACGAAAACTGTGTCCCAGTTGCTCGAGCTCCTGGCGCAGCTGCCGGTGATTGTAGATTTCACCGTTGAAGACGATCACGGTATCGCCGTTGTCGGAGATGATGGGCTGATCGCCCGCGGCAAGATCGATGATCTTCAGCCGCGTAGCCGCCAGAGCGACGCCTTCGGACTGAAAGACGCCCTGTTGATCAGGTCCGCGATGAAGAAGAGTCGAGGCAGCGCGACGGATGCGGTCCGGCTCCGCCACCCAATTGGTCTGAGTAAAGCCTGCTATGCCGCACAAAGCTAGCGCCACTCCTTGGCGACTTCCGGCTCCGCACACCCAACCGCATGCGCAGCTTCCCGGCCGGTTGTCTCGAACTGGATTAGAAAACAGCCGCCACTTGCCGGCCAAATCTTAACTACATTAAGAACAGAATTATATCAACATTTCGGCTGTCAAATTGTTGCTAAGTATTTATGAAATCAGCGTTTACCAGCCACCAGTAGAATTACACCCAGACAAACGAGTGAAACCCCGGCCCACCGCGCGGGCGAGATCTGTTCGCGAAGAAAAACACGCCCACCGAGGGCGCCAACCGCGTAACTAAGGGCCGTAACCGGGACCACGAAGCTGACGTTCTCGATCGATAGCACGCCGAGCAAGGCGAAGAAACCGACGGTCATGAGCCCAAGGCCGATCCAGGTCCACACCACGCGCATCGTCCGCCAAGCCACGCCCAACAGAGCGGCTGGACGGAAGTCGGTGACCTCACCCACCGTGCGCATCGCCCGTGCCACGCACAGCTCGCCCGCGGTGCCCGCCAGCATCACCAGCAGGAACAAGACGAGCTCAGCGAGCATACAGTTGCTCCGTGGTTTGAGGCGGCGTACGCCCAACCACCACCACACCCAAACAGATGATGAGAATGCCCGCCCACTGCAGGGGACTGACCAGCTCTCCCAGCACGAATCGTCCCAGCAAGGCCGATACGCCATAGGCCGCCGCCGACGCCGGCTGCACGTAACTGTAGTCCGCCCATGACAAGACCAGGCTGTACGAAACGAAGAACGCGATCAGCGATCCTATGCCTAGCCAAACCATCCCTGAGTGCAGGACCGTCCCCACAAAACGCATGATCTCTGCGGGCGCCCACGCGGTTACGGCGCCCAACTGTTTCATGCCCTTGCGTAGCAACAGGTTGCCCAGGGGAGAAAAGGTTACCATCAGGACAATCAGGAGATTCGTTTTGAAATGTAAAGCTTTGTGAGATGTCATATCAGATGGCTGGCCCACCGTCGCCGCCAGCGGAACGCTACCAGCTCTCCCATCTAATGTACCCGACTTCCAAAAAGCCGGCATCCTCAACGGACCATAAAGAAAAACAGGGAGAAGCGTTTTCCCCCTGTCTTGGCGAAGACGTGCTCGAGCGACGTTACCTGGTTACCAGCCTTTCTCTGCTTTCATGGTGGCCAGCTTCTTTTGCTGATCGGGCGTCAGGATTTCGTTGATCTGCGATTTGGCCGAGGCATGGATATCCTTCATCTGAGTCTGTTTCTGATCATCGCTCAGGGAACTATCGTTGTGCACGGTTTTGGCCTGCCCAGCCTCATTGGCCAGAATCGGTTTAATCTTTTCCTTCTGGTCATCGGTCAGGTTCAGCTCGCTGCTCAAGTGCTGGAGCTTTTCCTGGACCTTGGCACGAGTGGAGGCATCGGCGGCTGCGGAAGTTGATTCATTAGCCGCTTGGGACGCGGCCCCGGCTGCCTGTGAGGCTGCCTGATCGGCGGGGGTCTGCGCAACGCACGGCAATCCCACCAGGGCCACCAGGACAGCGAAAGACAGCACTAGGATCTGGGTTTTCTTGTTCATGGTTCCTCCGTGTGAAATCGGCCAGATTTGTGACGAAGGCGCACGTACTTATTTGTTTGAGATGCAAAGCCCGAGCTCGGGAGCGATGAACGGGCTTGCAGGGTTTTTCGGGGATCAACCCGGAAAAACTACGGCATGTTTTCCAGGTACCACGGCACGTTGATCACCACGATGCGAGCATTGCCTTTTACCAACAGCAGGGCTTTGAGCACCGCAGCCCGTTTATTGTGCAGCAGGTGGTGATACCAGCGACGCTGCACCAGTTCCGGGAGAATCACCGCAACCTGGCGGTCTGGGGAGCTCTTCTCCGTTTCCAGTACATAATTCAGGATTGGCGTGAGCACCAGGCGATAGGGAGACGGCAGCACCACCAGTTCCGGCGTAGGCACTCCCGCCAGCCGCGTAGGCTCTTCGACGAATTTGTGCCACTCCTCGCGCAGACAAAGGACATCTTCGCCGACGTCTACATGGATCGCACGTACTTGATTCGAAATCTTCAGCCCAAATCGCAGTGCCTTCTTGGTGATATGACCCCAGCTCTGGATCGGAACCAGCACCAGCGGAGGAGTCAGGTTGTTGAGTTCCAGGGGAGAAGGACTGCTGCACTCCATGGTCACGTCGTGATAATGGCGACGGACGGCTCCCATGGCTATCAGAATTCCCGCGATCAACAGTGCGGTAACCCAGGCGCCTTGCGTGAACTTGGCTACCAACACCACGATCGCGGTCACGCCCGTGGCCAGAGCGCCCAGACCATTGATCAGCATGCTGTGCCACGACCCTGGGCCGCCTACACGCCTCCAATGGGCCACCATACCCGCTTGCGACAAGGTGAATGCCAGAAACGCTCCTACAGCGAAGAGCGGAATCAAGCGGTCGGTGACACCGCGAAATACAATCAACAGCAAGCCTGCGAGCACCGCGACAACATAAATTCCTTGTGAATAAACCAGGCGCCGTCCGCGGATGGTGAAAGAATGCGGCAAAAATCCGTTTTGGGCGATGGACCGGCACAGGCGTGGGAAATCGGCGAACGCCGTGTTGGCGGAAAGCGCCAAAACCAGAAGGATCGAGGCGATGGAAACGTAATAGAAAACGCCCTTGCCGGCCACCGCGGCTAGCAGCATGGACAGCACACTCTGATACCCGGTCTGGCCGGGATCGGTAGCGACGATTCCGTAAGAGCGCACCAGAAACGCGACGCCTGCCAACAGCAATACCAGGAGTCCAATGATGATGGTCAGCGTGCGCCGCGCCGAGACGATCACCGGTTCGCGAAACGCCTTCACGCCGTTGCTTACGGCTTCCACTCCGGTCATGGCCGTGCATCCGTTGGAAAACGCTTGCAGCAGGAGCCACAGGCTGGGCGCAGCCGCTAGGGCGGGCGGGACTGCGGGCGGCAAGACGGGGTGGGGATGCCCGCCGGCGGCAAAGGTCTTGAACAGGCCCACCACGATCAGGGCAAGAAGTGAGCCCACGAACAAATACGTGGGCACCATGAAGATGATACCCGTGTCGCGCGCCCCCCGCAGGTTCACCAACGTGATGACGACCAGGATCGATAGACACAACGACAACGTATGCGGCTGCAGGCGGGGGACCGCGGATACTAACGCGCCCACCCCAGCCGAGATTCCCACGGCGACCACCAGGATGTAATCGATCATCAGCGCTGCTGCCGCCAGTAAGCCCGCGTTGGTCCCTAGGTTCAACCGCGCCACGGTGTAAGAACCGCCGCCACCCGGATAAGCCTGGATGGTCTGCCGGTAAGAGAAATAAACGATGCCCAGAAGTGCGATGATGCTCATGGTGATGGGCATCAGGTACCCAGCTCCGGCAGCCCCCAGAGGTATCAGCAAGGTAAGAGCAGCTTCCGGTCCATATGCTGCCGAACTCAATGCATCAAGACCAAAGATAGGGATTCCGGCGGCTGCGCCGATCTGTTCCGCGCGAGCATCTTCGGAAGCCAGGGGACGGCCGAGCAGAAGGTCTAAGATCGCCATGGCTGCAATTCTCTACGAATCTTCGCAAAACTGAAACACACAAAAAGAGCCGCCGCGCTTTGGGGCGCGGCGGCTGGATCGAACGCCCAAGCCTCAGGTCAGGATAGAGGCTTGGTTGCTCCGGTGAAGTAGAACACAACGTAAGCCTTGATGCTCCCGTCGGACTGCGGTACGCCATAGACCTTGACCAGCGTTGGGCTGGCCAAGTTGGTAGAAATAGCAGTCAGGCCTGCGCTGGAGGTAACGTCTTGTGGCGTGACGGTTACCACTCCGTTCGTGCGATCGACTTGATAGAACAGAGTCGCGGAACCGGAGACGCTGCTAGCGCTGATCGTCACCGCGGTTGTGCCGTTTGGAACCGTGATGCCGAAAGTTCCACCGTTCGGGTTCGTCACCCAGTTGGCTGAAACCGTGGCCAGCGGCAGCGGCGTCGGGTCAAGGATCGACCAAAGCGCTGACCAGGCATTGCTGGGGTTGGCTGGATCGTCCCACACGGTGTAGCTTTCGCCAAACGCGTTGACCGGACCCGCCGTCCCGCCGAAGTTCGCGGTGCCGCTGGTGGCATTCACGAAGTCAGTGATGGCGTTGGTGCCGGTATCGGCCGTAGTCGGAAAAGCAAAATTCCACCACTTGAAACCGGTGATGGGATTGCCGTTCCCGTCCTTCCCGTTGGCGGTGCTGCTGGAGACGTAATCCAAGTTGATGGTGTAGTCATCGCTCGCAGTGTGAAAGTTCCTGGTGTAGGTAAATGCGCTGCCGGTGGGCGAAGAAATAGTGCCGCTGAAAACGGCGTTCTCAATGTCCACACTCTGCGCAACTACCGGGTTCGCCAACGCATCCACCACCGAGACGTGCACCTTGAAGCCGCGCACGATGTTGCTCAGAAACGCCGTGCCCGTGCCGATGGGCGTGGCGTCTGCCTGCGCCTTGTAGGGCGTACGGAAGAAGAACTGCGTATTACCATTGATCGTCACAGGAAACGCCGTGCCGTCTTCGCTGGAAACGGTGATAATGTCTGTAGTCGTATTCACGTGCAACACGTGGCCTTCAGGGTTCAGCCATACCTTGCTGAAAGACGTGCTGGCCCAGACGCGCACTGCCACCAGCGTTCCATCCTGCTGAAAGCGAGCTGCCACGCGAACGAATTTTCCGCCGAGAGTGCTGGCTTGCGCCGAAAAATTCTGGATGACGCTGGACGTCTTGGCATCCAGATCATAGAAAATCGTGCCGTTGACCGAGTCGGCCAGGATGTTAATGCTTTGGGAAGAAGTGATTTCCGATTCCGGATTGCTTGCCGGCTCTACGGGAAAGTCGCGCATCATGGTGAACGAGGTGTTGTCGGTGGAAACCGACTGCACCGTCCCGTACATGTGGCGAAGCACCAGCCTGGTGATGTCGTCAATAGGATGGTGGCGGAAAGCAGGATTGAAGTTCACTGCCCAGATCGTGGAACCCCCGCCGAGCGGTACGTGGGCGACGAGGAACGCCGGGTGAGCAAGATTGAATTCCAGGTTGATCGCGCTGTTCTGTCCGCCGGTAACCGTCAACGGCGACGAGAAGTTCACCTTCAAAGGCACCGTCAGCCCTCCCGAGCCGCCTGTCGTGTTTTGGATCTGGATCTGGTTGGATGGGATCGTGCTTCCCGGTGTAGCTGGAAAGCCAGTCTCAGGATCAGGGGAAACCACAAGATTCACGTCGCCGGGATTGGCGCTCAGTGTCAGCGTCGCCGAGCTATACGTACCTGGCATCACCGACATGTTGCCCAGGAGTTCGCCAAGTTGATCGAGTTCGACCAGGTTGAGCATGGGTGCCGGATTGGGGGCGGTGTAAACTGTCACCGGCGATCCTCCGCCTTGCGGCGTGAGCGCAATGCTCATGACTTTGACGTCAATGGCCGACCAGTCTTCCGCCGAAGCATCGCTAATCACGACGCTCATGGTCCCGGACTGGGGGTTCGTGTTGTTGTTGGTTGGGTTAGTCGAATTGCCGCCGCAGGCAACTAGCATCAGGATGATGGTCGCGGTAACCAGCGCCAGTGCAAGGCGCGTCTTCCCGCAAAGATCACGTCGCATGAGTGAACTCCAGAGTCTGAGATTTTTAGGCCTGGGGGATGCCTTCCGCCCGGCTTAAACACTCAAGACTCAAGAAAGTTTCAGAGTACGAAAGTAACCGGTTCCTCAGAACTCTGCGGACAATGCCCAGGTGCGCACGCCGGGTCTCTTCAAACAAATCTCCTCGGCCTCTTTATCATTGAAGCTAAACGCTTGAGCGAGCTAAAGGCTGTGTCGGTTTCCTGACACTGTCTTCTCCAACCCACGGTAAACGCCCTGCAACAACCCCGGAGTTATCGAGCTATCTACTTGCGAATCAAATACTTATGAAAATACATAGCCGTTTGGCGCGCAGTGTGCTCCCTCCCCCAAGAGTCCCCAGATAAAACGGGCGGCGACCGATGGAGGCAATATGAGCATTTTCCATTTTGACGACAGGCCCAACCCTCAAACCACGGACCGGCCCCTGACACACGCTAGCCGCGCCGACTTCCAAAGGATCTTCATCGAAGATATGAGCACGCTTCACCTGCTGTCCTTGTTGCTTACGGCTGACACCGCGAAAGCCGAGCAATGTTTTGTTTCCGGACTGGAGGAAAGCATTCACGGCAACCCGGTTTTCAAAGAATGGGCACGCTCGTGGAGCAAGCGGGTCATCATCCGCAACGCGATCAAGCTAATGTCACCGGCTCCCGGGCTGCCTGCGACATTGGAATCGTCCTCGGTTACGGACGCGTCGTCGGACAAAGACCTATGGACTGCCACGGTCTTGCAGCTTCCCGCCTTCGAACGATTCGTGTTCGTGATCCTGGTTCTGGAAGGACATTCAGAGAGCGACTGCGCCAGTCTGCTGGGCTGCAGCATGCAAGAGATGATTCGCGCGCGTTCGCACGCCCTGGCGCATGTTGCTGCGATTCGCGGCGACAACGGGTCCGCCTCACACGGCCGAAACCGTTGGGTGCACGGGTTGAAGGGTTTCGCGATGAGCTCCGATGTCGGTCCTCGAGCCTCTCAACCAAGCCCTTTTTTGAAATTCACCTCAGACCAGCTACCAGCAAAAGACTCGATTGCCGTGGCCACTCCATCTAGCTCCGAAGGTTCTAAACACTACAGCAACTTCTACCAACAAGATAAAAATCTGGCTAGCCTATAAGGCTTTCTTTCGGTGCTATAGGAGGTTACATGGTTCGACTGCTACCGAATCGATTCTTCTGTCTGGGTGTGCTGGTGTGGTGCTTAGGCGTCACCGCAACCTTTATGGCACAAGAACTACCTACCCTAAGTGTCAGCCCTGTCGCCTCGACCGTACCGGCAAACGGCGACGTCAACCCTTACGGCGTCGCGCTGGTTCCGGTGTCTAAGGACAAGCTGGTCGAGGGCAATATCCTGATCAGCAACTTCAACAATAGCCAAAATCAGCAAGGCACAGGCTCTACAATCGTCGAGATTTCGCCGACTGGCAGCGTCCAGCTCTTCGCGCAAATCAGTGCCAAGTCACTCCCGGGCAGTTGCCCTGGCGGAATCGGGCTGACCACGGCCTTGGTCGCCTTGCGTAGTGGTTGGGTCGTCGTCGGCAGTCTTCCTACAAGTGATGGCACTTCAGCCACGATCAAAGCAGGATGCCTCATCATCCTGAATAGCAACGGCCAAGTTGTTGAAACCATTTCCGGCGGGCATATCGCTGGTCCCTGGGACATGACCGCCTTTGACGGCGATACTACGGCCGCATTGTTCGTTACCAATGTTCTGAACAACCCTAAGCTGAACGACACCACGCCCTCGAACAGCGCGACTGTGGTCCGGGTGGTTCTTCAGGTCGATCGCAAGGACAAACCTCTGGTGATGGAAACCACGGTGATAGGCTCCGGGTTCCCCGCCCGCTTTGATCCGGCTGCGCTAATCATCGGTCCCACTGGAGTGGTTTTAGACGGCAATCACGACCTTCTATTCGTGGCCGATAGCCTGAACAATCGCATTGCCGGGATACCCAATCCGGTAACTCGCACGACCGATGCCGGCACCGCGTTCACGATCTCCAAGGGCGGTGCACTGAACGACCCGCTTGGGCTCACGCGCACTCCCAGCGGCAACATCATTGCCGCCAATGGCGGCGACGGCAACCTGGTTGAGATCACCGACGACGGAAAGCAGGTCGCCACCAAACTTGTGGACAGCAGCGGTTCGCCTCCAGGCTCTGGCGCGTTGTTCGGCCTTTTGGCGGTCGCTAACAAGATCTACTTCGTCGATGACGCTCAAAATTTCCTGAACGTCCTGGAGTAACACTTAACCCGTATCAGCCAGCGTGACCCGGCTGTTTGGCCGGGTCATCCGCGGGCTTGCCTGTTGCGCGTGTCCGGGTATTCAATAGGGGAACTGCGCGTGAGGATACATGAATCGCAGACAGTTCCTGAAGGAAGCCTCAACTCTGGGCGCCGCCGCAGTGCTGGCGCCGCGGTTGCTAACGGCCACTGAACTCGAAGCCGAAACCGTCGCGACCACCGAGGTCGCCTTCGTCAAGACTATCGACCGCGCCCGAGGAGTGGATCGCGCCATTGACTTGCTGGAGCTCAAGCGCTTCAGCGGCAAAGATCTCTTCGTCAAACCGAACTTCAACAGCGCTGACCAATCGCCAGGTTCCACGCATGTCGACACGCTGGCCGCGCTGCTGCGCAAAGTCAAGACCATGGGTGCCGGATCTCTGGTCGTGGGCGACCGCAGTGGAATGGGTAACACGCGCCAAGTCATGGAGACTAAAGACGCGTTTCGCCTGGGCAGCGAGCTGGGCGCCAAGATCGTTGTGTTGGATGAATTGCCGGCCGACGACTGGGAACTCATCCGCCAGCCCGACAGTCACTGGCAGCAGGGATTCGCCCTCCCGCGGCTGATGCGCAATGCCGGAGGCGTCGTCACCACCTGCTGTCTCAAGACGCATCGCTATGGCGGCCACTTCACCCTGTCGTTGAAGAATTCAGTGGGACTGGCGGCGAAGTTCGTTCCTGGACAACCTTACAACTACATGCGCGAGTTGCACTCTTCCCCGAACCAGCGGCGCATGATCGCCGAGATCAATGGCGCATATCGTCCTGATCTGATCGTGCTCGATGGCATCCAGGCATTCGTCAACGGCGGTCCCGACCAGGGCAAGCTCGTGGACTCGAACGTCATTCTCGCTTCCACCGATCGCGTCGCCCTCGACGCTGTGGGTGTGGCCTTACTGCGCCATTTTGGAACGACGCCGGAGGTAAGCCAGGGATCGATCTTCGATCAGGAGCAGATTGCTCGCGCCGTCCAGCTGAAAATTGGCGTGAGGAGTGCGCAGCAGATCGAGCTGGTGACCGGAGATCACGAAAGCGCGGAGTATGCCAAGCCTATTCGCGCGCTTCTGGATGGGGCGCCGGCCGCAGCGCACGCTTAACAATTCTTGTCATACCCTGTACCTTTGGACCCTTGTCTCGGTCGCGCTCTTGGCCTAGATTTGAGCTTCTCGGAGGCGACTGTATGCGCAAGTCTCCCCTCTTCGGCGGTTTCATCGTCGCGCTCGCTTTGGCGCTGCTCGCTTCGACTGCTTTAGGGCAACAGCAGCAGCAGCCTCAGCAACCGTCGTCGCAACGGCCACAGCAGCAACCGGCCCCGCAGCCACCGGCGAAAAGACCTAGCGTGGATCCGGCGACGGCACGGCTCACCAGCGCGAGAAATGTGATGGTCACGCGCGCCCGCGGTAGTCAGATTCCCTACGATGTCATCTCCTCGACCCTTGATGGCTGGGGTCGATTCACCATGGTGGACTCCCAGGACAAAGCTGATCTGGTCGTGACCGTTGCAACGACGGGTGGTGACAGCGGAGTTCGCGTCGCCGGTTCGGGAGGGCCCTCGCCGCTCACCGGCCGTCCGGAACATTCCAGCAGCAGCAGTGTGGACCTTTCCAGCGTTGAAATCACCATGACGGTCTATGACGCCAAGACCAAGAGAGTATTGTGGACCGCCGTTGACACAGCCAAATCCGCGATGAAGCAGACCGCTCGCGAGAATAATCTGGTGGAGGCTTCAGAGAAACTGGCGTCAAAATTCCATGATCGGCTGGAACCACCCCCGCCTCCAAAAGACGAGGACTAGTCCTACGTCCCAGCCCTACCCGGCAGGACCAACCCGCCTCCAAGACGAAAAGCGCATCAGAAGATTACAATAGCGTCTTTCGTGACGTCTTTAAGGATATGGCTGATCGTCTCTATTTGAGCATTTGGTTTCCCAGCTTCCGCGAACCGGAGATGCTGCCCCGCCTGCTGTCGGTGGTAAAGGAGTTCCCATTCTCTGCGCAAAAAGGCGGCGTGGGTTATATGGCCGTGCACAGCCTCGGCTGGGACCAGCCCATCATTTTCCAGCAGACTTTCGACTATCGCGCTGATCCGGAGCGTATATTGGCGCTGGCCGGAGACCTTCTCCAGGAAGATAACGCTTACGAACTCGAGGTCATGTGGGACCTGTGGGTACCTGTACAGGAAGGTGATTTGGATACGACCTGGGAGCTTCGTCCCCAGGCTGTCAAGTTCATCGCATTCGGTGCTAAGTTCGAAGAGGCCACTTACCAGCAAAACGGACATGTGCAGGTCGACTTCGGACTCGACGAGCCTTTTCTCTATGAAGAGATCGAGTTCAACGAAGTCGTGGAGCGGCGCATCAAGGCCAACGTCCACAAGCTGGTCAGCTTCACGACTGCGGTGGAACAGAATTGCGGCATTAGCGGTCGGGTGCTTTGGTCCGAATCAGAAGATAATCTCGCCCAGAAGCTGATTGAAAGATTGCAGAAAGTGCAGTAAGTCGGCCTTTAGCCATTGGCCTTTTGGCCATCAGCCTGAGCTCGCATCGCGGCTCTACGCCCTGAGCGAGAAGTGGTTCAACCTCGAGAACAAAGGCCTTTCAGGCTAGCTACTAACAGCATTTTCATTTCGTTCTCCCCGATTCCACCTTCAACTTGTCTGACGCTCCGGCCTGCGCTGCTGCCAGTCGTGCCGTGAGCACCCGGAAAGGTGAACAGGAAACGTAAGTCAACCCGATCTTGTGGCAATAGACCACGGATTCCGGATCGCCACCGTGCTCGCCGCAGATGCCCAGCTTGATGTTCGGACGAGTCTTGCGGCCCAATTCCACGCCCATCTCCATCAAATATCCCACGCCCTTCTGGTCGATGCTGGCGAAGGGATCAGTCTTCAGTATTCCCGCGTCGATGTACGCGGGCAGGAAGGTGCCAATGTCGTCGCGGGAAAAACCGTACATCGTCTGGGTGAGATCGTTGGTGCCGAAACTGAAGAACTCGGCGTTTTCTGCGATCTCGTCGGCGATCACGCAGGCCCGGGGCAGCTCGATCATGGTCCCCACCAGGTAGTCCACGCGCGTTCCTTTTTCTTTAAACACCTTATCGGCGATCCGGCGGATGATGGATCCCTGGTTCTCCATCTCTTTGACCGTCACGATCAATGGCACCATGACTTCAGGGATTACTTTAACTCCAGCGCGGGTTACGTTGACCGCAGCCTCGAAGATCGCTTGCGCCTGCATCTCGGAAATCTCGGGATAGGCAATGCCCAGCCGGCAGCCGCGTAATCCCAGCATGGGATTGAACTCATGCAGCTCTTCCACGCGGCGCAGAATCTCGTGCTTCTCCGCGAGCTTGGGCGACTGGGGATCCGTCAGCTCCAGCCGGGCGATCTCCACCATCAATTCCTCGCGCTTGGGCAGGAATTCGTGCAACGGTGGATCCAGCAGCCGGATGGTTACGGGCAGTCCGTCCATCGCGCGAAAGAGGCCTTCAAAGTCAGAGCGTTGCATGGGCAGCAGCTTGGCCAGCGCCGCGCGGCGCTCCGGCTCAGTGCGGGCCATGATCATGGCGCGCATGTGCGGGATACGGTCTTCGGCAAAGAACATGTGCTCGGTGCGGCAGAGCCCGATGCCATCGGCGCCGAAAGCACGGGCTTGGATGGCGTCGCGGGGAATATCGGCATTGGCGCGCACCCCCATGGTGCGATAAGGTTCGGCCCACGCCAGCAGGGTCTGCAGTTCAGAGTTGTCGGCGGATGCGGGAACCGTATGGAGACGGCCTTTGATCACACGGCCGGTGGTGCCGTCGAGCGAGATCCAGTCGCCGGCCTTCCATAGAAGATCGCCGACGCGCATCTCCTTCTTCTTCTCGTCCACTTCAATCTCGCCGGCGCCCACGATACAACACTTGCCCATGCCGCGCGTCACCACCGCAGCGTGGCTGGTCATGCCGCCGCGCGCCGTGAGAATTCCCACAGCTACCTCCATGCCGTGAATATCTTCGGGCGTGGTCTCGCTGCGCACCAGGACCACAGGGTTTTTGGTCGCTCCCGTCCCGGCCGCGGATACCGCGTCGTTCGCCGTGAAAACCATCTGCCCTACGGCCGCCCCCGGCGACGCCGGCAAGCCGGTCGCGATTACTTCCACTTTGCCGCGCGATTCGTCGAGCTGCGGAACCAGGAAGTCATAAAGCTGGTTAGGTTCCACGCGGAAGATGGCTTCTTCCGGTGTGATCAGGCCTTCATTCACCATGGCGATCGCAATGCGAACCGCTGCCAACCCGGTACGCTTGCCGTTGCGTGTCTGCAGCATGTACAGACGGCCTTGCTGGATTGTGAACTCAAAATCCTGGACGTCGCGATAGTGTTTTTCCAAACGCGTCGTGATTTCGCGAAGCTGATCGTAGACCTCCGGCATCGCCTTCTTGAGCTCACTGATATGGATCGGCGTACGGATGCCAGCCACCACATCCTCGCCCTGCGCGTTCATCAAAAACTCTCCGTAGAACTCTTTATCGCCGGTGGCGGGATTGCGCGTGAAGCCGACCCCGGTGCCGCTGGTGTCACCCAGATTGCCAAAGACCATGCATTGCACGTTGACCGCGGTTCCTAGATCGTCGGAAATATTGTTGATGCGGCGGTAGACCTTGGCTCGATCGTTGTTCCAAGAGCGGAACACAGCGTCGCGCGCCAGCGTGAGCTGCTCCAGCGGATTCTGTGGGAAGTCACGCCCCGCATGTTTCTTGACGATCTGCTTGTATGCCACGATGACTTCCTGCAAGTCGTTGGCATTCAACTCCGTGTCGAGTTTCACGCCCCGCTTCTTCTTCTGGCTGTCGAAGACCTCGTCGAAAGCAGCTTTGGGAATGTCGAGCACCACGTTGCCGAACATCTGGATCAGGCGGCGGTAGGAATCGTAAGCAAAGCGCTCGTTCTGCGACTTGCGCGACAGAGACTTCACGCTCTCGTCGTTGAGCCCGAGGTTGAGGATGGTATCCATCATCCCCGGCATGGAGAATTTGGCGCCGGAGCGAACGCTAACCAGTAGCGGATTCTCCCCCGTCCCCAGCTTCTGTCCCTGCAATGCTTCGAGACGAGCTAGCGCCGTCGACATCTGCTGCTCCAAGTCGGGGGCCACCTTGCCTGTCTGCATGTACTCGCGGCATGCGGCGGTCTGCACCGTGAAACCTGGAGGTACCGGCAAACCGGCGTTCGTCATCTCCGCCAGGCCGGCGCCCTTGCCGCCCAGTTCATCCTTCATCTTGCCGTGGCCTTCAGCTTTGCCACCGCCAAAGAAGAAAACGTATTGGATTGATTGACTTGTTCTTGGGGTCGTTTGGGGACTTGAAACCGGAGTTACGCTCATGGCTGGTCTCCCGTGGATGGCGCTCCGACCGCTGGTCGGACGCGAACGCATCTCGACCTTTCATTCTACAGAACCAGAGAGCCTCCGCCTAAGCCGACTGGGATTCGGGCTTGACCGTCTGCTGTAGTGAGTGCTGAATGCTGAGCGCTATTTGCGCTCGGTCACGATTTCCGAGAAATCCGCGATCGAGGACAACTCCCCCACCACCGTTGCCAGCAGCCCCAGGCGGTTAGCGCGCAGTTTCTCATCCTCGACCATAACCATCACCTTATCGAAGAAGGCATCGATGGACGGGCGTAATTTGGATATCTCGATGAGCGCTGGCTGGTAATTCTTGCTCGCCCGCAGCTGGTTGACCTTGGCAGCCACGATTGGGATCGCTGCGGCCAGTTCCCGTTCGGACTCTTCAAGGAGGGCGCCGGGGGAATATGGCTCGGCGACTCTCTTGCTGGCCTCCGCAGCCTGGCGCAAGATGTTCTTCATCCGTTTGAACGATGTGGAGATGGACTCAAAGTCTGGCGAGGACCGAACCTTGGCAACGGCTTGGGCTCGAGCTACTGCATCGACAACATCGTTGGCGTCCGCGGACAGTGTGGCGTTCACCACGTCATAGGCAAGACCGAGCACATCGCGCAAGTAGAACTCCAGGCGCTCGCGGAAGAACGCGGCAATAGACCGCGAGTAACCCTCGACGGTCGCAGTAAACTTCTTCGCCGCGTCGCTAGATTGATATTGCTCTCGCGCTTCGTACATCAGGTGGGCCAGATTGACTAGCAGTTTGTGTTCGGCGATGGTCTTAACGATCCCGTTGGCCTGGCGCCGCAATGCAAACGGATCTTTGGAGCCAGAAGGTACCAGGCCCAAGGCAAACATGCCCGCAATTGAATCAGCTTTGTCGGCGATCGCAACGATTGCGCCCTCCATTGTGCGGGGAACCGAATCTTCCATGGACACCGGCTTGTACTGGTCGTAGATCGCGTCCGCGACTGCCTTACTCAGTCCTTGATGTTCGGCATATCGGCCACCAACGATTCCTTGGAGTTCGGTGAATTCCTTCACCAGTTCGGCCGTGAGGTCGTTCTTAGAGAGGTGCGCCGCCTCCACCGCCGCGCCGCGATCAACCGTGATCCCTGACTTCAGAAACGCTTGCGCGATGGCCCCGACCGAGCGGCCAATCCGCTCGGTCTTCTCGTAGTAGTCGCCGAGATCCTTCTGAAAGGTCACGTGCTTGAGCTTCTCGCGGCGATCAGCGAAGCGGGTCCGGTTGTCGAAATTCCAGAAGAACTGTGCGTCATTGAACCTGGCTCGCAGCACCCGCTCGTTGCCGTGGCGGATGAGTCCATCGGGGTCCCCGTCAGTGTTTAACACCGCAAGAAAATGCGGCGCCAGCTTGCCTGATGCATTTTCGACCGCGAAATACTTCTGGTGGTCGCGCATGACCGTGACCAGCACTTCCTCCGGCAAGCTGAGAAATTGAGGATCGAAATTGCCCAGGATCACTGACGGCCATTCCGTCAGGTTCACCACCGTCTTCAAAAGTTCGGCATCTTCGCGCCAACGGGCGCCGGAGATGGTGCGCGTGGCCGCGTCGAGGGCCTTGCGGATTCTCAGTTCGCGCTCCGGGCCCCCACCGACAACGTGAGCCGCACGCAACTGCTGCGCGTAGCGCGTTGGAGTGGATATGGAAACCTGCTCCGGTCCCAGGATGCGATGGCCCCGCGTTGCGCGTCCGGCCTTGATCCCAGCGTATTCGAGCGGCACGACCTCTTCATCAAGAAGGGCAACCATCCAACGCACCGGCCGCACGAACCGCTCTGGCTTGCCGGCGCGCCAGTACATACTCTTGGGCCAGTAAAGTCCGGCAATCTCCTTCGGCACTGCTTCGGCAAGAACTTCTGCAGCAGGCCGCCCTTTCCTGGTCACCGTGGCGGCCAGATATTCGCCCTTGGGAGTGCTGGTCTTCTGCAGTCGCGAGACATCCACCCCGGCTCTCTTCGCGAAAGCTTCTGCCGCCGGGGTAGGTTTTCCATCCTTAAAGGCTACCTTGAGGGATGGGCCGGTGACTTGTTCTGTTACATCGGGCTGCGCGGCAGCGATTCCCGGCACTACCAGAGCCAGACGGCGCGGAGTTGCGTAGAGCTCAAGCAAGATGTTGCTCAGATCGAGACGGCTCTCGCCACCATCCTGGTCGCTGGGGCGCAGCAATAGCGACTCGCGTGAAATCAGGCTGCGAAGGCGAGTCGTCAACTCTATAGAAGCCGCTTCCAGCATCCGCGCGGGGATCTCTTCACAGCCAATCTCCAGCAAAAAGTCTGGCATCAGGCGGCTCCTTCGGTCTTCTGCTTCAGCGCCGGCGTCGACGATTGTTGGGCCAGATATGCCTTCGCCAATCCCACAGCAAGCTGACGGATGCGGGCGATCACCCCGACGCGTTCGGTCACGGAGATGGCGCCGCGCGCGTCGAGGAGATTGAAAAGATGGGAGCACTTCAGGCATAAATCGTAGGCGCCGAGCAGCGGGAATCGCGCCCGGGCCTCTGCGCTCGTCGCTTTGTCGGCGGCCATGGCATTGAATTTGTTGATCAACTCCTGGCACTCGGCTTCGTACATCTCCAGATGTTTCCAGGTCTTGTCGACGTCGGCGGCTTCGAAGTTATAAACAGAAACCTGCAGCTCCTCCTGATAGCGCACATCCCGATAGGTAGCTTCCCTGCCCGTCTGGGGATCGCGAGCCCAGACGACGTCATAAATGCTGTCCCGGTCCTGCAAGAACGCCGTGATGCGTTCCAGGCCGTAGGTGAGCTCGGCCGAGATGGGATCAAGGTCGATGCCGCCGCATTGCTGAAAGTAAGTGAACTGCGTGATCTCGAGACCATCCAGCATCACCTGCCAGCCCACGCCCCACGCGGCCAGTGTCGGCGCCTCCCAATTGTCTTCTTCAAACTTGATGTCGTGCATGCGGAGGTCGATACCGATCGCCTTGAGCGACTCCAAATACAGTTCCTGAACGTTTTCCGGTGGCGGCTTCAGGATCACTTGGAGCTGCATGTGCTTGTAGAGACGGTTGGGGTTGTCGCCATAGCGGCCGTCGGCGGGACGTCGCGACGGCTGCACATAAGCGACTTTGTAGGGCTTGGGGCCCAGCACGCGCAGAAACGTCTCCGGCGCCATGGTACCGGCGCCAACCTCCGTGTCGTACGGCTGCTGCAACACCGATCCCTGCAGCGCCCAGAATTCCTGCAGGCGAAGAATGACCTCTTGATAGGTAGGAGCGGTCGGGTCGGGCATAAAGAATCTAATGTAACAGAAGCTCGAGGCAGCGTTCAGAAGGCGGATTCAGGAATTAGCGAATTAGCAACCAGCACAGCTAAGGCAGACGCCATCAGCTTGCTAGAACGCGATCTGTCGTCCGGCTGAGTTGGGCCGATTGCTATTTGCCAACTCAGTCGATCTTCTCCAGCATCACGGCGGTCACCAGTTTCCGCTCGATGTGCAGCTGGATGCGCTGAGCCAAGAACTTGCGCAGGTCGGCCCCACGCTGTCGCGGCCAGGCCAGGTCGGCGAAGCGTTCAAGCGGAGCGCGAAACATCTCCGCGGCCAGCCCGCGGGAGTCGGAGGCAATCTCGCTGCTCGCAAGGCGCTTGTCGCGCACGCAGAGCAGGCCATCGGCCAGGGGATGGAAAAACGCGCGACTGCCGTTCAGTACGGCTCCGCAAGTGGCACAGTGACTGAGGTCAGGAAGCAGGCCGATGAGGCGAACGATCCAGAGATCGAAATAGGTGAGGGGCATCCAAACCGCGCCGTTCTCGAGGTGACGGACCACGGAAAGCGCCAGGCGGAAGATGTCGTCGCTGGGCTCATGGTCAGGGAGAAGCTGGTCGAGAACCTCAGCCACATAGCTGAGTGCCACCAAGCGCGGATAGGTCATCTCGGCGATCAGCGGCGAGCTCAGGATTTCGCAGGAGTCCAGCCGCGCCAGCTCCTGCTTGGGCTTTTCCTCCCAGTGGGCAACGACGTAGGTTAGCGGCTCGAGCGCGCCGCCAAAACGACGCTTCGATCGCTTGGCCGCTTTGGCGACGCCCCGAATCTTTCCCTCGTCGCGCGTGAAGATGGTGACCAGCAGGTCCGCTTCGTGGAACGGATAAGTACGCAGGATCAGGGCTTCAGACTGCTTGGCCATGGGAAGCTCAAAGCATACACCGGCTTAGAAGCAGAAAGCGCGCAGCTTCGGAGGCTGCGCGCTTGAAACACTCTCGGCTCGCGGTTAGCGGCCGAAGTACTTCGCGTTTTTCTCGGTATAAGCCTTCCATTTTTCCGGCAGGTCGTCGAGGGCGAAAATCGCCGAAACCGGGCAAACCGGCACGCAGGCGCCGCAATCGATACACTCGACCGGATCGATATACAACATCTCTGCGCTTTCGAATTGGCCTTCGTCCTTCTTGGGATGGATGCAGTCCACCGGGCATGCATCCACGCAAGCCGCGTCCTTGGTTCCAATGCAAGGCTCTGCGATCACATATGCCATAAGGGTCTAAATCTCCGTAAATTTTAAGGGCTGAACGCTAACAGACGATTGTAAACAGAGCAATTAGCAATTAGCAAACCGTCAGAGTTGCCCAGCCAACGGCGCTTTCCGAGCCGCACCTAGCTTCTTCTCAGGCCTCTACCAATTTTCGTTGTGTGCTTGGCTCGTACTCCACGATGTGTCCGGCTACGGCGCTTGCGGCCACCGTATAAGGGCTGGCCAGGTACATCTGGCCCGGACCGCTGCGCCCAGGGAAATTGCGGTTCTGGGCGCTGATCACAACCTGGTCAGGACGCGTCGAAACACCCGGCCCGGCGTTGATGCAGGCCCCGCAGCTGGGCTCGATCACAATCGCTCCGGCCTTCTTGAAAACCTCAAAATATCCTTTGCGCAGGCAATATTCTCGCGTTTCCTGCGAACCAAACTGAATGTAAAACTTGCAGGTGTCGGCGACACGACGGTCCTGGCCAAGCGCCTCGGAGAGCACCTGGGCGTACATGTCCATATCGGCGTTCTTACCCGCGGTACAGGTGCCTCCGTAGGCGATCTCGACCGGAACCGGCGTATTGAGGTCACGAATGAACTTGCCATTGCCCGGATCGCCCGGAGTCGCCACCATGGGCACGATCTCGTCGGCGTTCAGCTCGATCGCGTGGGCGTACTCGGCGCCGGGATCGCTGAATAGTCCTTCAGCATGCTTCTCGGCTTCTGCGCGCGGCATGCCACGACGCTCCATCAGAAATTCGACGGTCTTCGCATCGGGCGCCACGATCCCGGTAAAGCCACCGATCTCCGCCGCCATGTTGGTCATGGTGGCACGCTCGTCGACGCTGAGCTCTTCGATGGCCTCGCCGGAGTATTCCATCACCTTGGCCAGGGCCTGGCCGCTGCGGATGTAATCCATGCTGAGGAGCAGCAGGATGAAGTCTTTCGCCGTGACGTTGGCCCTGCGTTTGCCGCGAAAGACGACTTTGACCGATTCAGGAACTTTTACGCGGACATCCTTGGTAATCCAGGAGTTGAAGACGTCGGTGGTGCCGATCCCGAAAGCCACGCAGCCTACCGCGCCCACGTGCGGCGTATGCGAGTCCGATCCTACGTTGAGTTCGCCTGGCAGCGCGTAGCTTTCCGCCATCACCGAGTGACAGATGCCCTCCGAGCCTTTGCGGTCCTTGAGCTCGCCGTGCAGCTTGATTCCCTGCTTCTTCGCAAAATCCTCTTGCTTGAGCTTGAGCTGACCGGCCAGGTCCAGCAGCCCCATCTTGCGCTTCTCTTCCGAGAGCACCTCGTCGAGGAAGGTGAGGTGATCGCGGAAGAACACTACTGTCGACGGATCGTTGACCTTGGCGCCTTTGCCTACAAAGTGTTCGAAGAAGATTGCCGCCATCGGCGTGACGTACTCGTGGCTGAAGCGCAGATCGGTGCGGGCGAAACCCGAGTCTCCCGGCTTCACGTACGGAACACCGGTCTCGCCTTTCTCGTTGATCATGTGCCGAGCAAAGATCTTCTCGGCGATGGTCATCGGCCGCTTCGCGGTCCTGATCGGCGGCAGAACTACTTTCCCCTGCATCCGCGCCACGTTGAACGGAAACAGGCCGCCGTACTCGATCACCTGTCGGGTAATGTCGTCCTCACCCTTAGTGAACTCGCTCAGAAGAATCTCTTCGCCGCCGCGGACTTTGTCGATGAGGCTGAAGTCGGTCGAAGTCAGCACGCCCAGGTTCTGGCAATTCTGCTTGTAGATGCGCTCGATGTTCTCGGCGATCACCAGCTTGATCCCGGCACACAGCTCGGCGTACGGCGACTGCTCGCGGCTGGAGCCCTTGCCGCGCCGTTTGCCGCTGACGGCGGCCACGAAGCCAGCTTTTTTCACGTCGCCGCGCTTGATCGGAATCTCGTTACCGCACTTGAGTCCGGTGTAGGGGAACTCACCCAGAGTTTCGTCGAAGAAGAAGCAGATGTGCGCGGGAGTGATCTCGTCGGTGGAGATATCGTCGCGCAGCTTGGGATTGTTCTCGGGGTTGTTTTTGTCCCAGGGGAGGTCTTCCCCGGCCAACTGGCGGCGGATCAACTCCGGATCTTCAGTCAGAAAAAGGATGCGGCCCGGGAGTCTTACCTTGTCGGGGCGCTTTTCGATCTTGCGGGTCAGCAGCGAAGGTTCCACAACAAGAATTTTATCAAGAGTACGGACAGTTTGCTGTACCGTGAGACATCCTTGGTATCCTAGACGACATGCCACAATGTCTGAAATGCGGAGCCGAGCTGCCGGTCGACGACGAAGGGCACGCTGGGATTCTGTGCGACCGCTGTGCCGGGCAAGCAACCACCCGCGCGCGCCGCTCTCTGAGCGCCGGAACCATGCGCGACTATCCTGCGACGACTGCTCTGGTGGCCATCAATCTAGCCGTATTTCTAGGCATGGTTCTTACCGGCGGCGCCATCCTGAATTTCAGCCCCCAACAGACAGTTCTCTGGGGAGCGAATTACACCCCGCTTACCGTAAGTGGCCAATACTGGCGTTTGCTCACCGCTGGCTTCGTTCACGCCGGTTTGCTTCACATTGCTTTCAACATGTGGTGTCTATGGAGTCTTGGTCAGCTGTCCGAGAGGTTGTTTGGCCGCTGGATAACGATCGCGATCTATCTGCTGACCGGGGTCGGGGGAAGCCTGCTCAGCTTGGCGGCGCGCCCGGTAACCTTTGAAGTTGGTGCTTCCGGGGCTATTTTTGGAATTGCCGGCGCGATCCTTTCCGGAATTAAATTCGGCAAAGTGTCGGTCTCATCGTTGGAGCGGCGATCCATCTTCAGCAGCCTCATCTTCTTCGTTGTCTTCAACCTGGCGATCGGATTCGGGTTGGTTGGTGTGGGGGTCGGCATCGACAACATGTGTCATCTCGGAGGGCTCATATCGGGCCTCATTTTCGGCGTTCCCCTGGCCTCGGCGGCGGCATCGGGCAAGAAGAGATTCGAATGGGCAACCATGATCCTGGCGGCACTGGTGCTGGCCGGCGTCGGATCGCAAGTTGTCAGCGCTAAACTACGTTCCAACCCGCTGGATGTTGCCCGTGTTCAGCTCCGGCAGCACAACTTCCTATCAGCGATTGTTACTCTTGAAAAGCTCGCCGTTTCCGAACCACAGAACGCTCAAGCTCAGGTTCTGCTCGGTTATGCGTATGAGATGAATGAGGAGCGCGATAAAGCCATTGCGGCCTATCAGCGAGCGCTGCACATCGATCCTAACCAGCCCGATGTCCAGCAGTTGCTCGACGAGCTCCAAGGCAGCGGGTCCTCGACAAAATAGCCCGCTCGAGAAACTTCCGGAAGGCCAGATGTCAGGCGGTCAGCGCGATCTTGGATACTCGAGCGCCGACGGCAAGCCTTCGATGCGACCGGCAAAGATCTGAGCGAACTCGTGAAGCATTTCCTGATGGATCAATCCATTGCTGGCGAGTACTTCACGGCTGTCGATGTGGAACGGCCCTCCACTGAAGTTGCTGACCCTTCCTCCCGCTTCTTCGGCCAGCAAAACGCCCGCAGCGGTGTCCCAGGGATTCAGGTTGAACTCCCAGAAACCATCGTAGCGTCCCGCGGCGACACTGCAGAGGTCGAGCGCGGCTGACCCGGCTCGGCGCACGCCATGAGTTCGCAAAGTAATCTGGTGATAGAAGTGGATGTTCGGGTTCTTGTGGCGCTTGTGGCTGGGAAAGCCGGTACCAACCAGGCTCTCGGCCAAGCGCGCGATGTTAGAGACGTGGATCGGACGACCGTTGAGTCGTGCGCCACTTCCCTTTTCAGCGGCGAACATCTCGTCGCGACACGGATCGTAGATGACGCCCGCAATGCGTTCGCCCTTATGCTCCAGCGCCAGGGAGACGCAAAATACCGGATATCCGTGCGCAAAGTTCGTGGTTCCGTCCAGTGGATCGACGTACCAGCGAAACTCGCTGTTGGTCTCGCGCCGGCTGCCTTCCTCGCCGATCAGGTCGTGGTCCGGCCATAGCTCACGAATACGCCCGACGATCAACTGCTCTGATCTCCGGTCAGCCTGCGTGACCAGATCGACCTCACCTTTATATTCGATGGCAACTTTTCCAAAACACGAGAGCAAGAGAGCTCCAGCTTCCCGAGCCAGCTCTTGCATGGGAGTGAGATAGTCGTGCCGATGGATCATTAGCGGTTACGACGACCGTTGTCTTCGGCGATATACATGATCTCGTGCTTGAAGATGAAAAGATTCGGGGCGCCTTCGCGGGTCAATCGGATCATGGCGACATCGTAATACTCGATCCAGCCGCGAAAGGTCTCACCGGAAGCGAGTTTCACCAGCACCGGAGTCTGCTTTTCACCCAGCGCTTTTAGGTAAGCCGATTCCATCCCGGTATCTTCCGGGGGCGGCGTCTTGGTCGTCTTCTTGGCGAAGGCTGGAGAAACGGCTCGGAAAGGCATTGGGACATTGTAGCGTAAAACGGGGGGATCGGAGCATCGCGTCATCGGATCATCGGCGACGGGGGCGAGCAATTGGCACACAGCAATCAGCACATCGGAGGCCGTTTGAACCATCTCGCACGAAAACTGCTGGCGTCAGCTCTAGCGTAACTGCCAACGGCTCAATGCTGACCGCTTACCTTGCCGGCGCCGTGTAGTACCCCGCCCGGTGCCGCACCTGGTATTGCGCTCGAGCCGGGTCTTTACCTACCACCTCGATCTGGATGCGGCGGAACGGGGAATCGCTCACCTGACGGTTGGGATAGTAGCCGATCAGATACTGCGTGCGCAGCTCCTCGCTGATCTTGTGAAACGCTTCGTCGAGTTCGGCGATGCCCTCCGCGTAGTAGTACTTGCCGCCGGTATCTTTGGAGATGGTCATCAGGGCATGCTCCCCGCCGGTGTTGCGGCCAGCGTCGGCAGCCACCGGCACCACAATGATGCTATAGACAATCGCCTCAGCCTGCTGGGCGCGGCGCAGTGCGCTCTGATAATCGGCCTTGCTGGTGGTGTCGCCGCCGTCGGTAATGAGAACCAGGACTTTTCTGCCTTCGCGATCGATCAGCGCTTCCGAGCTCAGGAAGATACCATCGTAGAGCGACGTCCCAGCGCCTACCCGCAAACGATCGATCCCGCGATCAATCTCGCCCAATTTCGGCGTGAAGCTGGTGAGCTGGTCGATATTCTCGGTGACCTGAAACACGGCCAGGTGGTCGACCGGACGCACGATAGAGTGAGCGAACTTCCGTGCCGAAGAGACTTCCAGCTTGAAATCGCGCATGGTGCTCAGGCTGGTGTCAACCGCCAGCACGATGCTGAGCGGCAGTTCCGACTCCCGGTCAAACACGCTGATGGTCTGCGGAATCCCGTCTTCGAGTACGCGGAAGTCGTCGCGGTTCAAGCCGGCGACCGGTGCACCGTGACCATCCGTGACCGTGGTAAACACGTTCACCAAGCGCACGGTCACGCGGTATCCTGGCGTCGGCTTCTGCTGCGGCTGCCCGGCGCCCGGCGCGGAAGGCCTCTGCGCCTGCGCCAGAGCCATCACACACAACAACAGCAGCCATGACAGGGAACTCAAACGTCCCAAACCAACCCGAGCCTGTCTCATATCTTAGTGAGGTGTTCTGCCCTGCTTAGATGCAATCAGGAGCCTGGAGTTACTGGCCGCCCCAGAGTTTCTGCGGGGAACGGCTCACCGTCAGCCCAGACTGCCCCATCCTCGAAGAACTCTTTCTTCCAGATCGGCACCGTCTTCTTGAGCGTATCGATCAGCCAGCGGCAAGCCTCAAAGGCGGCCGGCCGGTGCGCCGAGGCCACCACGATAAGCACGCTGGTTTCGCCAATCTCGAGTCTCCCCAGGCGATGTACCAAACGGACGTCACGAATCTTGAACCTCTCAAGTGCTGCATCAGATAGCCGCTGCATCTCATTGATGGCCATAGATTCATACGCTTCGTATTCCAGGTACAATGTGCGCCGCCCGCGACTGTGATTGCGCACGGTACCCTCAAAGACCACGACCGCTCCGTCCTCGCCGGCCTTGATCGACTCGGCGACCGCCGCGGCCACGATCCGCGTCCGCACCAAGGTGCAGCATTTGCTTTTGAGGTCGTTGGCGCTTCGTGGTGCGCTGCCGCGGTTGGGCTCTTGGCCTCCGGCTCTTCCCCCGGTTCCCGTTTTCCCGCCGCTTACGGGTGGGAGCAATCCTACTTCGTCCCCCTCCGAGAGCACCGCCGAGCCGTCAGCATATTCTTGGTTGACCGAGCAGGCAATAAACCCGGCCATGGTCTGGAACTGGGGGAATTGTTTGGCGTAGTGGGCGGTCACAGCAGACAGCCTGGACCCGGGCTCCAGTTCGAGCGAGTCTTCACGACGTCCCAAGATGTCCTTCAGCTGCCCAAAAAGCAGTACCCGAACCCGCATGTCGTAAGCATACCGGAACTTGGGGCTCGAAAATCTCGGGTTAGGAGCTCCTGGGGGCCTACCGTCCGTCGCTTTTCTGCGTCTAAACGGTAAGCAGCCTGAGAGCTGTACAAAGCGCAGTTTACGATTCCTCCCGGGGCGGTCCCACGTCGCAGCCGCTCCGGTCTTTTTTGCCTCAGCGGCAGCCGGTAGGAGCTGGAATCCAATTCAACTCACATTCGTCAGCAGCTCCCGGGTTTCTTCGTCTTGCCGGGCTTGCAGCTTGCTACCGGGAAGGGCGATCTCCAGTACCTCTTCGATGGTGGTGACGTAGTGCAGGACCAGGCCATCGAGCTGTTCCGGAGTGAGGTCTTCGTCGACGTTCATGCGGTTATCGGCCGGAAAGATGATGTCGCGCACGCCAGCACGCTTGGCAGCCAGGAACTTTTCCTTCACGCCGCCGATGGGGAGCACGTTACCACTCAGGGTGATCTCGCCGGTCATCCCCGTTAGTGGACGCACCGGGCGGTCGGTGAGCAACGATACCAGCGCCGTGGCCATGGTCACGCCCGCAGATGGACCGTCTTTAGGGATAGCGCCGGCCGGCACGTGGATATGGATGTCATGGTCCTTGAAGAAATCTTCCTGGATGTGGAGTTTGTCGGCGTTGGAACGCACCCAGGTCAAAGCCGCCTGCATGGACTCCTGCATCACCTGGCCGATCTGGCCGGTCATAGTGAAGCCGCCTTTACCCTTCATCTTGTTGGCTTCGATGAACAGGATATCGCCGCCCGCCGGAGTCCAGGCCAGGCCCACAGCCACGCCGGGACGCCGCGTTCGTTCGGCGATCTCAGTATCGATGCGGATCTTGATGCCGCCCAGGAATTCCTGGACGATCTGCGGCGTTACCACCAGTTTGTCGGTCTTGCCCTCGGCGATGCGGCGGGCCTGCTTGCGGCACATGGCGCCGATGTTGCGCTCTAGGTTGCGCACGCCGGCCTCACGCGTGTAGTGCCGGCTGATGAAGCGGATAGCCTCTTCCGGAATCTCGATCTGCTCCGGCTTGAGCCCGTTCTCTTCGATCTGCTTCGGCACCAGATATTTTTGGGCGATGTGAAACTTATCGTCTTCGGTATACCCCTGCAGCTCGATAATCTCCATACGATCACGCAATGGCTCGGGAATGGTATCGAGCATGTTGGCAGTGCAGATGAACAGGACCTTCGAAAGATCGAACGGGACGTCTAAATAGTTGTCGCGGAACGTGGAGTTCTGCTCGGGATCGAGCGTTTCCAGCAGCGCCGACGACGGATCACCCCGAAAGTCGCGTCCCAGTTTGTCCACTTCATCGAGTACAAAGACAGGGTCGTTGGTCTCGGCACGGCGAATGCCCTGAATGATCTGTCCTGGCAACGCGCCGATGTAGGTGCGACGATGACCGCGGATCTCAGCCTCGTCATGCACTCCGCCCAGCGACAAGCGCACGAACTTCCGCTCCAGCGCCCGTGCAATCGAACGACCGAGCGAGGTCTTGCCCACGCCCGGAGGTCCGACGAAGCAAAGGATCGGGCCTTTCATGCTGGGCTTGAGACGGCGCACGGAGAGGTAATCGAGGATGCGGTCTTTGACCTTCTTGAGGTCGTAATGGTCGGCTTCCAAAACGTCTTGCGCCTTGGTGATGTCAACTTCCACTCCGCTCGACTTGGACCAGGGAAGCACCGCCAGCCACTCGATGTAGTTGCGCGTGACGGAATAATCGGCTGCCATCGGCGACATGCGGGAAAGACGCGTCAGTTCCTTCAACGCTTCCTTCTTTACTTCTTCCGGCATGCCCGCGGCTTCGATCTTCTGGCGCAGCTCTTCGACGTCGCGCTGGGCTTCGTCCTGTTCGCCCAGCTCCTTCTGGATGGCCTTCATCTGCTCGCGCAGGTAGTACTCCCGCTGCGACTGCTGTACCTGGTCCTGGACTTCGGTTTGGATCTTGTTGCGCAGCTGCTGTACTTCGAGCTCCTTCGCCAGATGATGGTTGATGGTCTCGAGCCGCTTGCGAACGTCGGCCGTTTCCAGGATCTCCTGCTTGTCTTTGGTTGAGAGCGACGGCAGAGACGAGGCCACAAAGTCCACCAGACGTCCGGCTTCTTCGAGGTTGATAGCCACGGTCTGCAGTTCGTCGGAGAGGGTAGGCGAGCCGGCAACGATTTGCTGGAACAACGTCAGAACGTTGCGCTGCAGGGCTTCAATTTCCGGCGATTGCGCAGTCTCCGCATCGGGAATCACGTCGACGTTGGCGCGCATAAAGGGCGTCAACTGGGTGAAGTCCGCCAGCTTGCCCCGCTGCAGGCCTTCGGTGAACACGAACAGGCTCTGGTTGGGCATCTTGACCACCTTGTGGACGGTGGCTAGGGTCCCGATGCTGTAGAGGTCGGTGGGCTGCGGCTGGTCGACGCGCGCTTCACGCTGGGCTACGACAAGAATGGTCTTCTCTTCGCCCAAGGAGTTGATGAGCTGGATCGAGCTATCGCGGCCGACCGTCAGAGGCAGCACGGCATGGGGGAACAGAACCGTATCCCGAACCGGCAGTACCGGGACGTTGCTTTGCTCCGCCTTGATCGATTCCGAGGGAGAGACCGCAAAAGATACGGCTTGATCGCGTGGTTCAGAAGCCATGATGGATCCTTGATAAAGATATGCTCACATTTGATGATCACACATCTGGAAAAGATGCAGGCCCGACCCCAAAACGCCCGAGTACGCTTGTCGGACAAGATTGTACTTTAAGTTCATTGGGCGGCAAACTGGCTTGGGTTGCTGTCCCTTGGGGCCAAAATCGGCGACCGCCTATTCCAACCTTGATACTCTCCTCGATTGACCTCCTTAACCTCACTCGGCGGCTCGCGCCCGGGGATACACCCCCAAGACCTTCACCAAGCCCGCTACTTCCTGCAAATGCCGCAGGGCCAAGCGCATGGGCTCGACATCGCCACGGAGCACATCGACAAAGAAGACGTACTCCCAAGGCCGTCCCCGTAGCGGCCGCGACTCGATCTTGCTCAGGTCGAGATCGCGCAGAGCAAACACGCTCAGCGCTTTGAACAGCGCTCCCGGTTGGTTGTCGACCGAAAAAACCAGCGAGGTCTTGCGCGCATTGGCCGCGATCTTCCGCTTCTTTTGGATGAGAAAAAAGCGCGTGAAGTTCTTGCGGTTGTCTTCAAGTCCGGATTTCAGGATCCGTGCGCCGTACTCGCGAGCGGCCTGGCGGCTGGCGACGGCCGCGGCTTCAGGCAGGCGGTTGGCCATCACGTACTTGACCGCGCCGGCGGTGTCATAGAACCCGACTCCGGTCACGCCACGATGGCGACTGAAAAACGATCGGCACTGGTCCAGCGCCACCGGATGCGAGAGCACCTGACGCACGTCCTTGAAGCTGACACCCGGCACGGCCATCAGATTGTGCTCGATGCGCAGGTGGAGCTCGCGCTGGATGAAGACGTTGCGCTCCAGCAGAAGGTCTAGATGCTCGCCCACTGGCCCGGCCAGCGTGTTCTCCACGGGAATCACTGCGGCGCCCGCGCGTCCGGAATCGAGGGCGTCAAAAACTTCGACGGAGCGGCTGCACGCCAGTACCTGCGCGCCAGGCACGAGCTGGATTGCTGCCTGGTGGCTGAATGATCCCCGTTCACCTTGGATGGATATTTTCACCGCGTACAGCTTACTAGGTGCTGGCTCGCGGGGCTAGCTTTTGGCGATTGGCGCTCGTAGCCTACGGTCAGCATGTTGGGGTCGCTCGGTTGCGGGTGTTCGAGATCGGAGTCGGGGTGATCGACGACGTCGGGTTGGTAGAAACTCGACCATCAGCCTCTGGTTCCGTGGTGAACGCTATGGCTGACCTTCAATGCAGTGTCTCTGATCTTCGCTGGGCCGTGGGAACGAGCCTATCTGTGCTATTCAGGAACCCGACCCAGCGGGGCTGGATTCCTCTCAGCCAGATGCTACAATCCCGCCGTGACTCCACAATCGGGAATACCGCGAGAGATCCAGCTCCCCGACGACGCTGAGCTGGTACTGAGGACCCATGCTTCTGGAGTGCAGATCTATGTCTGCCAGGAAGGCGCGGATGGAAAACTGGTGTGGACGCTCAAAGGCCCGGAAGCAACTCTCTATGACGAAGAGGGCGCGGTGGTTGGCTCTCACTTCCTGGGCCCGACCTGGAAGCACAAAGACGGCAGTGAGATCACGGCCCGGGCTGTGGCACGCCTGAATGCACCTGACGCAACCGCGGCAATTCCCTGGCTGTTGTTGAGCGTTACCGGCCATCTGGGGAACGGCGCGTTCAGCCGAGTGGGTGCCATTCACAGAATCAACACGGATGGTGGCCAACCCCCGCCGGGAAATTGCAGCCCCTCCAGCCGCGGCGTTGAAACTCGTATCGAGTACACGGCCGACTACTATTTCTACTTCACTCCCAAGTAAGCGGGCGGCCGACCGGGATCACATCATCCGTTGGTAGTTCGAGTTTTCGGTGGTAATCAGCAGGTCCTTCTTGACGCCATTGATTTGCATGGTCGAAACATGGTTGGTTCCGTCGGGCAAGCGGCTGTATTGCGCGGCGATGGTTACCGCGTCCTTGGGATCGTCCAGGTAGGACTGGATTTGCATGCTCTGAATCGCTTTTGCCTGCCGGTTGAAGATCAAGGTAACCTGGTCGTTGGGCTTCACGTAGTTCTTGATGACCATCTTGACTTCGCCCGGCATCCCGCCCGCGGCGAGCATCAGATTTCCCTGCTGGTACGCTTGCTGCAACCTTTCCGGATCGGGCGCCGCGTACTGTTGGGCCAGGGCACCAATCTGCTGACCGTATTCCTTGTACTCTTCCGTCTTTTTTTCCTTGATGCGCCCCTTGATACCGCGGTCCGGGCCTGACGACTGGGGCACGTTCTCCATCTCTACCTTCTGCGGTTTTCCATCGGGGCCGAGATGCACCTGAAAGGTCTTGGTGTCCTTCACGTTCCCTTTGACGGCGATGGTTTCCTGCTGTTGCCAGGCATAATGAGACAGCGCCTGCTTATTCTCTGCCGTTGCCTGCTTGACCTCGGCCAGCCGTTGTTGAAGCTCCGAGGTCGGTCCAGCCGGGTTTGGGTTCTGAGCCTTGGCCCACGGAGACGAAGCTAGAATCGCTGCAACCAGACCCAAAAACAGCCTCTTCCAGGGATATTCGATTTTCATAAGTCTCCTTGTCTGCGAGCGAAAGCCCGGGCAAAATCCAGCGGTTCTTGGTCCACCTCTCCGCCAGGGGTCGTTTTTTTATTTCTTTGGTTGTGATTGCTGTTCGTCCTGCTCCAGTTGCTTCAGCTTTTGCTCCAGCATCATCTTCTCCTTCTCTTTCGACAGCTTGGGGAAAAGCAACGCGATCTGCATGCGCAAGGTCCAGGGCGACGTTCCCGCCGGATAGACCGCGTTACCGTAGAATTGAGCGCTCAGGTTTACCGGTTGGAATCCCAGTTTCATGATCCGTCCGACGCCGCCGCCAAAGGGTACCGTCCCAACGCTTGCCCTAGGCGCTTTCCAGTTCGCCGTGATGATGGGTTGTAGGGTGGCGTACCAGCCTTTTTGCAGGTTGTAGTTAATGAAATATTGAAGCAGCATCTGGTTGACAGCCGGCTTGGTCGGACTCGCCGGCAAAATTCCAAACATTGCTGACCAGCGCGCCAATCGTCCAATGCTGCGGCTGTACCAGCACCACTACAGACGGTCCGCCACTCCATTTGCCCTGGCCGAGCACATTATTCGTCGCCGTTGGGATAAGGAAGGCGGGGCCAATGCCCCAGATCCACTTGCCGGGCTTGGCCGGCGACAAGAAGAAAGTGGGGTTGGTATCACCCAGGCCCATGACGCCAAGATTAGGCTCTGTAACATCCGGCTGAAAGACGAGCGGCACGATGATGCGCGTGATCAGGTTCCAGTTCTCGCTGACCTGGATGGGGATGACTGGCTGGATGTTCAGAACGTTCTGCGTGCGGTCGAGGGGGCCAATATCAAAGTTGGTGTTGTTCTGCAACGGAAAGCTGATCAGGCTGGCTACGGGATTCTGTACGGCTTTCTGCAGGTCTCCAGTATCGTCCGTGGCGTCAGGCTTTTGCTGGGCTCGGGCAGCATTGCAGAAGAGCAGCACAGCAAGCGTTAGACCAAGCTCGTTGCATCGCAACTTGAACATCGATTCCCAGCTACTCTGGATGCCACCGGGGGAAAACAGGATGTCGCGACTTCAGGTGTGAAAAAGCATACTTACGTGCGGGCGATTACTCAGGCCGTCCGATCCACGAGTATTGCCATGCCACCTGCAGGTTGTGATAGTTGCCTCCGAAGCGGATGAATGTTCCATCACTGAAGGCGAATTTCAGCGATTGATGCTTGGTGACCGGGACGGCAAATGTTCCGCCGAGACGAGAACTTGTCTGGCGAGTACTGGGGTTGATGATCCCATTCAGCGCCGTGGTGCCTCCAAACCAGTAGTTGCCGTCCAGGGACGCCCAACATCTCTTGCTCTTGAATTCACGACTCAAATGGCCCTCAAAGCTGCCCAGGGGCCCTTCGGTTTGCGGTCGGGGAACAGGAGTATCGAAGAAAGCGTTGTTGGTGGTAAACAACCATGCGCCGCCGTAAGCGTCAAGAATCCATTTGCCCCAGCGTCGCGAATATCCGAGTTCCGGTTTAAAGGCCCAGCGGTTGATTCCCCAGTTCACCAGCTTTGTCCCGTCGTACTGGCCGGTCGGAGCGAGCACCTTAACACTGACTCCCACGAGCGTCTTCTGCTTCCATTTCACAAACTCATCGATTGGCATCGCTGGACCGCCGATCAGGTTGACGGAGAAGCGAACTGTGAGGTCGAGCAACCCTGAGCGGTATACCGATTGTTGGGTGCCGAACGCATCGCCTTGGAAAGTTCCGATACCGTAAGGCAGTGCCACGGTGATATTGGCCGAGCGTCCGAAGCAGTGCAGGGAGTGGTAAAGGGAGACAACGGGCACGTGATAGGCTCCGGTTGCGCCCGTGATGGGGATGGTGCCGTTGAAGTTCACGCCACCATCGTAGAAGGACCAGGTCAGCGTAATCGCGTTGGCATGAACAGGAGTAATCAGATACGCCCGCGGCGAGAGATCCTGGGCGCAAAGCGGCAGGCCGACAACCAGTGTCGCCAAGATCGCCGTAAGGCGCAATCGCCTGGCGCGCCTTCGCTCATCAGTCTCACCGGCAGCGCGTTCGGCCATTTTCTCGACCGTCTTAGAACGAGATCTCGAGCCCGACCAGGGCGCCTTTTTGGCTTAGCGTTACGCCGAGCCGCTGGGCCTTGGTGTTGATGTCGAAGCGCGAGCCGAGCTGATATCCGCCTCGAACCGAGACATTCTTCGTGATGGTCACACCCACCGTACCCATCGAGGAAACGTAATTGCCGTAACCGAAGAAGTACATGCCGAGCACGTTGGCGTCCACAAACAGCCGGCCTGAGTTGTTGAAGATGTAGTACCGCATCGTTGGTCCGGCTACGGGGAGTGGGACGCGCAGGTTTCCCGACGCAAACGCCGCGCCTTGGGAAACGCCGTTGTTCACCTGGGCCGCAGCGTTGAGACTGCCAGTGACGTCGATGATATTCGCCTGCACCTGCACGCCTAAGCTGCCCCGCTTGCGCCGGATGAAGTCATACTGATATCCGGGAATCAGGAGCATCGATTGGAGACGGCCGGTAGCAGTGGCGCCGACGTTGAACGTCTCGCCTTGAAAGATGATCGCGCGGTCCAAGATGATGGTCTTGCTCTGATCGAAGTTGGTGGCAATGAAGTACAGATGGTTCTTGTGGGTGAACTTCCAGTCCACCTTCCCCACAAACGTCGAATAAGAATTGAAGTCGATGTCTTCTTGCAGATCAAGAAGCCCGGTGTTGCCCGCGCTCGTGAAATGTCCCGCGGGATGGGAGTAGAACCAGAACCCGTCAAAGCGCAATTTGTAGGAATCGTATTCGTCATCGCTGCCGCCGGCAGCATGCGCTGCGGGAGCAGCCGCCAACAGGATCAGTAAAACCAACCAACAGGTAACGAGGAGACGTCGCGAATTCTTCCGCGGTGACGAGTTCCGTCTGAAGTTGTGCGCAAATACGTTCATTGGGTACTTCTCCTAAGATCGAGACTCGTGCACCGCGTTTGGTCTGAGGGCCCAATTGCGGTTCCTTATCCGCGGTGCGCGCGTCCTCGTTGGCTGACGGTGGCGGACAGTCTCTCCATTTCTTAAAGGTATAAGTGTCCCCGATACCCTGGATGCTCTTGATTAAAAGCAGGATGTCAGGGGGGCGAGAACGCATCTTGGCCCGCAGCCTTCCGCCCAAGCAACTTCTGACCGGAGCGATTAAGCAGAAGGCACGCGCGTACCGGGGGGGCCTGAGGGGATCGCTCGATTGACGAAGCTTCATGATGTAGTAGGCTCTCCAGCTTGCAAAAGCAGGAGACACATCAGAAACCGCGGCGGGACCGGCCGTGAGGCAAATCGCCAAGCAGCTGCTCGCCTCCACGGTGTTGCTTCTGGCATCGTGCCCGTTGGCTTGGGCGCAATGGTCGGCCTGTTATGTCGGATTTGAGATCTCGGAGGCCTGCATGACCGAGCGCGGACTAGATCCGAAGGCGGTCGCGTATCAACACAAGATCTCCGAAGCGATGTCGACGTTAGGCGCCAGCTACAAGATCAGCCTTCGGGTGGTCAATAATCCGGTCGAGGCAGGCTATAGCGATGTTGGTGATGTATTTACGGATGTAGTGCGCGACCAGGACATGCGCAACCAGTCGTTCGTCATCAACGTGACAGCAGACTTTCTGGAGAAGCAACCGGAGATTTTGTACGAAGCATCTTCGCTTCATGAAATCTGCCACGTCATGAACGACGACCTTACCGGATACCACCGGAACGGGGCCAACACGGAAGTTGCCGAAGAATATTGTGTTCTTCAAGCCGTCGGAGAACAGCGCTACCAACAATACCTCCAGGCGTATGCTGCGTACAGGCATTGGGATTCGTTGACGTATGAGCGATTTCTTCAACAAGTGAAGGCCACTGTGCTGGTGCCGGCGCCAGTCGAGACCGACAAGGCGGACTCTCTCGCCGTCGATTATTTCAAAGGGCATGCCGATGGGAACGAACATCTTCTCGTCTACAACGGCGAGATACACGATGTAACTCTCAACTCGACACGCGACAGAGTACGGCACGATCCGGAGAAACTGAAGGCTGTAATCAAGGCGCAAAAGCCGATGATCTTCTTTCACAATCACCCGGCAGAAGACGGTAGGGCGGCCATGTTCCCAAGCTACGACGACTTTGGAGTCGCCGGCCTTTTTTCATACATGGTGTGTCTGGAAAGCCCGGCCCTCCCGATTGAATTCAGAGTCGTCCAACTCGGCCAAGAGATCACAGTCGTCTCCTATGGATTCAAGAAGCCGGCCGTCGACGACATCAAGAAGATTGCGCTGGAATATCGCGACGCGATCGCTCATCAAGCCGACGTTGCGCCAATCGAAATGAAGCAAAAGCTTCTCGATTACCATTTGGCGCAAGATTCTTTCAACGACTATCTGCAGTATGCCTGCCCCGTGGACATGGCGCGAAAAGACGCGGAAGTGTGCAGGACCGATCCCCGATATTTTCTCTGGCCCAGCGATCGATTCTTCATTCACTATCGCCCGCAATAATCCCCGCCAGCCTGTGCTGGTGAAGACTGGCCGCTCGAGGACCCTCCTGGTTACGGCACCAATATAAGGCCGGTGAATGCTCTGAATTCACTTTGTGGAATGGGCTCACTTTGCGGCGCGGGCTGTTTTCGAATCGCGCACACAACGGAAACCGAGATGGTTAGTTCCGGTATTGATCTCGCCTTTGCCGCGAGCACCGGCGATATAGCGGCTGCAATACTGGTCGCTGCAAAGGTACGAGCCGCCGCGCTGCACGCGCTTGGGAATTCCCGGCTCGTCAGGATCGAAGCTCTCGTGTGGCCCCTGCGGATTGACCGCCACTTCACCGCTGGCGGCCAGAGTGGCGTAGTAGTCCGGCCGGTACCAGTCCGACACCCACTCCCAGACATTGCCGGCCATGTCGAACAGTCCGTAGCCATTTGCCGGGAAAGAGCCGACCGGAACCGTGGCTTTGTAGCCGTCTTCGGCGGTGTTATTGTCGGGAAAATGTCCCTGGAAGGTCTTGGCCATGCGCTTGCCGCCGGGCATGAACTCATCGCCCCAGTCGTAGACTTTGCGGTCTAAGCCGCCGCGCGATGCGAACTCAAACTCCGCTTCCGTCGGCAGACGCTTTCCCGACCATTTGCAGAAGCTCTCCGCATCGTCATACGCCACCTGCACCACTGGATGCTTCATGCGGGCTTCGATTGCCGACGCTGGGCCCTCGGGATGCCGCCAGTTCGCGCCCGTCACGTAGCTCCACCACTGAAACTCATTGTTGAGCGCCACCGGATGATCTGGTGGAGTGAATACGACTCCGCCTGCCACCAGATTTTCTTTGGGCGCCGTGGGGTAGTCTTCCTGGCGCGGCGGGATCTCGGCGACCGTCACATAGTGTGTGGCGCGTACGAACCCTGCAAACTGTACGTTGGTAACTTCAGTCTTGTCCATCCACAGACCCGAGACATAAACCCGGTGCCAGGGTCTGGTATCGGGCATTTGCTGATGATCGGTACCCATCCAGAACTCGCCACCAGGGACCCAGGCCATTCCTAGCGGCGCCGGCTCGCCGGGAACACTGACATTGATTCTCGGGGCGGCGACATGCTGCGTTGATGTTGATGAAGCCGTCATCGACGACTGCGTGCCCGTATTGCCGGTTGTCGCCCGCGCCGCTGAGATGCCACGATCGCAATACGCTCCCGCGGCTCTGGCCGACTGCTCGCGATGCAGCCGGTAGGCCCAGAGAACTGCCACACAGGTACACGCCGCCACCGAAATCACAATCCATCGCCGCTTGCCGACTAGAAGCACGATTCACTCGCGAGAAGGCACACTTTCGTTGCGTGGGATGTAATCCTGTTGGGGAAGTTTGCCTGCCACTGCTCCAACGGATCATCCCCAGAGGCTGGATGTATCCGTGCCTGTTCGCGTCTGGAAGAACCCGATCAGTAGCGTATCCCGATCGTCACTTGCATGAACTCAGTGTTCAAATTCGTGTGAGGCACAAAGTGATAGCGCGACTCGAAGTACAGCCGGTACGGCGCGTCGCCGACTCGCACCGTGAAACCCGCCCCCGCGTTTGCTCCCCAGGCGCTCCTGGAGGCGCTGGCGAGCGTCTGGTTGCTGGTGACAACTCCCGAGGAGCAAGTAAATCCCCACCACAGCCAGGCGGACGTGCACGTGGTGGCAGTGCCCGAGGTAACGGTTTGCGACAGATTCGAGGACAGGTGATACCAGCCGCCGCCACCGATCACGTAGGCGCCCATCAATTTCCCACGCAGCTCGTAACGGTAGTTCCCGCTCAACACGATCAAATCAGTCGTACCGTTCAGGCCGCCCGCGCCCTGTGCGGCGGCAAGCAGCAGCGGTTGCAACTCATCAGTGTTCGCGAAGACCCGGTTCCACATGAACTCGGGAACGAAGGCGTTGCGCCGGTTGAAGTTATACCCGACTCCGGTGGCGATCCCCCAGCCGGTGTGGATCACATTGCTGGTCGCGCCCAAAGGAGCATCGATCACCAAGCCCAGGTTGCTGTTGATCTTGGTATTTTCTTCGGGTTCGTCTTGGGCTTGTAGCGGTCCTACCCAGATCGCAGTAATAACAATCATGCCAGAGAGAATCGACCAGCAGCATCTCATTCGGGTCACCGAAGACGTCGACTGTCCGTCCTGGTACTCTGGATGCTCGAATGAAAATCCAGGATGTCAGGATGACCCCTCGCCTAGGCGCGGCGCAGGCGGTTTCAGCGCTTAAGCAGGCCGCGTAGCCGCTGCAACCCGCGATTCGTGAGACTGCTTCAAACAGGAATCATTTCAAATTCGAGGCCGTCCCATGCTGTGGCCCATCATCGTTCTTCTGCTGCTCCTGTGGCTGGCTGGCGTCGTGGCCAGTTACACCTTGGGCGGCTACATTCATGCCCTGTTGGTTCTGGCAGTGGGCATTTTGATAGCGCAGGTAGTTACGCGCCAAGGAGAGAATGGCGGCTTGGCGGAAGCGGAGCGGGCTCAGCCAGATAACGCTGACAAGAATGAGCCGCCCAACGACCAGCGGGTGGCTTAGTAGTTCGGCCCAGAACGAAGCGATAAAAGAAAAGCGCGCCCACAGACGCCCTTTCAGCGTTTACTAATTCCAATCAGGAGATTCCCGGCCTTATCGGCTTGGAAACCTAAGCCCGGAGGGATGACCGAAGTTGCGCTGTACTCGGTGATGATCGCGGGGCCGCGATACTGCCTTTTAACCCTAAGTGTGCTCCGCGGCAGCACTTGTGCTATCACCGGCTTTCCCTCGAACCAAACTTTGGCCGTGGAAGTCTTGAGTCTGCCGGCAACGCTATGCAGCCGCGTGGTGGACAGCTTTTCTGGAGAGGCCACGCGAGCACGCAAGCGCAGTGTCACGATCTCAATTTCCTGTTCCGGACTGGAGTAACCGTAACGTTTCTTGTGCTCCTGGTGGAAACGCGCGAGCAGATCATCGCCGAAGGCAAGATTGATTTCGTATCCCTGGCCGCGATAGCGAAGGTCGGCACTGGCTTCGTATACGGTTCTCCCCTTCCACCCCTCTTTCTTGAGCTCCGCGGCGATGTTCTTCTTCAGCCCTGCCATAATTTCATTCACCCGGCGCCTTGGAAAGTCTCGCGCTTCGCCTCCGTCGCGGGCGGTCCCGGCGCGCAGGAGCACAGTACGCGAGTGGTCTTTGACAACATCGCTGATGAGAATGCCCAGCGCGGATAACGCGCCCGGACACGCGGGCACGATCACGCTTGGGATACGCAGCGATGTGGCAAGATCGCATGCATGCATGGCTCCGGCGCCGCCAAACGCTACCAGGGCAAAGCGTCGAGGATCGTGGCCGCGTTCGATGGAGACCACGCGGATCGCTCGTTCCATGTTGGCGTTCACCACCCGCACCATGCCGGCGGCAAACTCTTCGAGCGAAAGACGACTGCCGTTCTTGCGCAGCCAGAGTTCGGTGATCGCGCGTGTGCGCTCGAGGTCGAGAACAAACTCGCCACCGAGAAACTGGTCCGCCGGAAGACGTCCCAGCAGCAGGTTAGCATCGGTGACCGTAGGTCGGTCACCTTTGCCGTAACAGATCGGACCTGGATCAGCGCCGGCGGATTCCGGTCCTACACGCAATGCGCCTCCGGCATCGAATCGCGCCAGCGATCCTCCACCCGCGCCGACGGTATGAATGTCGAGCACCGGCACGCGGACTGGCAAACCGGCGACATCGGCTTCGTTGGTGGTCGTCGGACGGCCATCGATCAAGGCTACGTCGGTGGACGTCCCGCCCATGTCGAAGGTGATGATGCGATCCCAGCCGCTCCTTCCAGCCACAGCCGCAGCGCCTACGACGCCGCCCGCAGGACCAGAGAGCACTGTCCGCACGGGGTGGCTGGCCGCAGTCTCCAACGCGGTGATACCGCCATTCGATTGCATTACGAAGATGCGGGCCTTCGCATGTTTGTTTTGCCCACCTATCCGTTGCTGCAGGCGGTTCAAATACTTCTCCATCGCCGGTTGCAGGTACGCATTCACCAGAACAGTGCAGGCGCGCTCGTATTCACGAAATTCGGGTAGGATGACGTGAGAAACAGAGATCGGGACCTCGAGTTGGCTCAGTTCTTCACTCACCGCCTGCTCGTTGAGAGGATTGGCAAAGGAAAACAGGAGCGAGATTGCGATCGCCTCGGGCTTACACGCAGCAACCCTCATGACCAGATCCCGGAGAGACGTTCTTTCCGGCGTCCGCAAGATTTCACCTTGAGCCGAAGTCCGCTCCTCCACTCCAAACCGCATCTCAGCGGGCGCCAGTGCCGGATCCTTCTCGAAGAAGAAGTCATAGAGTCGCGGGCGGTTCTGGCGCCCGATCTCGATGGAGTCTTCAAAGCCGGCCGTGGTCACAAACGCAACCCGTGCGCCTTTGCGTTGCAAAAGTGTATTGGTCCCAACCGTGGTCCCGTGCAGGAGGATCGCTGGCCGGTCCGCGGCGGCAATCCTGCCTACCGCTTCCACGATGGCTTCAGATGGATCAGCGCGAGTGGAAAACGCTTTCAGGACCCGCAGAGTGTGGCCCTCAAGCCATACGCAGTCGGTGAAAGTTCCGCCACTGTCAACGGCGATGCGGAGTGGGACACGTGCCCTGAAGGAAGAGGCCATGATGAATCAAACGCGCGATTCTACCATGCGCCGGAAGTCCGCGGTCGTCCGCAGCCGGAGCCTTGGTTGCGCCCGCCCGACTGTGTCATAACCTCTTCCCCATCATCAGGCCATCAATCGAATCCAAGTAGTACCGCGGCAGGACTTTCAACACAGAGTAATGGTGCTTCTTGTAGAAGCTCAGAGCCCCCGCGTTGTCGATCGCGACCTCGAGCGTGATGGAGTCACAGCCGCCTTGCCGGAGCTCATCTTCGACCTGAGCCAGTAACAGCGTGCCAATTCCCGTGTGTTGGGTCTCAGGCGCAACGTCGATGGTGATGATTCGCCCCATCGCCCGCGTGCTACGGCGTTGCCGGAAGCGATCAGCGATCACGAAGCCCTGGATGTTCTCGCCGTCTGTGGCCACCAGCGTGGTGGAAGACGCTAACCTGAGGAAGTAACGCAGTTCTTCTTCGTTATAGGCGATGCCTCGAACGAAACAGGACTTGTCGATCTCCAACAAACGCCTGAAGTCTTGCGGTCGGTACGTGCGTAGCTCGAGCACGCAAGCATTTTACGGGAGTCTGAGAGCCGCTTACGCGGCGAAGAAAGCACACACTAGACTTTGCGGAGCAGGTTCTTACGACAATCCTCGCAGACGCCGTAGATCTGGAAGTTGTGGCGAGTGGCATCAAAGTGGTATTTGCGGCCGATCTCCTCCTCGAGCTTGCCGACTTCGGGTGAAAAGAACTCGACGGAAGCCCCGCATTCGGTACACACCATGTGGTGGTGGCTGCGGCGGTTGAACTGGTGCTCGTAGCGCGACATACCGTCAGGAAACGGCACGGCGCTGGCCAGTCGGCACTCGGCCAGCAATTTGAGGGTACGATACACGGTGGTGAAGCCGATCTTCGGGTCTTTCTTCCGCACTAGGCGAAATAGTTCGTCGGTGGAGAGATGGTCGCGGGTCTCCAGAAAGGTACGCAGGATGGTGTCGCGCTGCTCGGTGTGCTTCAAGCCGACTCGCTTCAGATGCTTGAAGAAGATCTCCTGGGCTTCGCGCATGGCTTCACGCGTGGGCGGTGCGTGATCGTCAATCCGTCGCTGCAGCATTGGGCCAAGTCGCTCCGGCAAATCGCACAGATGAAAATGAAATTCATTTTCAATTATACCGGGTCTCAGGAGCCTGATAGGATTTCTGGCCTGATTGTGGTCCCATGCTGCTTCCCTTTACAATCCGAACTCATGGTTACCAGCGTCGCTAGACCCGCGGCCCGCCGCAGCGCGGGCAGTCTTGTTTTCAGGATTGTAAGTGGACTTATTCTTCTCGCCGTACTCGCCCTGGCCGTGGCACTGGTCTGGTTTTATCGGGCGACCCACGCTTCCCTGGCGCAGCTGGACGGTGTCCTGACAACACCGGGCCTCCAGGCACCGGTTACGGTCGTGCGTGATGCGCACGGTGTTCCTCACATCACAGCCAGTGGTCTTGAGGATCTCTTCTTTACTCAGGGATATGTTACAGCCCAGGACCGCCTCTGGCAGATGGATATGACACGTCGCGCCGCGGCTGGCGAGCTGGCCGAGATTCTTCCCGCTTCCAGTGCTCCGGTGCCGCCGGTTTCGCGCTCCACGTCCGTGGTGCGACGCGCGCCCAGCTGGGTCGAATACGATAAGCAACAACGCATCCTTCGCTTGCGAGCCGTAGCCGAACGTGTGGCCGCGCAGATGCCTGAGCGCGACCGAGCGTATTTTTCCGCTTACACCCTGGGCGTGAACACCTATATCAACCAACATCGCGATGATCTGCCCATCGAGTTCCGTCTTCTCGGCTACCTGCCGCGAACTTGGACGGTGGCCGATTCGGTACTGGTAGGCATCGCTATGAGCCAGCTTCTCAATCCGCAATATGAAACCGAATACTGGCGCGAGAAAGTCGCCGAACATCTTCCTGGGGAGCTGATGGCCGACCTTTACCCGGCCAGTTCCTGGCGCGACCACCCTCCGGCGAGTGGAGTGAATGCGGGCCCAGGTTCTCTCGCAGCGCCTTCAAGACGCGAGCCTGTAAAGAGTGGCCCAGTCAAGACAAGCGCGGGACCTGTATCTGACGATTGCCATCCCTGCGCTGCGGGATCCAACAATTGGGTAGTCTCCGGAGCTCACACCACGACCGGCAAACCCATGCTTTCAAACGATATGCACCTGCCTCACCGTATGCCTGGGGTCTGGTACGAAATTCATCTTCATTCCGCTGACTTCAATGTGGAGGGCTTCTCTTTGCCCGGGATCCCCATGGTCATTGTGGGACACAACCAGCGCATTGCCTGGGGTTTCACCAATCTGAATCCAGACGTTCAGGATCTCTTCGTAGAGACCTTCAACGAGGCAGGCGAGTACGAAACGCCTAGCGGCTGGCAGAAGCCGGAGACGGTTCACGAGATCATTCAAGTCAAAGGTGCCCCCGACGAATCGGTGGACGTGCTGGTCACACGCCATGGGCCGATCGTCTCTGATCTGTTTCCTGGAGAGCCGCGCAAGATCGCGCTCGAGTGGCTGATCTACGATACTCGCAACATCAATATTCCGCTTTTCGACCTGGACGCGGCACAGAACTGGCAACAATTCCGCAAGGCTCTCTCCACGTTTGCCTCGCCTTCGCAGAACGTGGTTTACGGCGACATCGACGGCAACATTGGTTACCAGGCTATGGGCTTTGTTCCCGTGCGCATCTCCGGTGACGGCACGACGCCAGTCTCCGGAGCGGACGGAAAGCACGATTGGAACGGCTATTTGCCCTTCGATAAGATGCCCAGTCTCTACAATCCCCCATCGGGCATCATCGCGACGGCCAACTCCAAGATCACCCCCGAGGGCTATCCGTACGAACTGGCTACCCAGTGGTACCCCCCCTATCGAACAGAGCGGATTTATCACGTGCTGGAGTCAGGGAACCGCTTTGGTCCGGCCGATATGCTGGCTTTGCAAACGGACATCACATCGGAATACGACCGCTTCTTCGCCGAGCACTTTGTTTACGCGATCGACCACAGCTCCAAGGCGAGTGCCCGCACTCGCGAAGCCGCCGCCATCATGCGCGGCTTTGACGGCCGGATGCTGGCTGATTCCGCGGCTCCCACCATCGAAGTCAACGCCCGCAAAGCTTTATGGCAACTGCTTCTCGAGCCCAAACTCGGGGACATGTGGGAGCACTACGAATGGTCTGAGGCGGCTGTAGCGCTTGAGAATATTGTGCGCATGCAATCGGAGCGCTGGCTGCCGCCCGGCTATGCCAACTTCGACGACCTGCTAACCACCGCCGTCGAGAACGCAGTGAAGCCCGGTCCTGCCAACCTCAAGTCCTGGCAGTACGGGGACGCGTTCCCGGTGGAGATCAATCATCCCCTATTCAGTGCGATTCCCGTGCTGCGTTCGTGGTCCGCACCGGGGCGCAATCCCCAATCGGGCGGGAGCTACACGGTCAAGCAGGTGGGACGGACGTTTGGTCCGTCGGAGCGCATGACCGTGGATTTCGCCAACCTCGATGCTTCCACTTTCAACATCGTAATTGGGGAGTCCGGACAGATCTTCAGTCCCTACTACATGGACCAGTGGCCTGCCTGGTATGGCAATACAACTTTTGCTCTGGCCTACTCGAACTCCGCTGTGCAGGCCGCGAAGACTCATGAGTTGACTCTCAAGCCCTCAGCGAAGTAGCTCCGGGGACTTCTTCCTGGAAGATCAGACTGATAAGTGATATTAGGGAGAACGTGATCGCTTAGGGATCAATCTGCACAACGTCGGTACCGCGTCCAACAACGTCGATTGGTTGGATGGTCGAGACCGCGTCAGCGTTGATGTCGAAGAAGTCCAGTGCACCACCCTGAACTACGTACATGATGTTGCGGTTTGAGATCTGCTGAAACCCGGTGACATCAAAATTTTGCCGCAACGAAGATTCGGAAGGAATAATCACAGCCTGGTTGCTGGTGTTGAAGATACTCAGGCATCCGGTCACCGTGAGCTGCGGAGTAACCGGACCGACCGTGCATTGCGTGGCGCCGATGTAGATGCGACCGCTGGTGGTCATCGCCATCTGCGTGTGAAATCCGTTGGTAATGTTGATCGCACTGCCGGCTGTCAGCGAACTGGTGTTGATGACCTGTAGGGTCCCGGTCGCGCTGCCGGGAGTGGTCCCCGCCACAAAGAGACCGGAGCTGTTCAGTAAACCCACGGTGGCGCCGGAGACAGGAATGGGAGCGCTGAGCACCGGAGAGGCGCCTCCAAAATTCACGCGAACCACGCTGGCCGCCGTGCCGCCGCACTCCGCACCGCAGTTCAGGATGAAGGCCGTGGTGTCGCTTGTATCGCTTGGATCAAAGACCGCGGTATAGGGCTGATCGAGCGAAGGATCGCTGACGGCCGTCACCGTATTGGTGCCCGTATCGATCACATAGAACGTATTGCCGCCTGCAGGGGTATCACTGAAGGCCAGCAGCTTGTGTCCATTAGGACCCTCAACCAGGCGTGTGACGGTCGGCACCGTCATGGTCCCTACAAGGCTGCCGGTGGTGGTGGTGTTCACCACCTCTACGACGCCCACGTTCTTGATGGCTGCATAGGCTGTCAACCCGTCAGGGCTCAGGGCAATATCGAATGGCTGACCTTGCATCTGTGTGGTGAAAGTGATCAGCTCTGTGGCGTTATCGAAGATGCTGATGAAGGGCGTTGTGCTGTCCAGGATCAGAGTAGTTCCGCTGGCGGTGAGCATCTTGCTCGGCTGGGTAACGCCGATCGTCTTGGTCGACAACGTGTCATGTTGCCCGTCCACGATCAGCACACCACCACCTAAGGGGCTTATGTTGGACACCAGGACCCGTTTTGCGATTCCAGTTAAGCTGGTGCCTGATGTCGAAGAAGTCGAAGAAGTCGACGATCCGCAGCCTGCCAATAACGTCGCGATTCCAACCACGCAGATTCCTGAGAGATACTTTCGAAACATTTCCCGCCTTGACCCTGTCTACTCGGGTTCAGAACGCTGAAGTGAGCTGATTATAACAGAGCTCCCGCTGGCCCTTTGGATGGCGAGAACCGCTAAGGTAAGGTATTCTGAGACCTCAGCGCTCTACTCTACTCCATGGGAACAGACCTGCTAACCCGGTTGACGCAAGGCCCCGTCCTTTGCGATGGAGCCATGGGCACCCTTCTGTATGCCAAGGGTATTTACATTAACAAGTGCTACGACGAGTTAAACCTGGCTCAGCCGGACTTGATCCGCAATATTCACTCTGAGTATCTAAACGCGGGTGCCGACATCATCGAGACCAACACCTTTGGCGGCAACTCCTTTCGTTTGGCCCGGCACGGGCTGACTGAGCAGGTACGCGAAATCAATCGGCGAGGGGCACTCCTGGCCCGCGAGGCGGCTGACGCCTTCAACCTGAAGAAAGCGGCATCGGCCTTGGTCGCAGGTTCCGTCGGTCCCCTGGGAATTCGCATTGAGCCACTGGGCAAGACCTCGCGCGAGGAAGCGCGAGGTTCATTCCGCGAACAGATTGAGGCCCTGGCCGAAGGCGGCGTGGATCTGTTGATCCTGGAAACCTTTGGTTATCTGGAAGAGTTGCACCAGGCCATCCTGGCCGCGCGCGATGCTGCTCCTCATTTGCAGCTAGTGGCTCAGGTCACAATCGACGAAGACGGTAATTGTTTGGACGGCGCCAGCCCCGAGACCTTCACCGCCAAGCTGGACGGGTGGGGCGCGGACATCATCGGCTGCAATTGCAGCGTGGGCCCGGTGGCCATGCTGGAGGCGGTAGAGCGCATCCGCCGCAACACCGAGCGGCCACTCTCCGCCCAACCCAACGCCGGCATCCCCCGCAGCGTAGAAGGCCGCAACATTTATCTGTGCTCGCCGGAGTACATGGCGAGCTATGCCCGCAAGTTCGTCAACGCCGGGGTAGGGTTCGTGGGTGGCTGCTGCGGCACCACGCCGGAGCACATCAAAGCCATGAAGGCAGCCTTGCGCATGAACGACGCCAAGGGCAAAACAGGCACCATCCGCGTGATCTCCGAGCGCAAGGTGGAGTCAAGCGTTGCCCCGCCCCCGCTGTCCCAGCGTTCTGACTTGGGACGCAAGCTGGCTGCCGGCGAATTCGTCACATTGGTCGAAGTCGTGCCGCCCAAGGGTATCGACTTCCGTAAGGAGGTTGAGGGCGCCAGGTTTCTCAAGAACGCAGGCATCGACGGCATTAACATCCCGGACAGTCCACGAGCCTCGGCACGATTAAGCAACCTGGCTCTGTGCATCCTTGTGCAACAGCAGACGGGCATGGAGACGGTTCTCCACTTCACCTGCCGCGACCGCAACGTGCTCAGCATGCAGTCAGAGTTGCTGGGGTGCTACACCATGGGCATCCACAACCTCATCTGCATTACCGGCGATCCGCCCAAGCTCGGCAACTATCCCGACGCCACGGCAGTGTTCGACGTAGACGCCATTGGCCTGGTCAACATCGTCCACAACCTGAATTTCGCGCTCGACATCGGCGGCAACGCCATCGGCAGCGGCACGCGGTTCGCGATCGGCGTGGGTGCTAACCCCGGTATCGGGAACATCGACGAAGAGATCCGCCGCTTCGAGTACAAAGTCGAAGCCGGCGCCGACTTCGCCGTCACCCAGCCGGTGTTTGATGTTGCGCTTCTCGAGCAGTTCCTGCGCCGGATCGAGCACTGCCGCATTCCGGTGCTGGCCGGAATCTGGCCGCTGGTCAGTGTGCGCAACGCCGAGTTCATGAAAAACGAGTTGCGGGTCTCCGTGCCGGACGCGATCGTCGAGCGCATGAGCCGGGCTCCGAATGCCGAAGCCGCCCGCGCGGAAGGAATCCTCATTGCTCGCGAGATGCTGCATCACGTGCATGGGCTAGTGCAAGGCGCACAGGTCGCCGCTCCGCTTGGTCGATATACGTCGGCCATCGATGTCCTAGATGGCATGGGTTCGGCGTCTGCAGCCGGGTAGTGAAACAACTCTTACCCCCCCCAATTGTCGAGGGCCGTCCTTCGCTCCTTCTGCCTCGATTCGCCGCCGTACCTTAGAATTTTTCGGATCGCGGCTACCAACCGATGATCCGATCTGCTGATCCCCCTGTGTTACACTATTTTTTCAATCGATAACACTTCCAATCAGAAAACATGCTCTTTTCGAAGGAATATGTCGGGTATCTGGCCCGCCAAGTCACCCAAAAAATGATTGCCGGGGAGTTCATCGAAACCAAAGATGTCCCCGCGGTCTCCGCGGCGATCCACAACGCGCTGTTGGAAGAACTGCAACTTGAAGACCGCATCAATGACGAAGTTCGTCTCATCCTGGAACAGTATGACGACGAACTACGCCGTGCTGGCGCCAGCTACCAGGAGATGTTCAAGAAGGTCAAAGGCGAACTGGTGCGTAAATATAAGGCCGTGCTGTGAGTGGACCAGCCGGCTATCTGAGTTGACTACCACATGTTAGCGGCTTCCCTCGAATTAATCGTTTGACGATTTTTCCCACCTTGGCGCCTGGGTTGCGTCGATTTGCGGCTTGTTTCTTATCCAACCGAACGACGAAGGCCCACACAACAACACGAACCGAATCCGGGCGACTTCTGAAATGTGGGGTCCGACTATCTCTACATATAAGGTGTTGTGACGTGGCACAGGGTCTAGGAACGCGATACCCCGTGGAGCACGAGTGCAGTGAGCCACGGCAGTCCGTTCGAGCACCGTCACCTCGAGCCCGCCCTCCTGCAGGAACCATGCCGTGCTCAGGCCCACCAGGCCGGCGCCGACGACGGTGAC
>DATDGP010000058.1:0-13360 GCA_036522035.1 Terriglobales bacterium
CACCGTTCCCTGCCGTACGCTTCGATGTTCTCGAATGTCTGGTTGTCCACTCCCGCGGCTCCGCCGTTGGCTTGGCAGCGTTCGTAGGCATAAGCCAGTACGTCTTTCCGATACACCTTGTCGTACAGCGCATGGAAACGACAGTTGGGCGATTCCTTCGCTTTTGCGTGCAACGCCGTCTGCAACTTCTGAACACTGACTGGAGTTGTTAGGCTCATCGCCAATCCCTCGGTCCTTTGTTGCTTGTTACGTTCATCTTTAACTGAGGCCCCTTTCCTCCACCAGCATTACCCGGCTTCATCGGTCCTACGAGCCTCTCCGCCACCCCATACGGCCCAGCCTGTCTCTCGCGAGTTGCCAGTTGATCCCGACCGCGATCACCGCTGGGGCTTCCCGTGTTGCCTCTGGTCTCCTCTGCGTACATGCCATCGCCATTACCCCGGCAGGTGCAATGGAGCTTGTTCGCTCGTCTATCTCCATTGCCAGCGGCCTTCCCCCTGTAACAGTAAGGTCGGCTCCTGCAATTGTTTTTTCGGGGCCTGCTCAGCGTTCACTCACGTTATGGCCTGCACGCTCGCGGAGTCGCCAAGCGACCCTTTACACCGAGAGCTCCGACAGCTTGGTTGCCTCCGCTGCCGCCTCGATTGCTACCGGGTGGAGCGAGCCAGTTCCCGGGCGGGAGTTGCACCCGCTGAAGTCCAACGCCTTTCACGGCGCACTGTTTCGTCAACAATGAGACTAGTGGCATCTCCGGTGCCCGCACTAATTCCAATGATGGTAGTGCCACCAAACCTTCCGCAGGTCGAAGGTGGCGCCGCGGCAAAGGTAGATGGGCGTGTTCTCCTCGCCCATGCCCCAATGGTTGTAGTGCGGAAAGCCCTGGTAAGAAGTGCAGTTATCGCGTACGGTGTCGAGATCAAACTCCAGGAAGATCAGGTTCTTGTACTCCTCGGTGGGTGGTCCCCAAAACCAATGGTTCTGGTGACGCGACCAGGCGTGCGGCAGACCGTAGCGCGGACCGAACTGGTCGATCGCACCGGCCTCACCGTAATTGCCGGTGAGGATGCCAGTCTTGGCCCGTTCTTCCGGCGGCAGCGAGTTGTAGATCGCGGCTACCTCACGCGTCATCTCTTCCCAGCCGAACTGATCGGCAATGGGCTGCATCAACAGAGACTGCATATGCGTCTCCGCTTTCGGCGGCCTGATGCCGATGGCATTCTGGTAGGCAAGCACGCGCTCCGGCGGCAGCATCCAGATGGAGAGCGGCACCACCGGCAAGCTCAGCAGCACCATCGCCGATGCCAGTGCCACCCGCAGCCCGCGCCGCGCCCCGAGCCACCTCTCCAACGCCACTGCGCCCCCGGCGAACATCATGGGATAGATGGGAAACAGATAGTAGTCCTTGGCATGCGCCACCTCCATGAGGGCGAAGAACACCACGAAGATGAAGCCGAGCACGCGCCAGCGCCTCTCCCTGAGGAACCACACCAGTCCCGCCAGCCACACCGGCAAGAATGCCGGACCGTTGGCCAGGATCTGCTGTTTGACGAAGGCCAGCAGCGGCAGCACCACGTTCTTGCCCTCGCGTCGCACGTTCTCCAGGTCCTCAAGCGTGGGGAAGTGGTGCCGGATTTGCCAGATCAGGTTGGGCAGGAAGAGCGTCACCGCGATCGCGCCCGCGATCCAGATCCACTGCTTGGCGAACTCGCGCCGGTGTAGTGTCAGCAGCAGCGCGACCGTCACCGCGAAGCCGAAGGAGAGAGTGGAATGCTTGTTTTCCAGCCCAAGCCCGGCGAGCACCCCGAACCAGAGCCAGAGGCGGGAATTTCCCGTACGAAGTATGCGGGCGATGACGAGCACACACCCCATCCAGAAGAGGGGCTCAAAGGCGTTCATCGTCAGCAGACTGTCGGTCACGAGCACGCCGGGGGCGAGCAGGACTGCCAACCCGGCGAGGAACTGGGCGTAGCGGCCGCCGCCGAGTTCGCGGGCGATGAGACTTGACAGAGCCACCAGCGCGGTGCCGGCTAGCGCCGGAAGGATGCGCAGGGCCGCCAGCGATCCGCCCATGAGCAGGGCGATCTTCGCGTAAACCGCGATCAGCGGCGCAGCGTCGACATATCCCCAGTCGAGGTGGCGCGCCATGTCGAGGTAGTAAAGCTCATCTCGGAAATAGCCGTAATGCCGGACACTGGTGAACAGATGTAGGAGAAGCTCAGCGGCACAGACGGTGACGATGGCGCCGACGGCGAGGTCCGGGAGCGGGGCCTCGTCGATGAGTGAGGTTGTTGAGTTGGGGGCGGTCGCGGCCATCGACATTCAATGGTACGGCAAGAGATCTAAAAAAGGTTCAGCGACAACGAAGATTAAGACGTCCTAGCGTGACAAACGTTAGTGCTGCCTTTGCCGAGACCACCAGCCTCGGACATTTGACGGTTGGGCGGCTGACGGCCAACCCGGAAGTTAACTGTTGTAATCAGCGGGGCTGGGCCGGGGCTGGCAGCGGGATGGGAACAAAGTCGCACCCGCTTTGGGTGGGGCTTTGTCAGAGTGGTGTAGTGAGTGTAATCGCAGTATTTCTCCCAAGCGCGGCGGCGTGAACCCCGACTGCTGCGCTTGGAGCAGCCGCCGTAAGCACGACTCCGCGTAGGTGAGCGCGGGTGACTCACGCGCGCAGAGCACTTAGACCACAGTTAGAGGCGAGTGGCAAATTCAATCATCCGGAGGTTTGTCGGCTCAGGCCAACTCCATCCGCATATATTGAATGGACGAGCTGTTCCATCTCGGCGAAATTGCCTCCCAATAGCCACAAGGATATGAGCCATGCGAGCAGCCTCCCTCATGTACACGCTCCTGGTCTTGGGCGTTTTCTCGATCAGCCGACGCACAAATGATTCTTGGCAGCGTCTTTCGATAAACAGCAAGAGTGGGACACATCTGGGGGCCGTTCGCAGGTACAATACCCGTTGCTTTCGACGACATTGATCTGACCGAGGTGAACGAATGCGTAAGGCGATTGTTCTTTTCCTGGCAGTGATTGGCATAGGCATTTTTTCCGCGAAAGCCTTTGCTCCCGCCCAATATCAGCTCAAGCAAAAGTTCACTCTGGGGGGCGATGGTGGATGGGACTACCTGACTTATGACGCGGCGGGCAAGAGATTGTTCATTTCCCGTGCAACGCGCGTGCAGGTCGTCGATCCCGCCAAGGGCACCGTGATTGCCGAGATTCCCAACACCAACGGTGTTCACGGAATTGCTCTGGCCCACGACCTGGGCAAAGGTTTTACCAGCAACGGCCGCGACAATACCGTGACCGTCTTCGATCTCAAAACCCTGAAAGAGACGGGCAGGATCACCCTGGAAGGGGCGCAAAACCCGGATGCAATCCTCTACGATCCGTATTCGAAGCGCGTTTTCACCTTCAATGGGCGAACCAGTAATGCGACCGCGATTGACGCGACAAAAGACACGGTTGTTGGCAACATCCCGCTGGACGGCAAGCCCGAGTTTGCCGCCACCGATGGAAAGGGCAAAGTCTTCGTCAATATTGAGGACAAGAACGAGCTGACTGCCATTGATTCCAAGACCGCAACTGTCACGAACACATGGCCGCTGACGGGTTGCGAAGAGCCCTCCGGGCTCGCCATCGACCTGAAGCATCATCGACTTTTTTCTGGATGCCACAACAAAGTCATGGCGGTAACCGACGCCGAGAACGGCAAGGTGCTTACGACAGTGCCCATCGGCGAGGGCGTCGATGCCAATGCCTTTGATCCTGGAACCGACCTCGCTTTCAGCTCCAACGGCGATGGCACCCTGACCGTGGTCCATGAGGATTCCCCGGAGAAATTCACGGTGGTGCAGAACGCACAGACTCAGCGCGCCGCGCGCACCATGGCTCTCGATCCGGACGACCACCAGGTCTTCCTGGTGACCGCTGAGATAGAGGAACAGCCACCCGCGGAGGGACAGACGCGTCCTCGTCGCACTATGAAGCCAGGGAGCTTCACCTTGTTGGTGATGGAGAAAAAGTAGCCCTGCGATGTGGGCATGCGACTCAGTCTGCCCCACCGCTCCAGCTAGGGGCTAGTGCTAACGGCTATCTCATCTCACCTGAAACTCCGGGGAGCCGAGAGTCAAGCCGATGATCGTGGCCAGCGGTCTGGAAGGGTCATCGAGCAGGTGGTTTCCTGCGTTGGGATCGGCCAGCGATTTGCGGATCGCCTGGTCGGTGTTCTTCGAAACGTCGCTTCCAATCAGAGCGCCCTCCACCAGAGTCACGGCAGCCTCTGCGCCGCCGTGAGTGTTCACGGGAACAATGTCCTCTTGCGGCGAGCGCGAAAGCAGTCCCAGTGCGAGCATGCGCAAGGGATCAAAACTTACGCCGTTCACCCCTCCGCTGCTCAGCGAGATAGAGAAATTCAATCGGTCCAGCAGAGCGTCGGAGTTCATCCACACCTGCGCCGCGGTTGAGTAGCCTGTGGGCGGTTGCATCTGATAAAGTGGCATGCCCATTTTGGCCACTGCTTGGACGATAGGCATGGGGTTCTGGATTTCCGTCCCTGTGGCGCGGATCGCGGAGACAATGAACTCGAGCGGCGTCTTCACTTTCTTGCGGTAGATGGCCGGCGACCAGAATTCCTTGGAGTGAAGCATGGTGCGCAGGACTTCTTTAATGTCGCCGTCGGTAGCAAGAAAGTCATCCGCCATCGCCTGAACCAGCGCGGGCGGCGGATCATCGGCGACAAAGCGTCGCGCCAACTTGGTGCAGATGAATTTCGCCGTAGCTGAGCTCTTGGCAAGAATATCTAGTACCTGCAGGCCTTCATTGATTCCAGACTCAGGGATGGACTTTGCGAGAACAGTCTTCGTTCCCGGCTCATGCCGCCTGGGATCAAACACGAATCCCCAGCCCTGGTCCGGTTGTACCGTCCAGCCGGTGAAGACCCGCGCCACTTCGGTGACGTCCTGCTGGGTGTAGCCGCCGTCCACGCCCAGGGTGTGTAGCTCCATGAGCTCGCGGCCATAGTTTTCATTGAGACCGCGTCTGCTTGCGTTGGGGCTGGGCGTTTGTCCGGGCCGCGCGCCCGCCGCCTGAGAATTTGGGCCCAGACTTTGCCAGTTGTCGAGATAAATCAGCATGGCGGGACTCTTGGCGACCTCGCCCAGAAGATCGCGAAACTTGCCGAGCGCATGGGGACGAATCACCTCGCGCTCATAGGTGGTGATCAGGTAAGGATTCTGGTCCTTAAACAAGAAGACATTGAAGTGGTTGAACCAGAAGTCTGTCATTACCTCTTCGAGCTGTCGCTCGCTGTAAACGGCGCGCAAAACTTTGGCCTGCTGCAACTCCGCAGGGCCGACACCCTGAGGGTTGTTCATGGCAAACCATATTTCTCTCTCTAGCGGAGAGAAATCCATGAGCAGCTTGTCGCGCATGTCCGGTGGAGCGTACTGGACGAGGGTTCGGCGATCGCCAACTGGGAGTTTCATGAGCGCTGGCATACGGTTGGCCTTGGGCAACGAGAGCAGCATGTCGGCCAGATGGCGGGCCGCATCGCGTGAGGCCTGAGCCGCCGCCTTTCGCGCAGCCTCATCGGGTGGCTCCATCGGTTGACCGCTGGCGGCGTTCTTGCCGCGCTGTTCGTTGTCTCTGTCAATTAGAACTTCCCAGAGTCCAAACTCGATCGGATCCGACGGCATGGCTCGCTTGTTCTCTTCTGCCTCCCGAATGTACGTTGCGGGCGGGAAGGCCTGAAGCAGGTCCCTCGCTGACATGTACAGTGTTCGGTAAGTGCTCAGGTGACTGTCTAATACGGTGTTGGGGATACGTCCCGGGTTGAGCTGCTGTTCGATCCACTCGTTTATGCCCATGGTCATGACCTTTTCGACGTCACCCGGACGCGGACCAAAGGTCAGACGGTTCAGGGCATGAAGGGCGCGATCACGTTCGGAAAGTGTCGCTGGCACGGCTGTCTTAGATCTCTTACCGGCCAGCGCCGGGACGATCGAAGCAATGCAGAGGGAAAAGGCTGAGATCAAGACTAGGGTTTGTTGGCGCACAGGCCCTCCCTAAACACATCCCATTTAAATCGATTCTCAAGGAAAGTTCCATGCAAACCCAAGCATGGGCGCTTACTTTAGATATTTTTCTGGCAGCAGATGACCCGGTTCTTCGCCTTCCCAGTAGATGCTCAGAATCCACCAGCGCGTCCCATCATGCATCAACTGAAAGCTGTTGACACCCCGGGCGAAAGGCTTCTCGCCCGGAGCGTGGTGCGATTCATAGGTGCTCCAGACATGGGCCATATGGTCCCATTGCTCAATGCGGTTGGCGATCGAGCTTTCAAAAAAGCCCTGGTTGGCGAAGGCGTCTTTGCCGCGCGTGACGTAGTCTTCTGGACTCAAAACTCTCGCTGAGACCACGCCCTTGTCGTCGCGGCGGCTAGGAATCAAGCGTGCGCCGGGATAATAAAGAGATCGGAAACGATCCCAATCGCGAGGGGCGCCCGCCGGGCCAGAGATGACGTCGTAGACCGCAGCCAGGATATGGTCGATGGTGTCAACGTCACCGGGGCGGGCAGCGGGAGCCTGAGTGGACGGCGACGCCTGGGGTTGGCCCGAAGTTTGCGCGCATAGGCCGCAGCACAAGGCAAGAACCGAGAACACTAGTGCGAATGTTTTCATGCGTAACAATGTACCAGCCACCCGAGGACCGTACCAGATTCGGGGGCTGAAGTGGTTCACAAATCAGTCATCCTATCGAGATGGAGGCCTCTTTCGCAGCCAGCTCACTGGGATTCATAGCGTCTGAAAGGGACCGTGCGCAGACAGCAAGACGGGCTTAGCGGACCCGTTCCAGGTTTTTCGCCGCTTGGCGAATCCCGTTCTTTAGCTCTTCGGTTGGATTGAGAAAGTGAAACCCGTACTGAAATCCCTGCCGATACTTCACCTCTGCTTGCAATTTAGCGGGTGTGAGGGATCCGGTCAGGTGGAACTCCAACTCCACCACGTCGCCCATCTTCAACTCTCCGGCCACAGTCGCGCCAATACCGCTTTCGCTGATGTCCTTGGTGCGCCCGTGAAGCAGACGCGCGGCTCGGACGATGAGGCGCTGGTCCATTAGATACCGCTGGGCGACACGCGGCACCGACCACTTAGGTGGGCTTGGCCTGCTCATACAACTAGCAAACCTTATCACAGAGCGCCGGGGGGAGACCCATGTTCCCGGCAAGCTGTGTCCTAACTAGTTACTGGGAGGCCCTGCTTTCGCCTTGCGAGGCGGGAGAGCGGAGCTTCCGCAGCGCCCATTGCGCGTGTCGGGCGACCACAGGATCGGAATCTGTAGCCATCTTCTCTAAATCGGGGATGAAGTCGCGATTTCCGCTGTTGCCCATGGCGACGGCAACATTGCGGCGGAGTCCGGCATATTTGGCGCGCTTAACCGGCGAGCCGCGAAAAACTTCGCGAAAGCCGGTTTGATCGAGCGAGGCCAGCCATTTCAGATCGGGATGGAACAGGTTCTCACGGGCCTGAAATTCCGCCACAGCGCCGGCGAGGGGGCTCCCCTCTTTGTTGGGCTTCCTATTCCAAGGGCAAACATCCTGGCATATATCGCAACCGAAGACGTGATGTCCCATCAGCCCGCGAAGCTTCTCGGGAATCTCGCCGCGCTTTTCGATAGTAAGGTAGGCGATGCAACGGCGGGCGTCCAGATTTCCCGGTGCGACAATCGCTTGCGTGGGGCAGGCATCGATGCAGCGCGTGCAACTCCCGCAGCGATCCGGAGGAGGAAGGGGTGGCTGTCGGTGTCCGCCCTCTTCGATGTCCAGCGAAGTCACCACCGCTCCCAGGAACAACCACGAGCCCCGGGTCTGATTGATGATGCAAGTATTTTTTGCGCTCCAACCGATGGCTGCGTATCTGGCGTACATCCGCTCCAGGAGAGGACCGGTATCGACATAGCTGCGTGTTTCAATTGGGAGGTTCCGTTCCGCGGCAAAACTCTGAAGGGCCGCTTCCACCTGACGCAGGCGTGGGAGCAGGACGTCGTGATAGTCCGCTGCGCCCCAGGCGTAACGTGAGATCCATCCCCGGCGCGGGTCAGCTACCTCGGTGGAGTAAGGCTTGCTGGTGTTGTAATTCAAGGCGCAGATTACCACCGAGCGCGCCCACGGAGTCGCGTTTTTCGCCGAGGCCCGCCGCAGCTGACCGTCTTCGCTGCGCTTTTCCATGTACTTCATTTCGCCGGCGTGTCCGGCAGCGACCCATTCGGCGAAGGCCTCCGATTCCGGATAGTCCTTGGCGCGCACCGGAGTTACTCCGGCCAAATCAAAGCCCGCTTGGACCGCAGCCCGGTCCACGGCTTCCGTCATCTGTTCGCGGAGACTCACCACGCATATTATCCTCTACACGGCTCTTCCACGGTTATCCGTCGGAGCCCGCAAAAGGGGATGGTGGCGGACTATAATCTTGCTAAAGACACAAAACACGAGCCTGTAGCTAAATCCTGGATCGCAGGATTGGTTTGCAGCCTATTCCGGATTGCCATCATCCTAATAAGTGAGTAGCTGCTTTGGCTGTGGCGGGGGTTTGTTGAACTGGCCGGAATTTTTGGGGTGAAACAGGAAGCTCTATGCTTTGTACTTTCTGTGGAACGGAAAACCGTCCGGAAAACAAGTTCTGCGGCATGTGTGGTGTGCGCATGGACCGCCGCCAAACGGAACGGCGGGGGCTGCAAAATCCAGCCGTCTTGAGGTGCCCGTCGTGCGGGCACGTCAACGAAGCCGGGCACAAATTCTGCGGCATGTGCGGCGCGCGCACCGATCGCCGCACTCTTACCGCCCGTCGTCCTGCGCCGGCAGATGGGTCTCACGCCACCGCCATCGCCAATGCCCAGTTGCCGAGTCCCGAGACCGCAGTAGGCAGGGTTGCGGCTGCTCCGGCGCGAATCGAGCCTGCGGCAGCAGTCGCCGCTGCAATGCCGGCTGGAGAAGCTGATCTGACGGCTCGTCCCAAGACAAACGCGGCCATCTTTCGTGATGAAACTCCATCTCCTCCGGCAGCTCCTGCTTCGACACCAAGGGTGAGCGGTCCCTCATTTTTGGGCTTGAGCGATGAGCCGAACGATGACGCTCACTACCTCCTTGAGGACGATGGATCTTCCGGAGGGGTTCTGAAGAAGCTGGTATTGATCGCCATTCTGGCCGCGATAGCAGGTCTGGTGTTCGTTGGCTGGCGCTCGGGGACCTTCCGCGCCTTTCCCAAGTCGCCAAAGGCTCCTGCGACGGAGCCAGCATCGCTGCCGTCACCGCGAGGCGCCAATCAGGATCCCCTTCCTGAAAACGCACCCAGCCCTTCGGATCGCGCCGCTTCGGCAGACCCGGCATCTCCGGATCCCACTTCTGCTCCAGCTCCTGCATCGGACTCACCTGCCGTGCAAGGCAGTGACGCCAACGAGACGAAGACCGTAGCGGCGAAGTCGTCAGGGCCGGAACCCGAGGAGCACAATCTGAAAACGTCGGAAGCCGACAAGAACGCTTCGCCGCCAGCAAAGACTCGAGCGTCCGATCCGCCCGTCGCGACCAAAAAACCGAGTGTCGCGCTTCTTAAAGCGCAGCAGTACCTTCAAGGCCGGGGTGGAGTCCAGCAGAACTGCGAGCAGGGACTGATTTATCTGCGGTCCGCAACCGAGCAGAACGAGCCCGCGGCCGCGGTCCAGATGGGAGCTCTTTATGCCAGCGGCCACTGCGTACCCCAAGATCGGGTGATGGCTTACCGGTGGTTTACTTCAGCGCATGAATTGGATCCAGGAAATCAGTGGATTCAGACGGATCTGGACCAACTCTGGGCGCGGATGACGCCGCAGGAACGGCAGAAGGCAGGCCCTTGAGGCATCAGATCTTGTGATCGCCTGATCGCTGGTGATAGCCACGATCTGGCTTCAGCGTCGGACGATCAGGTTCAGATGAAGAGGATTTCGCCGGCCACAGCTGCCAGGGTTGCCCAGAATTGATTTGGTTGAACGCCGACTGCTGTCTGCGGCAGCTCAGATTCCCAACTTCTTCACTTCCTCGTTGTAATACTTGCGGTAGAGAATGTCCCACTCTTGCGTGCCTTCCAGGATGGTGCGCCGCTGGCTTTCAATCTTCTGACGTGCAGCTTGATCCAATCGCGCTTCTTCGGCGAAGAGTTCTTCGAGGATACGGCGGGCTTCCACGCGGATGGTGTTGCGGTCTTCGACGAAATCTACCCGGTCGAGTTCCGCCAGAGTATCGGCGATGGTATGCGCGAGCTTGTTGACTTTGTCGCGAGACAGTCTCACAGCACCGCCTTGCCTAGATGGTATTGAAAACAAAGCATATCAACAAGATAACACGGCAGAATCCGGTAAACCACGCCAGAACACGCTGCCCGGACGAGTACACGAATCGCGCCTTGAGGCGTGCACATTCGCGTTAGTGCGTCCAGATTGTTTTGAGCTGACAGGCTAAACAACCATGGGTGCGAACACGACGTTAGCCGCCCAGAGACCCCTAGGCCGGCTTTGAACGCATCAACGGCGCCGCCCCTCACTTGCGAGCCGCGTGGGAAACCGGAACCAGTTCGGTATGCGCTGAAATATTTAGGCTTAGCTCGGGCTGCATGAGGAGCATTGTGCCTGGCTCCTGCAGGCGAATGGCCGTCAAGATGCTCTCCTGACCGGTGCGCTCGAGTATCAGTGCCGCTGGGCGGCCGGCTCTGGTCGGAGTCTTAACAAGCACCTGGATGCTGCCTGCGGTCCCTTTCTGTATCAGCGTGACCACGTTCCAGTCTCCGCGTGGACGTATCAGCAAGGAGTAGATTCCTGGCTTTAAGGTTACTCCCGCACAGTTGACCTCGTGCATCAGGGTGAAGCTGCCCTGGAACGTGCCCGCCACCTGATGCGCACCAGGTATGCTTTCAGCTTCGAAAACAGTGGAGGCGCGAGAGTCGAAGTGGTCCGGGTCGATCTCCGCCTGAGCCCAGCACGACAGCGATTTCATCACCACTAAGAAAAATGCGTAGCTAAGCGGCAAGAAGATCTTGGATCTCATTTGCATTTTTGTCCTATTCGTGGTTCCTGGTTAATTGTGACTCTAACCTTAGAGTGCTTGTTGCCAGCGACGGTTGTTGCTCGGAGAAACAAATTGACGAACCAGCACAGCTTGCCCTAGAGACCAGGAGGATTCCGGGCGCACTGCTCCCTGGGCGATCTGCGAGTGGCGATCGATACCCCTGGGAGCCACTCTCATTTCACTCGTGCTCCACGGGTATCGCGTTCCCAGACCCTGTGCCACGTCAGAACACCTTATATGTAGAGATAGTCGGCCCCCACATTTCAGAAGTCGCCCGGATTCGGTTCGTGTTGTTGTATGGGCCTTCGTCGTTCGGCTGGATAAGAAACAAGCCGCAAATCGACGCAACCCAGGCGCCAAGGTGGGAAAAATCGTCAAACGATTAATTCGTGGATTTAGTGGGGACACGTCGCTCGAGAGGCAAGGTGTCTTCATCTGCGGCCGTGACGTCACTCTCGAGTTTGAGGACAAACACCGCGAAACCATGCTGCACAGCCGGTGGCACACGCTTCGCAGGCAACTTAAGGATGGGCGGCGCGTCGCTCCCGAAGGAGATCAATGTCCGCGAGGTTACGTATGCGGCGATCGAGGCCGCAAAGCGGCATGGAGACAAGCGCAAGGCCGAGTTGATCGCCGACGACATCCTCCTGTGCAACCTGCCGACCGAGGCGGACCCAGGTGCGTAAACACCTGGGCTCCTATGACTCAATTTAGTACGCGGCAAGCCCTTGTGCGGAAAATGTCGGCAAGCCGCCGCCAACCGTAACTGGGGTAAGCGCGCCGGTGATTACATCAACCTGGAAAGCCCCGACCGTGCCCGAGCCTGCGTCCACAACATACAGGAAGCTGGCGCCCGCCTCGTGGGCCGTCGCCAGGTCGTTGGGCCCAGCGCCGGTGGCAGCAACTGCGTTGAGTAGTGTGACACTGCCGTTGAATGCGATCGTGTAACTTGAGATGCTGGCGCTCAAGTTGTTCGAGACATAGGCAAAGTTGCCATGTACAGGTTCAACCACGATCGCGGCCGGTGCCGTGGCTCCGTTGGCTACATCCGAGCTGATGGGAAGCAGGTGGCCGTCGCCGGTGACCGAGAATGTCGAGACCGCACCGGCAGCGCCCTTGGGAATGGATGTGGCGGTGCCGAACAACTCCACGACGAGCAAGTCGCCATGCCGGTTGAAGGCAATGCCAAAGAACGTGGGCAATGCCGGCCCCGGAGCTTGCGTGATTGTGGGATTGTCAACGGTTCCGTTCCGGTCGACCGGAAAAACGTAGATCGCGTTTGTGCCTTTCACGGTGACAACCAACTGCCGGCCATCGCGGGAGAACAGAACCTGTGCCGCCGAGCGCGGAAATGATGGGGGGTTCAAGCCGCATTGGAAATCGGCTGCCGGCGCTCCCGTCAGAGCTGAGAATCCTGCAGCAGAGGCCGCAGTACAGCTCACACCGCCTGCGGGTCCAGTGGCGGGGCCGGGATCGATTGGCTGCGTCGAGTCGAGAGGGATCATATGGCCCGCCCTGTCAACTCTAAAGCCGGTGATATTCGGTGTATTCGCGGTACCAGGGGTCAGATGGCATATGGGAACCTCGGGGCCACCGGCGTTGAGCACATAAAGCAGATCGTCGCGGTCTCTGTCGCCGCGATCGTGATCTTGATCATCGTCGCCATGCTCGCGTCCTAGCCGCGTGACGGTGAGGCTATTGGGAAACAGCCCGCCGGAAAACACGCGGTCCGCGAACGTCAAAGTGCCATCCGATGCCACACGGAACGAGGTAATCGTGCCTTGCTGGCAGTCTGTGTTATACACGCCGGCGCCGTTGTTTGCGGCGGCGCTCTCCGTATTGACGGCAAACAGCAAATGATGGCCCTCGTCGAGCTGCAGGCTGCCGGCCGAGCCCAGCGAATCCACTGCGGACAATTGCAGCCCGCTTCCGCCGCCACCGGTCGCAACCGTCTGGATCGGGACCAGGCTCAGGTTTCCATTCGCAGCGCGATGGTAAACGTTGATCTGGTTGTTTGCGAACGCGTTCGTCATCGCATACACTGCCCCGTCCGCCCGCGCCGCTGTCGATGCGAGTGCACAAAACAGCGTGCACGCCACAAGATTGACCATAGTGCCGGCCATCTTGCTCTGCGTAAAGAAGTGCCGATGCTTGTTCCTTGGCACAAACATTAAAGAGTCCTCCCTTCAGATCGGTGGTCAAACCGACCATGTGCCTTTCTGGCCGTCCTATACTCTACAGTCGTCCAGCACTTGTCAAAGATT
>DATDGP010000059.1:0-4068 GCA_036522035.1 Terriglobales bacterium
TGATAAATGTCCGCTGCGAATACACCCGGCATAATAGGTTCTCCTCGAAGTTAATGTTGCAAAGGCGCTGCCGCGGGTTGCGCGTCAGCGGGTACAGGTAGATATCTTGTATTTGTTTACCGAGCCATCGCCCTGGATGACTTTAGGGTTCGGCGCGGAAAGCAACGTGTGAGTATTCGGTTCACAGCTTCGATGGAGAATGCTTCGGGGTCATAATCGCTGCCGACCCATTCCTGCAGCTCCTTGTGCTGCTCATGATTCGGGTCTCTGAGAGCATCTAGCAGATCATAGAACCCTCCGATGCCTCCGCAATCCTCAGGAGGACAGGCAAGTTGCCCATCCATGCACATCGGGTAGGTGGGAGCAGCTGGCAGGCGTTTCTCGAGAACGATGCTGTGCTCCCAACTATCACCAAGGTCGTACGTGTACAGAATCTTCACACGAATGTTGCGCAACAAGGTCGCAAGGCGCACTCTGCGCTCATCTTCGACCGGTGGCATTCCCATGAACCGGTCTTCTGGATCAAGCCGTCCGAAGAGTCGCCCTCGGGCGCTGAATTCGTGCATGTGGCACTCCTGCCACCCCATAGCAATCTGCAGTACGTCATGTAATTGCGCCAAGGTCAGATCTGCCGGCACTAACAGCCGGCGCCAGATCGTCGGGTTCGTGCCGAGCAAAGTTACTTTAAGCTGATAAATTTCCGCTGCGAATACACCCGGCATAATAGGTTCTCCTCGAAGTTAATGTTGCAAAGGCGCTGCCGCGGGTTGCGCGTCAGCGGGTACAGGTAGATATCTTTGATCGCTTGCCGATGAGCTTTGTGCTCCCGGTCCATACGACCACGTCCCGAAGTTTGTCCGACACGGATCCAGTTTGCTGCGCGATAGCAGGTCCCACGGAATCGCTGGGCGTCGACTAAGGTCTCCAGCAATAGTGGCCGGTAGCCATAGCGATGTTGCCAATCTGTGGGGATCTGGCGTGCGCTCTGTGCCAGAATCTTGCTCGCCAATCCCTTGACCTGCACCCAAGGCAGCACCAAGAAACGACTGTTATTCACCACCAACTGGAGATTGCGAGTTCGTTGTTCCGCATTCCAGCCGATCCACTGATCGCGAGCCGCAATTTTCCAAGCCGGCGAGGACCACAGCAGACAGGCCAGCACATCGGCTGGCTTCTGCCCCGATCGCACCAGATAACGTAGATTGGCTCCCACCGGCACACGATACCGCAAGTAGTGATGGCGCTCGATCAGTTCCGTCCACAACTGGCTTGCTTTGCCCTTCTCCACCACTTCGAACTGCAGCGGTTCGAACTCTCCCGCACTTCCTTCCACTCTGGGTTGCGGCGCACTGTCTTCACTCAACCGAATCTGCCGTGGCCCACGCGGCCCAGAGTTTCGTACCCTGGGTAGCCGCACCCCTCCCTGATCGCGTAAGTGCTCCAGCAGCTGACGGCATTCCTGGTCTTTCAGTCTTCCGTTGGCCCGCCTCCAGTCCAACAGCTCACAAATGGTGCGGGCCATTTCTGTGATCGCCAAACCGGCGTAATCGCGCGCGATCTCCCCGATCAGTTTGAGCTCCTGCCCGCTAAACCTACGCCCACAGAAGCGCAGGGAAACAGGAATGCTCAAGTCTGTCTGCGCTGGAGAAGCATAAAAATCTAAGCTCATGCTGGCACCGTTGGCGGAGCGCTGCCCATGCCTTGCGGCAGGCCATACACGGCAACCGACTCATGGGGAACTTCACCCTCGCACCGAGACTGCAAACCAGACTGTGGCGGCAACCCATGCTCCGGCCCTGCCGCCGAAGAGTCCTGGTGCAGCGCTGCGCCCGTAGCCGGCACCAAAGTCAGGATCTTGTTCTTATCCGTACTCACCAGTAACTCGATCAGGACATCCAACGCGTTCTTCTTCTGCTGGCGGGCGCTCGCCAGGATGCTGCTGAGCACAGCCTGCGCGCGAGCTCCTTTCTCGCTGCGATTTCCACCCCAGTTCTTGCGTGCCACCACCAGCGGGCGCAAGGCACGCTCGGCGGCATTGTTGGTAGCATCCAAACCTGGACAATAAAGAAAGGTGAACAAATAGGGCCGCTCCCGGCGCAAGTGATTCGCCAGGCGACGGTTGGCAGGATCACGGCACGAGCGTGCTAACAGACGATCCAAATCGGCTTCTAACCGTCCGGTAGCCGTCAAGAATCCATGCAGCGAGAGCTCCTGCTTCTGATAGCGATCCCGCAAACTCAAACCTTTCTCCAGAATGGCTTTCACTGCCAGCGGAAAGTGGGCGGCTGCCGGCGTGGATACTGCCGCCATATCGCGACAGCGACGAATCAAATGCGAGATGCAGCTTTGATGTCCGGCGTGGAGAAATTTGTAGTACACCGCCCAACCATCGTGAGTCAGCCAGCCGTCGTAATCGGCACCCAGTAACGAGGCCGCTTGTTCGAAGCCGCGTCCCGGCAGAATGTCGCAAAACGTCACCTGCTCGCTCACTACTACCCACAACCAGCGCAGTTGCGCCTCTACATTCCAGCCGGTTTCATCCATGGCATTGACCAGACTGCAGCGGGCGGCATCGCGCAGAGCATGCCAAGTGGGTTCGCCCCGCCGCGCTACCCGTTCCACCGCCCGGCAGATCGTGCTGCGCTGTACGCCTAAACCAAAGCTGTCCTGTAATACCACGGCCACATCCCCATGCGGCATCCCCAAGTCCTTGTTCATCTTGACCGCCAAAGCCAGGGCCTCCGGACCCAGTTGCACGGCGGCGGCTCCCAAGGCATCGGAGGTCTGGCGCGGGTCTCGCCCTTGCACTCGCTTATGGCATTGGCAGCAGCGACCGATGGCAACATCAAAACGCCGCCACTTCGTCTGGCGCACTACCTCCTGCTGATACTGCGTTTCCACCTTCTCCAGTTTCACCTCACCCCCGCAGTGGCAGTGCGCGGGCAAGGGCACCGGAATGACCTCATCCACGTTTTTGGGTATGGGTTTGCTGTGCCGCTGGCCGTAGTTGCCACCAGGCTTACGTCCGGGTCGCTGCGGGTTGGCTTTTCGCTGACCGCGGGAAAAAGGCGCCGCCTGTCGTTTGTTGGAACGCTGAGCCTCTTCCAGCTGCCGCTTTAACCTCTCATTTTCCTGGCGCAGCCGTTCCCGTTCCTGCCGTAGCCGTTGCTGCTCTTCTCGCAACTGTTCTCCTTCTCGTTCCAGTTGCTTCTCTCGCCGGCGTAATTGCTCGTTGTCTTTTCGTAACTCTTCAATCTCTCTGCGAGCTCCACGCCACCGCTCCTGCAGAGACGCGATCTTCTGCTTTAGATTTTCGATGATCCCGGCTACATTGAGCGGGTTCGGCCACGACATGCTTTAACTCTCGCAGCTTAACGTAGCCGACTTAGGAGAATTTGTCCAGCGCTTTTTTAGCTCTTAATCAGGAGGTGTGCCGACACGGTAAACAAATACGGCCGCAATCAGCTCCGCCATCGACATGTGATCGATTTGGGTTTCAGGGTCCGGTGTCAGCCAGGGCATCGCCCAAATCGCTCTGTACCCGAGGCGAAGAGCCGTCAGCAGTTGAGACGGGTCCTTGGATTGAGTGGCGGATGCACGAAGTTTGGATGCCACCGCACGAACCACAGGGAAATTTCCTTGTGCCCCTTTGAGAATGCTGCCGTCAGGCATTACACGCGTATGACACATGGCACACGAGAGCTGACCGACCTCGACCGTGCCCTTCTTCCTGATCACATAGCGGGCAAATGGCATCGTTCCGTCTTTTGCCACGGGAGAGTCGATTTTTTCATACCAAGCGGGATCTCTAGCCTCCGCAACCGTGATAAACCTATCGAAGTCGATGGCAGCACCAACCACAATTTCCCCAGCATTGATCCAGTCTGAATCGGTCTTGAGCGGCGGCGCATGTCCGGTGTCATCCCACACGATGACCGGCTCTTGTTGCTTTAGCGAATCCATGTAGCCGGCTGGCTCGTGGCCGGGCGCATAGACCGGATAGCTCTTGTAAATCGGTGCAACCGGAATACGGTAGTAATAATCGGCGGAGACGTGTTTGGGTGATCC
>DATDGP010000060.1:0-10777 GCA_036522035.1 Terriglobales bacterium
CGTCACCGGCGACGCCATTGATCCGCAGTCGGTGGAGGACGCGATCAAACTATCGGAGTCCAAGTACTGCTCGGTCGGGGAGATGATCCGCCAGAGCGGAGCGCAGGTTTCGACGACTTACAGCATCCATCCCACGGGCGCAGCCGCCAGCAACGACCTGGCCTCCGATGAACGAGTGGCGGTGACGTAGCGCCTTTTGAATAAGCTTTTTTGCGGCCCGACTGAGTCGTGCCCTGACACTTGCCTCTCTCGTGGAAGTACTCGTCTCAGGATCGCAGTTGTTAACGGACGCCGGCGTTGAAGCCGTTCTCCGCCTTCTGTAGATCGAGCGAGACTCGCTCCCCGTTGATCAAAACCAGGCTGCGGTTGATCAGCTCCTGACCGGTGCAGTCGTACTTCTCATAGCAGGCTAGCGCCGCGAACGGTACTACGAACTCCACCGACTCGCTGGAGGGCTGCGCCGATTGGCGGATGGTGGTTGAGAAGTCGACGCCGTCGAACTTGGGGTTGTCATGGAAATAACGATTGACGGGGCGCAGCAGGTGCGAGACGTGAGTATCGAAGGCCAAGGCGGCGATGCGATATTGCGATGAACCGGCGGGTTGCTCGAGGTTAGTAGAGATGCTGAGCTGAAGATAGGCGCCAGCATGAAAGCTGACGAACGCCGGCGGCGCATAGTCCACGAAGTGGGCCTGAGGACCCAGTTCGGTGACGAGCCGCTGAATGGCGGGGTCGTACTGCGTCTGCAACTTCTCCATGCGCAAGGGCGAGAGGTCGGGTGGTGCTGAGGCTCGCTCGCGAATCTTCTTTGCCAGCTCGGACTCGGGGATCAGGCTGGAGCTGACCAGGCTGCCGGGTTCGGGGTCAGCGGACTGGATGTCCAGTGGCTTCTCCCCTCTGCGACGCGCGAGATAATGATTCTTTACGTCGAGAGGGGCTTCGTCGCCCGAGAGCCAGAGGGTGAGTGGCTGTCCGTTGAGGAAGACGTCGCTATCGAGGAGCGCGCCTTGGCGTCCTTCAAGGTCCGTTGCCGCGGCTAGGCGCTCACCGACGCTGCGCGGGATCACGAGCACCAGGTTCTCGGCGCCCTCGGTGACGATTTTCTGCACCATCGAGCGGACGTGGTAGGCGATCTCAAAGCCAAAAGCGTCAAAGGGAACCGAGCGGTCCATGCGCGCCACAGTGACCTTCAACAGGGGCAGCACCACGTCATCGAACGTATGGTGGGCGCGGCGGTTGGGTGTGAGCGCTTTGGTGGCATAAGAAATGTAGTAGTTGCCGGTGATCTCCAGCAGCACCTCGCCGTTATAGCGCTCGAAGTGGACCGATCCCTGCGGCAGTTGCTTCTGCTTGGCTTCGTCGATGTCGAGGTTCTGGCTGAAGTAAAACGGGTAGGGAAAATGGCTGGCGGCTGCGGCAGCGTCCTGGGCCATCTTCTCGAGCTGTGGGTAGTACTGCTGCTGCAGTAACTGGCTTTGAGGATCTTTGACGCTGGAAACGGACGCCACCTGGGCCACGCTCACCAACTTCAGGCAGAGCACAAGAAACAAGACGCGGATGGAGCTCGATAATCTCACTTCTTCACTCCTGGAGGTTGGTATGGCAGATCGGCTACAGCTCGCATATACGCTACCACAGCTTTGATTTGCCTCGGCGTGAGCGTCTTTCCGAAAGCAGGCTGCGCCGGAGATTTTTTTACGGCTGTCCCGCCCTCGGCGATGATCATGATGAGATCGGCGTCAGACCAGCTATTGAAAAACGCGCCGTCGGTAAATGCGTGTGGCGAGGGCGTGAGGTTTTCGAAGTTCGAGACGCGCTCGGTGGTCGACTCGGGATCGTGACAGCGAATGCAGTAACCGTCGTTGACTTGCTTGCCCAGCGTCTGTTCGTAGCCCAGCGCGGTCTGACGCAGCTTCAGCGTGGTCGCGCCACCGCCGGTCTTGGGCGTCTCTGCGACCATCTCGTAATCGCCGGGCGCGAAGCCGAGCCGCACGGTTGCGGTGACCTGACCGCTCGAGTCGGTAAGCGCCTGTGCCGGCCTGAACTGTGTGCCATCACCGTGGAAAGAAACCAGCGCGCCCGCGACGGCTGTGCCCTTGTCGTCGTTGACCTGGACTACGACCGGCTGCGGCAGCTCCGAGCCGACGCTGGTGATCTGCTTGCCACCGCTGACTTCGCTGATCTGCGACCCCGAAGCTTTCGGCTGCAGCGCGCTTTCGATTCCGGACTTCTTGGAGCAACCTGAAGAGATCAAGATAACGGCCGCGACGATGACGTTGACGCGCTTCACTTGCCGCCTCCGTTCTCGCGCGCCTTCAAGGTGACCAGGAATGCGGTGAGGTCCTTGGCTTCGGCGTCGGTCAAGCCGGGGTTGGGCATCTGCGTGCCGGGAGTGACGGCCTGCGGGTCTTTGAGCATCTTGTAGAGCCACACGGCGGGGCGTCGATTGCCGACCGCGGCTAGAGGCGGGCCAATGTAGCCCTTATCCTTCTTATAGTCGGCGATGTGGCACGACTGGCAGGCGTACTTGGTATAGAAGAGATCCATGCCGCGGACTGCGGACGCGGCGTCGAGCGAATGGGCGTCGAGGGCCAGGGAGTCGAAACCGGGAGCCTGGTAGGCCGAGAGGATGTAATCCGAGATGGTCTTGTTGTCGGCGGCGCTCAAGTTGAACTTGGGCATGCGGCGAATCAACGCCGGCCGCAGCGTGTTGGGGTTGTTCATGAACGCGGGTAGCCACGCGGCGAGCACGGCGCTGCCCTCATGGGTGAGATCGGGTGCCATATCGCCACCGTTGCCGTTGATGCGATGGCAGCTCTGGCAGCGCAGCTCGGTCATGAGCCGGCCAGCTTCGCCTCCGGGCTGGTTGTCGGAAGAATGCGCCGCCGGACGGATCAACTCCCTAGGCATATTCCACGCGCGGTCGGTCTGCGCCAACAGAGCCGTGGTGATAGCCTCGAGCTGCGCGTCGGTGAGCGTGTATTTGGCCATTTTGAGGCCGGACCCTCCGGCGCGCGGTTCGTGGATCTTGCCGCCGATGTACTCAGGAAGCGTCTCGCCCATCCCGGGAGCGAAGGCGATCTGCGCGAGCGGCTTGCTGCCGATGCGGGAGAGGTCGGGCGCAAAATTCTTGGGCGGGCCCACACCGTTGATCTGGTGGCAGGCAGCGCATCCGTATTCGGCGACGAGCTTCTGCCCGCGTTCGACGTTGGCCGCATCCGAAGGCGGCAGATGGACGTTGGCCAGGAAATCGTCGTCTTTTTTGTTCATCAGATAGCCAGTGAGCAGGCCGATCTGCTGGTCAGCGAAGCGATAGCGCGGCATCTGCGTGCGCGGATCATAGTGCGCGGGATCCTTGAGCCAGCGGGCGAGCCACTCCGGCTTGACCTTGCTGCCGATGCGGGTGAGCTCGGGGCCAAGGTCACCGCCTACGATGTTGCCGGCCGCATTCTGCACCGCGTGACAACTAGCACAGAACGATGTGCCGTACAAGCTGGCGCCTTGCGCGGGGTCGACAGCCGATTTGATGGCGCCCGCGGCCGGCTCGACAGGCGTGCCTGGGGTGGGCGCGCTCTGTGCGATCAGAAAGGACGCGACGTCGGCGGCCTGCTGATCGCTGAACTGGAAGTCGGGCATGGTGGCCGACGCGGCGTAGGCCTGCGGGTTTTTCAGCCAGGCAAAGATCCACTCGCGCGAAGTTTTCTCGGCGATGTGGCCGAGCGGCGGCGAATCGTCACTGGGGAGGAGCGGCGAGCCATCGGGCTGGTCGATGCGGTGGCACCGGGCGCATCCGTAATGGGCCAGAAGCTGGCGTCCAAGATTGAGCTTGGGCGTGCCATCGAGCGGGCCAAGATGGCACTGGCCGCACGAAGCTTCCAGGTATCGCGCGGGCAGCAGCGGTTGCTCCCAGGCCTTGGTGCTGGCATGTGCTTCTTCAACTGTCGTCGCCGCGCCCTGGCCGCGATGGCAGGTGACGCAACCAAACTCCGTCAACGAATGTGGGATCGGAGGGTGCACGCGGAAGGGACGCTGCCGGACGTCGCTCAGGCTGGCTTCTTTCATGCCGAGGTGACAGGTGGGGCAGCGGTCAACGACGTGCTGCTCGGGAATCCAGATCTGGTGAATGCCGCTTTCAAAATTCCTCTTGAGCGCGTCGCCGTTGGGACGAGTGGTGACGAGATTGAAGAATTGCCGCTGGTAGTGGCGCCACTCGTTGAAGAATTCTTTGGTGGGCGCGATAGCAAGCGAAACCGTCAGCGCTAGACTGGCCCAGGCGAAACGGCGCGCAGGGTCGCCGAAGAACAGGCGGCGCAGCTTCTCGAGTTGATCTCGCCAGTTCAATCAGTGTCTCCAGGGCCAGACAACGGCCCATCCCGGACCGCGAAAGAAAGTGCCCACGGCTGTGAGCGTGACTGCTTCCATCAGGAACCAGGTCATGATCCAGAACGAAATGGGCTTCGAGGCGAGCCAGGCGCGAAAGCCCGTGCTCTGACGACCGTAATTCATCGCGGCCAGCAGCATGAAGGCGCTGACGATCCATAGGGGGATCAGGGGATCCCAAGCCTCAAAGCGAATGAACAGCACGGTCAGCACGATGAGCACGAGGGCGAGGATCACTAGCCGCTTATGCTTGCTGCTCGCCCAAAAACTTTCGCCCTTAATGTTGACATTCAAAAAGGGCACGACTACTAGGGCAAGCACGATCAGTCCGGGTAGAATGATGCCGGCTACGAACGGCGGAAAATAGTGCAGCAGTTCCTGCAACCCGGTGAAATACCACGGCGCCTTGGCGGGGTTGGGCGTGTGCGTGGGATCAGCGAGTTGCTCGAGCGGCGCGTTCCAGCGCAGGGCGATCCATACCAGCACCAGCGCCAGGATTTCGATGGCGATGGACTCGCGAAATAACAGCTCCCAATAAGGCAGAGTCGGTTCTTCTCTTGAAGGCTGGGCTGCGGCCGGCTTTTCGTCGATGCGGCTCATCACTTGCCTTCGCGATTCTCTTCGTGCACGGAATACATGCTGCCATCCTTATGCAGCCGCCACAGGTGGACCACGATCAGCCCAATGACGGTGAGCGGCAGGATAAAAGTGTGGAGCACGTAGAAGCGGATCAGAGCGTTGGCGTTCACAGTGTTGCCGCCAAGGAGGATGTAACGCAGCTTGTCGCCGATGATGGGGATCGATGACATGATGTTCGATCCTACCGTAGTGCCCCAGTAGGAAAGCTGGTCCCAGGGGAGCAGGTAGCCGGTGTAGCTGAGCAACAAGGTCAGCATCAGCAGGCAGACGCCGACGATCCAGTTCAACTCGCGCGGCGGGCGATAAGCGCCACGATAAAACACTTTGGCCATGTGGACAAAAACCAGGAACACCATGGCATGCGCCGACCATCGATGCAGATTGCGAAGCCAGACGCCGGAGAAGATGACGAACTGCAGGTCCTTCATATCGGCGTAAGCCTGCGGGACCGACGGATGGTAATAGAGCATGAGCACGATGCCAGTGAGGATCTGGATGGTGAAGCAGCCCAGCGTCAGCGCGCCGAGATACCAGGTAAGCCGGAAGCCGAGCCGCTGCTCGCGCACTCGCGCCGACATGGCTTCTTTGAATTCTGCTCCCCAGCGGGCAAGGGGAACCAGTGGGTTGCGGATTTGGCGGTCAGAATCAGGCATGGGCTAAGCTCGCACGTACTCGCTTTCGGCGGGGACTGCGTTCGCGCGATCGACCATGAGGCTGCCTTCGTCGTTGATCCACATTTTCAGCCACGGCAGAGGACGCGGCGCCGGACCCGCTATAACTTTGCCGTCGCGCTGAAAAGCGCTGCCGTGACACGGGCATGCGATGACACCGGCTTCGGGCTTCCACACCGAGAGGCAGCCGAGATGCGTGCACACCGCGCTCATGGCATAAAAACCCTGTGCCAGCCGCACCACGAAGATGCCGTACCGCGGGTCGAGCGTGACCGAGTCCAGAGCGTACTGCTCCGGCTTGCCGGCATCGATCACTGGCGAGGGTTCGTAGAGTACGCTGGGCGTCAGATACTGCAGCCCCAGGACGCACGCCCCGGCCCCCGCGACCGCCAGCGAGGTCGCGCCCATCTTGATGAAGAACTGGCGGCGGTTGAGTTCTTCCGGTTTGCTTTCGGGATTCTGATTACGCTCTTGGTCAGGCATGATTCCTCGTCTTCAAGACACAGCAACCGATGTCTGCTACCGGAACGATTGAGCCATCCTCGGCAGCGAAGGAGCAGCCCCAGCGTGGGTAAGCCGTCTCCTTCGCGCCTTGTAATTTACTTGGTCAAGGTGAAATCGGCCGTCGTGGCGCCGTTGACGGTCACCTGCTTCGACTGCTGTTTCATGCCTTCATGCCACACACTCACGTTGTGAGCGCCGTCCGGGACGTTCTGGATAATGTAGGCTCCGCTGGAGTCGGTGATGGCAAAAAGTGTGGTTGGGACAACCACGACATAAGCCGACATTTCCGGATGGACGTTGCACAGCAAGGGAACAACCCCGGGATGGTCGAACTTGAAGCTGCGCTTCTCTCCCTTGGGCCATGTGCCCAGGTTGTGCCCCAGGGACTTGTTGTCGCCGATCTTGGTCCAGTAGACGTTGTGGGCAACGCTATCACTGTTCAGGAAGTCGACGGTCGAGCCCACCGGCACAGCGATCACATGGGGGATGAACAGCAGGCCTTTCTGGTCGATGACGAAGGGCTTGGCTGGAGCTTCTACCTTGGAGGAAGGATCCTCTACCCATACCACGCTGCCGGCGGCGCTTGAAACCTTGCCGCTGAGAGTGCCGGCCAGGCACAGTTGCGTGGATCCGAGCACTACCAAGATTACGAACAAGATTGACTTAAGCTTCATGATTTCCTCTCCTTTGACCTTGATTAAAAAACCCATTCCAGCCCGGCGACTGCTGTATTCGTGCGGAACTGCTGGACCGCTACCGGCAGACCGGTAATGGGATTGGTGACCACAGTGACAAACTGCTGCGGGCGGAACTGGTATTCAAACGACGCCTTGATATTGGCGTGGATCAGGAACTGTACGCCCGGCGTGAAACGGTTGCGGGTGGAACGGAACGGGACCACGAAGGGCGTCGCCGTATTAATGCCTAGGCCGTTTATCCGGTCAGGACCGGAATTGACCGCGTCCCAACGCATGATGGTCATGATCCAGGGCAGTGGCATGTAGTCGGCTTGTATGAATCCGCCGTTGAAGGCAGCTGGAGTGCCATGCACGAACCCCACGGGGGCCGGCGAGGTGCTGGTAAGAGGCAATGGAACCAGGGTTCCTGTAATGTCGACCGGCAACTGGTTGGTATCATGCCCATACATGAACAAACCGTAGATCTGCAAGGTCCGGTAATTGAAGGTAAAGTCACCGCCAACTCGATAAAAAGGCTCGCGTGCCGTCAGCACCGCAGGAGCGCCCACAAGATCAGTACCGCTGAAGCGCTGCACGGAGCGTCCGTAGAAGTAATAGCTGCCCAGGGTCAAGTAGGTATGATCACGCGGTCCAGTGGCTCCGGCGGCCTGGATGGCGTGTCGGCTTTTCCGATCCTGCTCCAGATTGAACCGGTAGGCAAACCGTGCGTACATATCTTTGAAATTCGCGTCAGAAGCAAAGCCCACGCCTCCGTTGGCGCCACCGGTAGGCGAGGGTATGAAAACACTCGTGTTCGCCGATTGGGTAACGCCGCTCGTGTTCTGATCGACCAGTGCCACTACCCAGTAGTAGCCCCCGGTGTGGAGCCCGCCACTGAATTCAACGCCATTGGCGCCATCCGCCATGGTGAACTGATTGTTCACGTTTTGCTGTTTGACGAAAGCAGGGTTCTGGGCGCCGAGGTTGAATTGGCTGTAGATGTCATAGGGACTGATATCGATGCTGCGCGCCTGGGTAAACGGAAGTTCCAACTCAAAATGGCCGGCGCGCAGGTGGAGCGCGTTATTGGGCAGCTTGAAGAAACGGCCAATGTTAACGAATTTCAGATAGCCGTCGCCCAGTCCACCGGCGCTGTTGTCGCCGGAAACGCTGATGTCGTCATCCACCCAGAAGGCGATATCGCTTCCGAAGTTCCCGGCGGCAAAGATACTGAAAAACCCGGCGTCGAAATCAGTTTGCGGGATGAACGGCGCCACCGTTCCCGGAGGCCCGGCCAGAGTATTAAAGTTGTTGCGGTTTTGGCCGCTGTACTGGAAATAAGTATTCATACGCAGCCCGATCGGAGTGATTCCGGGGATGGAGCCGGGCCAAATGACGTGCGGGAATTGGTCTTTCTGAGCAGGAGAACCCAGCATGGTCGGGGGCACCTTTAAGAAGGTTTCGTCATCGGCGGGAAACTTGAAGCCTGCGTCCTTGAAAGCCTTCCCAAAATCGTTCAGCTTTGGGAAATCGTTATGACACGTGGTACAAGAGGTTTGATATTGTCGGGAAAAGGCCGGAATAGCATGTGTGACAGCGGGGTAGACCAGAAACAGCACCAGAAAGAAACTAAACATTCCGCGCTTCAGTCTCATAATTGCTCCTCGCGTCTTGTTTTAATGTGCGGTACTGCGGAAACCGGAATCCGTGCGACGATTCTGCGCGTCGACCATGACAGTGTGATCAGACCATATGTCGATCACGCTTGCCTGTGACGCAGATCACATTTGTCTCGACCAACTTCGACGACACAAAACGGCCGTTTCGGCTCGATCTTGTGTTTCAGTTGCTTGGAGTCGCCTGGATGCCCGATAAATGGGCCATATGTCAACTTGCTTTCGTGAGATTGGCGCGATTGGACAAGCCGGCGCCATAGCACGGCAGGGCTGCAATGAAGATACGTTTCGTGTCGATGGTTGCCTACTGGAGTTCGAGACGGGCTGACACCACTCCATCTTCGGGAGGCGAGAAGCGGAAGCCGGCGCGGACAAACATGTCCTTCATGTTGAAGTTTTCGGAAAGGGTGGCGGCTTCAAGAGCGGCGATGCCTTCCTCGCGCGCAAGGTGGATGGTGCGCTCCAAGAGGTATGTGCCCAGGCCGCGGTTCTGGAATTTGTCGGCCACCAGGAAGGCTACCTCAGCGCTGTTGCCAGCATGGTTGCGGATCAGCCGGGCGATGCCAGCCACATGCCGTTCGGCGCCATTGCTGTACTCGGCGACCAGTGCGATCTCGCGGTCGTAATCGATGAAGCACTTGGTGAAGAGCCGCTCGTGCGCTACCCGGACGTCCAGTTTGAGGGGTAGGAAATAACGCAGATAAACGCTGGCTTCGGAAAGTTGTTTGTGAAAATCCGCCAGCAGGGTTTCGTCGTCCGGCCGGATGGGGCGGACCGTAAAGTGCACGCCGTCTGCGGATTGCCAGTTTGAAACATACTGGCCGGGATAAGGACGGACCGCGGAGCGTGGCAGCGCGGCGTCGCTCACGCTGGCGGGATGCAAAATCACGCGCGCGTCCAAGGCCACGATTCCGTCGGGACCTGCAAGCAGCGGATTCATCTCGATATCCGCAATGCGCCGGTTCTCCACCACCAACTCGCTGAAGCGCACCAGCAACTCTTCCAGCTTATCCAGGTCAACGGGCTTGTGCCCGCGGACGCCCTTCAACGCCTGGAGAATGCGGGTTCTCTCCATCATGAGCCGGGCCAGCGTGGTAGTGAGCGGCGGCAACGCGTGGGCGCGGTCGCGCAGCACCTCCACCAGTTCCCCGCCCAACCCAAATACCATCACCGGCCCGAACTGGGGATCGGTGGAACTCCCCAGGATCAGCTCGTAGCCAGATTGCTTGATCATCGACTGCACGGTGACGCCCTGGAAGCTGCCGTCGGGTGTGAAGGCGGCTTCAATGTCCGCGAATGCAGAGCGTACCGCCGAGTCACTTTGCAGGTTAAGGCGCACACCACCGCGATCCGACTTGTGGGTGACAGTCTCTGAGTTGAGTTTTAGCACGACCGGGAACCCGATAGCTTGCGCAGCAGCAATGGCCTCGCTCGCGGAGAGCGCAAGCTTCGATGGCGTGACCGGAAGATCGTATACGCCCAGCACCTGCTTGGATTCATGCTCGGTCAGGATGGTGCGGTTGCCGGCGAGCGCAGGAGCAATGATTTGAGCGACGCGCTTGGGTCCGTCCTCCGGCAGATCACCGGCGAACATCGGAGCTTCATACAGCGCGCGCAGGTTGAAGCTGTAGCGCCACATGTAGGCAAAGCTGCGAGCGGCATCGTCAGGATACTCGAAGGTGGGGATGCGGGCGTCATTGAGGACATCGGAGGCCAGTTGCATGCGGCTACCGCCCATCCAACTGGCGAGAAGCGGCTTCCTGAAAGATTCCGCGATCTTGCTCAGCAAGCCGGCCGATTTCTCGGGTTCTGACATGCCCTGCGGCGCAAGGATGGAAAGCACGGCGTCGCAGTTGGGATCGCGAATCACAGTTTCGAGAGCTTGCACGTAGGTCTCCGGGCCGCAATCGCCGAGCGTGTCCACCGGATTGCTATGGCTCCAGGCTTCAGGCAAAAGCTTGTCAAGCGCGTCTTTGGTCTCGCTGGAAAGTGGCGCAAGTTGGCCGCCGTTGGCGAGCAGCGCGTCGGTTGCCAAAACGCCGGCGCCGCCGGCATTGGTTACAATGGCCAACCGCGGTCCTTTGGGGCGAGGTTGCTTTCCCAGCACTTCCGCCATGTCAAACAGTTCGCCGATGGTGGCTACGCGCAAGATGCCACAACGGCGAAATGCAGCGTCAAACACCTCGTCGGCGCCGGTGATGGCCCCGGTGTGCGAAGACGCGGCCTTTCG
>DATDGP010000061.1:0-6764 GCA_036522035.1 Terriglobales bacterium
GACCGTTACAAAGGTAAGTTCGATGACGGCTATGAGGCATACCGCGAATGGGTCCTGCCGCGCATGATCAGGAAGGGAGTTCTGCCCGAAGACACTGAGCTCACGCCGATCAATCCGATGCGCGAAGGAACGTACACGCCAACAGATGCAGTCCGTCCCTGGAATACACTATCCGGCGACGAGAAAACACTGTTCTCGCGGATGGCTGAGGTGTATGCAGGTTTCTCCGAATACACAGATGCGCAGGTCGGCCGGATTATCGACTATCTCGAGGAGTCCGGCCAACTCGACAACACATTGATTCTCTATTGTTCCGACAATGGCGCGTCCGGTGAGGGCAGCCCGAACGGATCGGTGAACGAAGGCAAGTTTTTCAACGGTTATCCCGACGAGATCAAGGAGAATTTGGCCCTGCTCGATAAACTGGGCAGCCCGGCGACGTACGGCCATTATCCGACGGGATGGGCTGTCGCATTTTCGACGCCATTCAGGATGTTTAAACGCTACACTTACCAGGGCGGCGCCTGTTGTCCTCTCGTGATTTCCTGGCCGAAAGGAATTAAGGCTCACGGCCAGATACGCGATCAATATCATCATGCGACGGATATCGTGCCGACGATCCTCGATTGTTGCGGCGTGAAAATGCCGGGGACTGTCAACGGTGTGAAACAGAATCCGCTGGTAGGTGTTTCGATGCGATATACCTTCGACGATGCCCTAGCACCCACGCGGAAGGTCACCCAATACTATGAGATGCTCGGAAGCCGCGGGATCTGGCATGACGGTTGGAAGGCCGTCACCGAACACGGTCCGTTTAGCGGCATGGGCAACTTCGATCAGGACCGCTGGCAGTTGTTCCATATCGAAGCGGACCGCTCCGAAGCCCACGATGTGGCGGATCAGCATCCGGACAAGGTGAAGGAACTGGTTGCTCTCTGGTTTGAAGAAGCCAAGAAATACAACGTACTGCCCTTGATCGACTATTCGATTGAGAAGGACCTCCAGAAGATCCTGGATTTGGAATATAAACTTCCGGTCACGCCGAGTGGCAAGTACACTTTCTATCCGGGAACACTCTCAGTTCCCGAACGCTCCACGCCGAACGTTCATGGCGTGTCGTACAAGATTCTGGCTCACATCGAGATGACCAAAGATGCTCACGGCGTGATCTTCGCGCATGGATCTCGTTTTGGCGGACACGCTCTTTTCATGAAGAACGGGAAGATCGCGTACGCGTATAATTTCCTCGGCATCCCGCCAGAGCAACGCATCACGGCCGCGGCGCCCGGTGCAGGTAAGCACGTCCTCGGCGTCGAATTCACGAAGAAGAGGATGGGCGAATATCACGAGTCGTACGGCCCGTTGAAGTTGTATGTGGACGACAAGGTTGTCGCCGAAAGCGAGATTCGGACGATGACCGGACACTTTTCGCTCTGCGGCGAAGGATTGTGCATCGGCTACGACTCCGGCGATTCGGTCAGCAGCGAGTACAAGCCGAAGTTCGAATTCACGGGAGGCAGGATCATCAAAGTGACCTTCGACGTTGCCGATGACGCATATGTCGACGTGGAGCGTCACATGGCCGCGGCACTGGCTCGCGACTGAGAAACTGGCGGCTTATCCATGCGGTCGCGCTGTCATTCTCCTAGTATTACAACGTTAAGTATTGACATTCGTTTAGCGGCAATGATAGTCTCTGACATGACCGAGACCCAAATCAGAAAGTGCCATGAACGTTTGGAGCGATTTCTGGTCGATCTGTTGGAACCGGTTGGTCGTAGCGAGCGACGGCATTGGGGTGCCGTCTATGTGCGTGGGTTGTTGCTGGATGGTGAGCGCAAGTCAGTGGAACCGATGGCGTCGCGTTTGCCGGATGGAAACGTTCAGGCCATGCAGCAGTTCGTCGGACAGAGCCCGTGGGATTGGCAGCCCATCTGGGAACGTCTGGGCCGACGAATGACGGCGGAGTTGGAGCCGGAATCAGCCTGGGCCATTGACGATACGGGCTTCCCTAAACAAGGTGATCATTCGGTGGGAGTTGAGCGACAGTACTCCGGCACATTGGGGAAGACCGGCAACTGTCAGGTCGCAGTTAGCTTGCACCACGTCGGAGCGCAAGGTAGCGCGGCGTTGAACTGGCGGTTGTATTTGCCGGAAAGCTGGATCGGAGATCAGGAGCGTCGGGGGGAAGCGGGCATCCCAAAGGAAGTCGAGTTCCAGAAGAAGTGGCAGTTAGCTTTGGAGATGATAGACGAGGTCCGCGGTTGGGGATTGGCGGACCGAATCGTAGTGGCGGATGCGGGCTACGGAGACGCGACCGAATTTCGGGATGCCTTGGAAGCCAGGAAGCTTCCTTATGCGGTGGGAGTCTCGTCCCAAGTGGGAGTCTGGGACCGGCCGCCCAAGATCCACATTCCCGAGTACAGCGGCCGAGGTCAGCCGGCCACCCGTTATCAATACGGGAAGCAGAGGCCGACTTCGGTTCGGGATCTGGCAATCCACGCCAAGGGCTGGAAGCAGATGCGCTGGCGCGAAGGATCAAAAGGTTGGCTGGAGTCGCGGTTCCTTGCCGTGCGTGTGCAACCCTCGCATGGGTTCGTGGATGGCGAACCCCCGCATAAAGAGGTTTGGCTACTGGTGCAATGGCCGGAAGAAGAAAAGGAGCCCACCAGATACTTTTTTTGCGATCTGCCGCCTAGCACCACACTGCGCCGTTTGGTGCGGGCCGCGAAATCGAGATGGAAGATTGAGCAAGACTATCTACAACTCAAAGACGAATTGGGACTCGATCACTATGAAGGGCGGAACTGGGCCGGCTGGCATCATCACGTCAGCATGGTCATGATGGCTCACGCATTCCTGACTCTGGAAAGCCTGCGCACTAAAAAAAACTTCTGGGTGGACCCTGCCACGGACGCGACGTGAGATTCAATATGTGCTGTTCACCTGGACAGGTTTATGCGCATATTGCGGGAGTGCCATGGAGCTCGGCGCCGTTCTCAGAACTTAACGTTGTAATAATAATGATGTAGCGAGAAAATCAGGGTGATGTTAACATTTATGCCTTCCGCGATGAGCGCCTCTACTGCTGCCACGCCATCTTTCGTCGCGACGACTTTGATCATCAGATTGGGCCGGTCCACGAGCTCGTGCAATCTGCGTGCTTCGTGAATCGTTCCCTTGGTATCGGCGGTGAGTTGCGGCGGCGGTTCGATGCTAACAAAGCCGTCGGCACCCCTAGTCGCGTCGTAGATGGGACGCAGAACGTTGGCGGCATTCCGGACGTCCTCTATCGCGATTTCGTCGTAGATCGTGCGCGGTGCAGTTGACGAATCACGCGCGTATAAGGTGCGGAGCGCCTCATCATATTGCGTGCCGCCATCAATCGCCTTTTCGAAGATGGTGGGGTTGCTGGTTATGCCCTCCAGTCCGTCCTGCTCCACCAGTCGTTTCAATTCGCCGCCGAGGATGAGGTCCCGCCGGATATAGTCGAGCCAAACAGACTGCTTGTGTTTTTTCAGTTCCAGGAGCGCATTCATCGGTTTCCTTTCGCCCGTCGCGCAAGAGGCGCTTTCAGAACACGAGGCGACCAAACATCCCGATTGGGGCGGAGCCGCTTCGCTTCATTATTGCGCCGCTGGAGGCGGTAGATGCCCGCGCGACCATGGGCGATCGAGCGGTCCGGTGAAACATGCAACGGGCGCCAAAACAGATTCGCGCCATCTCACAGAGTCATCAGGTAGGCGATCAGTTCAGTTTGCTCGTCGGGAGTGAGACCCAGGTTCAGCAAGCTGTTGTAGTGATTGATGACCGCCTGCAGGTTAGGGAAACGCCCATCATGATAGAAGCCGCCCTTCGTATGGCTGAACAACCCTTTGAGAGGTGAGGTTCGATACATAAGGGTGGGCGACCGATCTGCCTGGAAGGCGTCGATCCCAAGCTCCTGCGGCGTGTGCATGTTGTATCCCGGCTCCGTAAAAAGCGGAGGCACATGGCACCTGGCACACTGCGCCTTGCCGTTGAAGAGCGCTGCGCCCTGAATGGCGGCTATGTTGGACTGGTCCGCCGCTGCAGGCGATTTCGGCGCCGGGATCGCGAGTTGATAGAAGTGAAGCGCGGCAAGCTTGCCGGTGATGACATCCGGGGTGTCGCGGACGTTGTTAAAGCCCGCTTTGGCTGCTACCGGAAACTGTTGCGGGTTGGCTAGGCGCGGGTCGTAGAATGTTCCCGAGCCGTGCATTTCGAGGTTGGCGACGAAGGCGTTCCAATACGTCGTGGAACCAAAGCCGGTCCAGGTGCCCAGGTTGACACCGGCAAGGCCGAAGGCCGGGGGAATGAGGACCGCCGATGTCGTCCCATCTGGCCGGAGCCCTTGTCCGTCGAGGAGAAGCTCCGCGTCAAACTTGCCGGGACCCCAGGCGTTCAATACGTTTCGCACGGTCTTGTCGTCGACTCCCAAAAGATTAGTGATGACCGTCAGGTTTGGAGCAAGCGCAACAATTGCTCCGACGTTGAGGTCGCGATTCGCCCAGCCGTCGAGCCGGTGTCCAATACCCGGAGCAAACGAATCGTCAACGGTTGAATGACATAACGCGCATTGGACGCCCATGGACTGAAGGTTCCCACCTGTATCGAAGAAACCCGTGATACCGACCACGGCGTTGAGCTTCATCAGCGCCACGGTATTCGCCGGGTCGTTGAGATTTACGCTGCCGTTAGCGAGTCCGGTTTGAAGAGATGCCGGAAGCGTATCAACGTCAACCTTTAGCCCAACCGCGAGAGCCGTCTTCGGACTTACACCCGATCCGACGCCGCCGAGTGCGCTGCCCTCGATTGCCTGGTGGAGCTGGATGGTGCCGCCCCAGAAGGCTTCGTCGCCAAACGTGTTGAAGCGAAAGGTTTGCCGTCCCTCGTCGATCATCCTGCTGGCGTTCCGTTCGACGATGTTTTCTGTTGCCTTTTGATTGCCTTGCTGGGATCGGGCGCTGGGGACAAGCACAACACCCGCCACGAGGGCGACGATGCTCAGCGTCGCTGCCAGAAGCAAACGTTTCGATACCGTCCTGGTCGTTTTGCGTTCCACAAAAGTCTCCTTTCCATCTCTGCCGGGGTACAGAGCGTTGAGGCGGCCATTGGTTACATCGCCCGCTGCAAAGTCTTCGGCGGCCCGGTTTTTCAGGAGCTGAATTCCTGGCTCAGGCGAGCCAGGGCGAGCGCGCCGAGGGACAAACCGAAGTCGCGGAGCGCCACGTCGAAATAGTTGGGGATCAGGACCAGATTGAGGATGATGCCCCAAAGCCAGAGAGCAACGACATAGGCACCGATGCGGGGTTTGAGAGCGACCAAAATCCCGGCGATGATCTCGACGACGCCAACCAGCAGCATCAAGCCGTGGCCGCCTATGGGAGAGAGTCTGGCGATGGCCGGCGCCAGGTATATGTCCCAATTCACGAGAAGGTGAAAAAACTTGTCGAGTCCGGCGATCAGAGGGGCCACGACGAAGCCGATGTGTAAAATCTGATAGGCCTGATAAGCCGGTGTGGAAATTCTGGCCGGGGCTGCAGCGGCGCTATGACCGAACGCTGCTTCCGCACCAGTACTGATAGAATCTGCCATGGAAATCCTCCTTCGCCGGGTGATCTCAACCCGGCATTCGTACAGAGTGAACGGGACCAGTTTGGTTACATGAGGCACCGCAAAAGAATTGGTAACCTTTTGGCAATGCCGCGCTCCGTAGGTTCGGGCGTTGCTGGCAGGAGCACAATTGGACGATCTCGCCGACAGTGAACTTATCGAGAGGATTCGCGCAGGCAAGACCGCCCTGTACGAGACCCTAATGCGCCGCTACAACCAGCGGTTATACCGAATCGCGAGGGTGATCCTGCGAAATCCTGAGGAAGCTGAGGACGTCGTACAGGAAGCCTATGTTCGCGCCTACACGCATCTCGGCCAGTTTGCAGGCGCGGCGAAATTTTCGACGTGGCTGACCAAGATCGCCATCCACGAGGCTTTGGCTCGTTTGCACAGGCGAAGCCGAATGGGAGAAGCTGATTCTACGAAGGACAGCGAGAAATCCGGCGGTATGGAAAGCCTGAAATCCACGATTCACAACCCGGAAGAGCAAATTTTCGAGAAGCAGGTGCTAGAGCTTCTGGAGGCCGCCGTAGAAGCCTTGCCAGATAACCTTCGCTCGGTGTTCGTGATGCGAGAGATCGAGGAGATGAGTACGGCAGAAACGGCAGAGTGCCTCGGCCTCAGCGAGTCGGCGGTAAAGATCCGGCTTCACCGTGCGCGCAAGGTTCTGCGTCAGGATTTGTACTTGCGCGTAGGGGCCGTAAGCAGCCAGGCTTTCCGGTTTCTTGGAGAGCGTTGCGACCGGGTGATTCACGCGGTGATGGAACGAATTAGGACCCCAGAATAGGAAACTTCAGATAGGAGAGTAAAGCTTCAGTGGAATTGCCCGTCCATCGTCCGGTTCCGGACCTTGATCTGAACGGCGTTATCTTACGGGTCGACGGCCTCGTTGGCGAATGTCTGGAGCTAACACCGGCGGCCCTGCAGCGATTACCGCAGCGGAACTTCACGAACGATTTCACATGCCTGGAGGGTTGGACCGTTCCGGACGTCAAATGGGGAGGAGTCCTGCTGGAGGCCGTGTTATCTCTTGCGAAACCGGCTGCCCAGGCTCGGTACGTTCAGGCGAGCGCCGGGGAGTTCGGTATCCCCCTGCCGATAGATCGTATTGAGCGGGTTTTGGTCGCTAC
>DATDGP010000062.1:0-18286 GCA_036522035.1 Terriglobales bacterium
CGAGTTCGTGCACCTGCTCGAAGGACGATTGGAGCTGACCATCGGCAGTGACGTGACCGTGCTCGAGACGGGGGACTCGATCTACTTCGATTCCAACTTGCGCCACCTGTATCGCAGCCTGGACGAGAAAACGTGCACCGCTTTTATGGTGCTGGCCTATCCGGAACGCAATCTGACCGAGCGCCGCATGGACAATCTGGCTGCCCTCCACGGTGTGCGAAAACCGCCGCCTGCCGTTAGCGCAGTCAATATCACGCCGACTGTTCCCATTTCGGCACCGATCAGCAGCGGCAAGGATGCACCTGGCATCAACGGCGGCTGATACTCGGGCGGCGCGGCTTCGGTTCTTGAGAGTGTTTGGGGAACACCTTTGGGCCGGAACGAGGCTGAATTCTGTGCTGGGCAGAGCCGGCTACGAAGAGTTGGATAACTTTAATTCTATGGATTTTCTTAAAATAAGACCACAGAAAGTGATTCAGCTTTGGTGTATTTACTACAGTTACCTCCCGCGTGAACTACGCGAACCACCCGATAGCCTCTGCTGCTTGCAACTCATAGACTGTCCTGCCATGAGACATAGCGCCAGCCCAATGCATCCCTGTTCTTCCGCATCTTCGCCAGAATCGCAGGACGAACGTCCTCCCGTGGGCTTCGTTCCTGATCCGCCCGAAAGCCGCGGCAAGATAGATCGCCGCGTCGCAATGGCCAACGAAATCCCTTTTGGCGCCATCCACGTGGATGCTGCCGGTATAGTCCTTGAGCACCGCCAGGCCGATGCCAGAGTCTTGTTTCCTGCCGCGCGAATCGTGGGCCGCCAGTTTATTGCAGTTGCCCCATGGGCCGCGGGTCCCGCATTTCTCTCCGCGTTGAAATCGGCAATTGATCGCAGCAATTCGAGCTTTCATTTCGATTTCAAAGAATCAGCCGAAGCTGTAGAGCGATCAATCCATGTCAACATCCTCGCGTCCGGGGATCAGACTGCGTGGATTTTTATCTCCGATAAGACCCTGCCCCTGATGTCCTGAAAACAGAACGAACCTGCACAGAACCAGGCCGGCGGTATCTCCTTGCGGCCGCCTGCAGATGGTCCACGATGGGGCGGTGTAAGTTGGCGCACGTCTCCGCAGTCCCGATGCTATAATCCACGGCAAAGGCTCAGGAGTCCCCTGCGGCCGGCCGGCAAAATGAGCGGCCTTGGCCGATTGCGGGAGATCAAGCGGAGGAAAGATCCGCCGAGTTCGTTGCCAATTCGGTTTTTTCCTCATGACAACGCGTTTTTGTTGTAGATCCTGCCGGGGATCGATGGACGGTGGGTGCAAAGTGACGCGTTTGCCCGCTCCGGCCGGGACGCAGTACCAGCATGGGGGTTGCAAGCCAGCCCAGCTCAAACCGATTGCCCACCGGCGATCTCATAGAGGTGTTGTCGCAGGGGAGCTTGACGGCGTGGCGGCAAGATCGACACGCTCTGGGTGCCTGCGCGGACTCCTGCCGCGCTATGGGTTTGAACCTCACCAGTAATTGTCGCTTCTCTCGAAGTCAACGACAATGGACGCGTTATGTCTTCTAACGTGAACCAACCTGCGCTGGGCAACCGGCAGCCGGTCGGCGGGAATCCAAAAGCGCGGTTGCGACTTCAGGATGACCTGCAAGTCCAGCCCTCCCAACCAGTAACGGTTGTCGTGACGCCCATTTCCCTGGCGGCAAGAAAATTTATATGGACGCTTCTTCATAAATCCGCAAGCGAGGAGCCTGTGTGATCCGCATTCTACTGGCTGACGATCACGACGTTGTACGCCGAGGCTTGAGCGTATTGCTCAGCAACCGCCCGGATTGGCAAGTGGTGGGAGAAGCACAAAACGGCCGCGAAGCCGTGGCCTTGGCCCTTAAGCACAAACCCAATGTCGCCATCCTGGATCTCAGCATGCCGGAGTTGAACGGCCTTGAAGCCACCCGGCAGATCAGGAAAGAGGTTCCGGAGACCGAAGTACTGGTGTTCTCGATGTACGAGAGCGAGCAGTTCGTCCGCGATCTGCTGGCCGCGGGAGCCCGCGGCTACGTGCTCAAATCTGATGTGACCACGCAGTTGCTCATCGCTGTGGAGACCGTGGCCCGACATCGTCCCTTCTTTACCTCTGATGTTGCCGAACGCGTCTTGGAAGGTTTCCTCAAGCTGGGAGAACTCTCCGGTGGCGATGGCTCATCCGCGGGGATTCTCACGCCGCGCGAACGCGAGATCGTCCAGCTCCTGGCTGAAGCTCGCAGTAATAAGGAAGTCTCGACGATTCTCGGCATCAGCGTAAAGACGGTGGAGACGCACCGCGCATCCATCATGCGAAAGCTGGGAATCAACTCCATCGTCGACCTGGTTCACTACGCCATCCGCAACAACCTGGTTTCGCCATAATTGATTTCTCTCACGCCAGGCCCATAGGGGATTTCAGTTCTCGGCGCCTGGGTTCTGCGGTATATTGTCGAGGCTTTTTGTGCCGCGAGGTGCCCATGCCCAGAATCGTCCGTGCCGGATTGATCCAGGTTAGCAATCCGCTCAGCCCGTCCCAGTCGCTCGACAAAATCAAGAAAGCAATGATCGACAAGCACCTGAAGTTCATCGATCAAGCGGCCAGAAAAAAGGTGCAGGTACTCTGCCTGCAAGAGTTGTTCTACGGTCCGTATTTTTGCGCCGAACAAAACTCACGCTGGTACGAGCTGACTGAACCCGTACCCGACGGCCCGACCGTCAAGCTGATGCAGAAAGTCGCCGCCAAATACAGCATGGTAATGGTGGTTCCCGTTTACGAACGCGAGATGACAGGTCTGTACTACAACACCGCGGCCGTCATCGATGCGGACGGAAAATACCTGGGGAAGTACCGCAAGCATCACATCCCGCAGGTGGCGCCTGGCTTCTGGGAAAAGTTCTACTTTACTCCCGGCGACACTGGTTACCCCGCCTTTCAGACGCGCTACGCGAAGATCGGCGTTTATATTTGCTACGACCGCCACTTTCCCGAAGGCGCACGTGTGCTGGGCATAAACGGCGCGGAGATCGTCTTCAATCCTTCGGCAACCGTCGCCGGACTCTCCGAATACTTATGGGAGCTGGAGCAACCGGCGCATGCCGTGGCCAACGGATACTTTGTGGGCGCTATCAATCGCGTGGGCCGGGAAGCGCCGTGGAATATCGGCGAGTTTTACGGCAAAAGCTATTTCTGCACGCCACGCGGCAAGATCATCGCCCAGGGCAGCCGCAACAAAGATGAGATAGTGGTCGCTGACTTGGACCTCAACATGATTGCCGAAGTGCGCAACACCTGGCAGTTCTTCCGCGATCGACGACCGGAAAGCTACGGACCCTTGGTGGGCAGGAAGCAGATGGCTCCTAGCCAGTAGTTGTTAGCTTCAGGTTTTCTGGATCACTGGTAGCCAGCACTTAGGTGGGAACAGCTTACGAGCATGGACTCGAGGGCCATATATGCCAGCTGCGAGCTTCGCCGCCACCAACAGAGATGTAACTTCCAGCCCCCTCTACAACGTCGACCTCGCCCCGGTGACCAGCGATCGTCGCACTTGGAGCACCTACAACTACGCGGCCCTGTGGGTCTCGATGTCCGTGAATATCCTTACGTATGTGCTGGCGGCCAACCTGGTTCGTGGCGGCATGGACTGGAAACAGGCGGTGCTGACCATTTTCGCCGGCAACACGATTGTGCTCGTCCCCATGCTGCTGAACTCACATCCCGGTGTCCGTTATGGTGTGCCCTTTCCGGTGCTGGCGCGGTCGTCCTTCGGCGTGCTTGGAGCCAACGTTGCGGCAGTGCTGCGCGCGCTGGTGGCTTGCGGATGGTTCGGAATCCAAACTTGGTTCGGTGGCGAGGCCATCAGCAGATTGCTGGGAACGATCTGGCCGGCGTGGCGAGAGAATCCCTATGCCACAGCGATCTGCTTTCTCGCTTTCTGGCTCATCAACGTGCTGGTGATCCTCAAGGGCATCGAGTCGATTCGGTTTCTGCAGGGCTGGAGCGCGCCAATCCTCCTTGGCGTGGGTGTATTGCTTCTGATCTGGGCCTGGAAAAGCGCTGGCGGCTTTGGGCCGATGCTTTCCTCGCCGTCACATTTTCGCAGCAGGGGTGATTTTCTGAAGTTCCTGATTCCGGCTCTCAACGGGACGGTTGGATTCTGGTCGACCGTTTCATTGAACATCCCGGACTTTACCCGTTTTGCGAAGAACGTGCGCGGCCAGGCGATCGGACAGGCTCTGGCGCTGCCTCTGACGATGACCTTGTACGCCTTCGTCGGGGTCGCCGTGACGTCGGCGACCATGGTGATCTACGGCCAGGCCGTTGCCGATCCCATTGAACTGCTCGGCCGCTTTCACTCGCCAGTCGCCGTGATCATCTCGCTACTGGCAGTCCTGCTGGCGACGCTAAATGTCAACATCGGCGCCAATGTGGTTTCGCCTGCCAATGACTTCTCCAATCTGTGGCCGCGCCGCATCTCGTTCAAGGTGGGCGCCGTGATCACTTGTTTCATTGGTATCGGGATGATGCCCTGGAAGCTGCTGGCCAACCACCAGACCTTCATTTTCGGATGGCTGAACGGCTATGCCGCCGTGCTCGGGCCAGTGGCGGGAATCATGATTTGCGACTATTTCGTGATTCGCCGCAAGATTCTCGTGCTCGACGATCTCTATCTGCGCGGCGGCGACTACGAATACTCGCGCGGCTTCAACTTGCGCGCCCTGGCCGCGCTGGTGATGGGCTCAGCCGTAGCACTGATGGGCCTGGCGATCCGTGAGGTGCGGTTCTTGTACGACTACTCGTGGTTTGTGGGCTTTGTGGTGGCCTTTGTGATCTATTGGGTGATGATGGCGCCGCGGGCGCAGCAGAAGCGCGGCTCAATAAGTACCCGGCCTGCCTGATTCCCGCTTGCCTCGAGCGAGCATCCTCCTTATATAGCAGGTCAAATTTATAGCAGGTCAAACTTCAGCTCACCCAGCTTCTCCAGGCTGCAAGCAACCTTGTCTCCGGGCTTGAGCCATACCTGTTGGTCTTTGGGTTTGCCCTGGATCACGCCCTCGGGGGTTCCGGTGAAAATGATGTCTCCCGGCCTAAGCGTGATGTAGTTGGAGATGTAGCTGATCATCTGCCGGCTGTTGAAGATCAAGTCGCTGGTGTTGGACGACTGGCGCGTCTCTCCGTTCACGCGACATTCGAGCTTCAGGTTGTCGGGATTGATCTGTTCGGCGGTGACCATATATGGCCCGAGGGGAGCGAACTGGTTGGGAGTCTTGCCGATCAACCACTGGCCGCCGGTCTCGAGTTGCAGATCGCGGGCGGTGAAGTCGTTGCCGGTGGCGTAGCCGGCCACGTAGGATAGCGCGTCGGCCTCGCTGACTTTGTGGGCTTCTTTGCCCATAAGGATGACCAGCTCGCATTCGTAGTCAAACTTGCTGGCGACCTCCACCGGCAACTTGATGGTGCTGTTGTGATGGTTGAGCGCGACATTGAATTTGCTGAACAGCACCGGCGCCTTGGGGATAGGCGCACCAATCTCTCGGGCGTGCTTGCGGTAGTTCAGCCCCACGCACACGATCTTCTCCGGATGTGTCACCAACGGGGCGTACTCGATGCCCTCTTCCCGAATGAAGGCAGCTCGAACGGAGCTCGAAATCAGAGCCGCATCGACCAGCGCGTTCAGGCTTGGACCATCCTCGTGCTGCAACAGGTCGTCGACGTCGGCGGGAGCATGCATGTGCAGCAGCTTGGCCGCGTCGGGAACCACCACGATGCCCTTCTCGGTCTTCACCCCCAGCACACAAACTCCATTGCGGCGCATGTTCAGCACGGTCAGTCCGCGCGCGACGCCCCGCGGGCGAGCCTGCCCGGGCGTAGTTTCAGCGTGTCCCATGGTCAAGCCTCCTGTGACAGCGATGGCGGCAACCGCTCCCGCTCCCTTCAGAACGTTTCTGCGCTTCATGATCGGTGCTCCTGGTGGCGGGAATACTAATACAGATTATCTGTCTCCGGCGAGCAGATCGTCCATGCTGCACTGCGGGTTGCGGCCGCGCGCTTCCTGCAATTGCTTCCAACTCATGGGCCGGCGTCCGGTTGCGACCTCGGTCATGGTGATGCATCCCGCCACAGGACACACCAGCGCGCAGAGGTTGCAGCCTACACACTCGTCTTCAAGGACCTGAGGCACATGTTGCGGCAGCGTGCCATGACGCAGGTCGCCCGATGGACGTGGCTCTACGCGAATCGACTGGTGCGCGCCGTCCTCGCAGGCGACGTAACAAAGATTGCAGCCGATGCATTTCCTCGTGTCGATTTTGGCAACAATCTTGTAGTTGAGATCGAGATTGCTCCAGTCGTCGACGCTCGGCAGTGCTTTGCCGATCGCCTCTCTGACCGAGCTGAACCCTTTGTCTTCGAGATAATTCTCCAGGCCATCGATCATATCGCGCACGATGCGGAAGCCGTAGTGCATGGCGGCGGTGCAGACTTGGACCGATGTTGCTCCCAGCAGCATGAACTCCGCCGCATCACGCCAATTTTCGATGCCGCCGATGCCGGAAACAGGAATGTCGACGGCTTTGGCGACGGAGGACACCATGTGCAGCGCGATCGGCTTTACCGCGGGCCCACAGTAGCCGCCGTGGCTGCTGCGTCCGGCAACAGCGGGCCGCGGCGTGTAGGTGTCGAGATCTACGCCGACGAGGCTATTGAATGTATTAACCAGCGAAACAGCGTCAGCTCCCCCGGCCTGAACTGCCCGGGCCATGTGGGCGATATCGGTGACGTTCGGCGTGAGCTTCACGATCACGGGTGTGTGCGCCACTTCCTTCACCCAGCTGGTAATCATGGTGGCATATTCGGGCACCTGACCCACGGCGGCTCCCATGCCCCTCTCCGACATGCCGTGCGGGCACCCGAAGTTGAGCTCCAGCATGTCGGCGCCGGCGTCTTCGGTGCGCCGCACAAGGTGATGCCAGGTTTCGCGCTTCGACTCCACCATCAGCGAGGCGACCACCGTGTGCTTGGGAAAACGCTTCTTGACCTCGGCCATCTCGCGCAGGTTGGTTTCGAGGGGGCGGTCGGTGATCAACTCGATGTTGTTCAGACCCATCATGCGATCGTTCTTGAAGTCGATCGAGCCGTAGCGGGAGACAGTATTAAGGATGGGTTCCCCGATGGTCTTCCACACTGCGCCGCCCCAGCCGGCGTCAAAGGCACGCATTACCTGGTAGGCAGTATTGGTGGGCGGTCCGGAGGCCAGCCAGAACGGGTTCGGCGACCACACTCCACAAAAGTTGATACTTAAGTCGGGCATGAGCCCTCCTAAAATTCACCACCCAGACAGGGAGAGCACGGGCAACCGGCAAAACAGTTATTCTCCTCAGTCTTCCTCCGTGTCTCGGTGCGCCTGTGGCAGATATTCATATTTTTTTCTGAACGAGGAAATCGTGGATTCCCCGCGCCGCGCGTTTGCCGTGGGCCACGGCGTCCACGACTTCGCCGCCGCCGTTAACGCAATCGCCGCCGGCAAAATAGCGCGGATTGCTGGTGCGCATCGCATCATCGACCATTACGCGACCGTTCTCGAGTTCGAGATTCGGGATCTTGTTGAGGAACTCAGCGTAGTTTCTTTGGCCCAGCGCCTTAACCACCATTTCCACTTCCAGGCGAAACTCGGATCCGGGAATCGCAACGTAGCCGCTGCGCCCGCTCCCGTCTTTGTCTCTGAGTCGCGTGCGCACGCACTCCAGGGCCTTGATGCCGTGGTGGTTGCCGAGAACCCGTACCGGCAGCGTCTGCCACACGAAGGTTACGCTGTCCTGCTTGGCCAACTCATATTCGTAGTCGAAGGCCGACATCTCTTCCTGGCTGCGGCGATAAACCATGTACACCTCTTCGGCGCCCAGCCGCCGTGCGGCCGTGACTACATCGATCGCGGTGTTCCCGGCGCCGATGACTGCTACGCGTGTGGCTACATGCACCTGGTCCAGGCGTTTGCTCTTGGTTTCCTCTATAAAGGAGATCGCGTCACGGCAGCCGGGCAGGTCTTCGCCGGGAATGCGGAGATCTTCAGTCTGGCCCACTCCGATGCCGATGAAGATGGCATGGTAATCCCGTTCGAGGTCGGCAATACTCACGTCTTTTCCCACGGCCGTACTGTCGCGGATCTCCACCCCCAGGCTCCGGATCATCTCGATCTCTTTGAGCGTCTCGGCTGCACGCATCTTGTAGGCGGCGATGCCGTAAGTATCGAGGCCGCCCGGTTGAGGATGGGCGTCATAGATCACGGTTTGGTAGCCAAGTTTGCGCAGCTCGAAGGCAGCGGACAGGCTCGCTGGTCCGGCGCCAATCAAGCACACGCGATATCCATTGTCGGCTCCGGCGCGAAACAGCTGCGCGCCCCTGGCGACGACAGGGTCCACAGCGTAACGCTGCAGTTTGCCGATTTCCACTGGTCTCTTGCCCTCATAGTTGAGCACGCACGCGCCTTCGCAGAGCACCGAGGTAGGGCAGACTCGAGCGCAGCTCTGCCCCAGGATGTTCGCTTCTAGAATGGTGCGGGCCGAACCGCGCAGGTTGCCGGTGAGAATCTGGCGGATGAACTGAGGCACGTCGATCCCGGTTGGGCAAGCTTTGATGCAGGGCGCGTCGTGGCAGAACAGACATCGCGATCCTTCTTCGAGAGCCTGCGCCTGGGTGAGCGGAGGGTTGATGTCCGCGAAATTTATTTCCAGCTGCTCGAGCGGGAGTTTGGAAAATTGGTTGGACAACATCGGCTACCTCGTTGCGGAGCGCAACCTCCAGCAAAGTCTATTCCTGCGGAAGACATGTGTCAGGAAGCGTTTCGGTCGTGCCCTTGTCTTCCGGCTGTAGCCGCTGAAAAAGAGCCGGCAACAGGGGCTAAAGCCAATTCTATTCTTGCCAGTCGCGCCACGACGGACGGCATGTCCTGAGATCTGCTGTTTACGCCAACAGAGGCATGGAAATCCGGCGAGTGTAGCATAGAACCCGGGCTTTCGAAGGCAACAGTGGAGACGATAACCGCAAGTGAGGGAGACTTGACATTCGTGACGGCAGCGGATTTTCGACGGATGGCCCTGAAACTTAGGGAGGCGGTGGAAGGCTGTCATTTTGGAAGCGTTGAGTTCCGGGTGGGCGGGAAGATCTTCACCATACTGGCTCTCGCGCGACAAGGTTATGGCGTGCTGCTCCTGACACCGAACGAGCAGGCCGGGAATGGTCGCCGACGCGGCGGAGATTTTCACGCCGGTTCCGGGTGGCTCGTGGGCTAAAAGGTTCAAGGCGAGTTCGGCTGGCCAAGTCACAGCTGACATAAGTGAGGCCGCGCTCGCAACCGCATGGCGTCCGAAGGCGCCAAAGCGTCTATTGCAGACAGGGAGGCAGCATGGTTTTTGACACTCTGATCGTCAACGGGTCCGTAGTCACGGCCGCCGATACCTACCCGGCCGACGTGGCCATTCTCGACGGCCGCATTGCGGCCATCGCTCAGGCGCTTCCTCGCGATGGTGCCAAGCGCGTGATTGACGCCCGGAATCGCTACGTGATGCCCGGCGGGATCGATGTCCATACTCACCTTGATATGCCGTTCGGCGGAACCACCAGCGCCGACGATTTCGAGACTGGCACGCGCGCCGCCGCTTTCGGCGGCACCACTACGCTGATTGATTTTGCCATCCAGTACAAGGGTCAGCCGCTGCGCGCCGCGTTCGACGCGTGGATGCAGAAGGCCGCGCCGAAAGCCACTACTGATTTCGCTTTCCACTGCATCATCACAGACCTGCCCAATGCGCGACTCGACGAGATGGCAGAATTGGTACGCGAAGGCATTCCCAGTTTCAAGCTCTTCATGGCCTATCCCGGGGTCTTTATGCTTGACGACGCGACGATCTTTAAAGCCATGCGCACGGCATCGAAGATCGGCGGCATGATCTGCATGCACGCAGAAAATGGCGGTGTGATTGACGTGATCGTGCAGCACGCACTGGCCGAAGGCAAGACAGCTCCCAAATATCACGCTCTCACCCGTCCCACGACGGCCGAGGGAGAGGCCACCGCGCGCGCCATCGCGCTGGCGGAGATGGCGGGATCCCCCGTCTATATCGTCCACCTGAGCTGCCATGACGCTCTTGAGAAAGTCCGCGAAGCTCGGGATCGCGGGCTGCCCGTCTACGCCGAGACTTGTCCCCAATATCTCTATTTATCGCTCGACGATATGGACAAGCCTGGATTCGAGAGCGCCAAGTACGTCTTCACGCCGCCACTGCGCGAAAAGTGGCACCAGGAAAAACTCTGGACCGGACTCAAGCAGGATCACCTGCAAGTCGTCTCCACGGATCATTGCCCATTCTGTTTCAAAGAGCAGAAGGAGATGGGCAAAGACGATTTCACCAAAATTCCCAACGGAGGTCCCGGCATCGAACACCGCATGAGCCTGGTGTATTCGGGGGGCGTAGGCAAAGGCCGCTTCACTGTGAATCGCTTTGTCGAGCTGGTGGCGACCACCCCGGCCAAGATCTTCGGGCTCTATCCGCGTAAAGGCACCGTCGCCGTGGGCAGTGATGCTGATCTTGTGGTCTTCGATCCTCAGCGGGAGCACACCATCAGCGCCGCTACTCACCACATGCGCGTCGACTATTCGATGTTCGAAGGCATTAAGGTAAAAGGCATGCCCGACGTTGTGCTCTCACGCGGACGCGTGATCGTTGACGGCGATCAGTTCTACGGCAGGGCCGGTCAGGGGAGCTTCTTGAAGAGGACGGTATACAGCGGAGTGTGAAGAAGAGGCCGCCGGAATCGCCACGATCGCTTCATATCAGGGACCCAGCACCTCTCCATGTCCCCGGGTGAACAAGGGCCTAGTCCGGCCATCTACACGTCACCACTCTTTGCTCGGTATAAAAGTGCACCGAATCTTTTCCCAGAGCGTGCAGATCGCCGAAGAACGAATTCTTCCAGCCGGTAAACGAAAAAAACGCCACCGGCGCGGGCACGCCGACATTGATCCCGACCATACCCGCGCTCACGTTTTGACTGAATTCGCGAGCGGCACCGCCGGAACGTGTGAAGATCGAGGCAGCGTTGCCATACTCGGAGTTATCGATCACGGCCAGAGCTTCTTTGAGCGTCTCGACTCGGATCACCGCGAGCACCGGGCCGAAGATCTCTTCTTTAGCAATCCTCGATTGGGGATCGACGTCATCGAAAATGGTTGGTCCGACGAAATAGCCTGAGCCCTTGGTCACGGCGTCTTTGCGTCCGTCGCGAGCCAGGGTAGCGCCCTCCTTTTCACCCAGTTCGATGTAGGCGAGGATGCGCTTTTTGGCTTCTTCAGTAATGATCGGCCCCATCTGTGTTTTGATCTCGCAACCTGCGCCGACGTTCAGATTGTCGGCCGCGCGCACGAGTTCTTTGACCAGGGGATCGGCGGCTTCGCCCACAGCGACCACCACGCTGGTCGCGAGGCAACGTTCGCCGGCGCAACCGTAGCCGGAGCCCATTATGGCGGCCACTGTCGACTTCAACTCGGCATCGGGCAAGACCACCGTATGGTTCTTGGCACCGCCCAAGGCCTGCACGCGCTTCCCGTTGTTGGCTGCGGTCTGATAGATGGAGCGGGCCACGCTGCTGGAGCCGACAAAGGAGACCGCCTTTACGCGGGGATCGCAAAGCAGCGCATCCACCGTGCTCTTGGCCCCGTGTACCAGGTTGAGCACGCCGGGGGGCAATCCAGCTTCGCTCGCCAGCTCGACCAGTCGCACTGCGGTGCGGGGAACTTTGTCCGACGGCTTCAGAACAAAAGTGTTGCCGCAGGCAATCGCCATGGGAAACATCCACAGCGGCACCATGAATGGAAAGTTGAACGGCGTGATGCCCACGCAAACCCCGATGGGGTTGCGCGTGGACCAGCCGTCCACGCCGCTGCCGACCTGCTCGACGGTGTTGCCCATCGTGAACGTGGGGACGCCGCAGGCGAATTCGACGTTTTCGATTCCGCGTTGGAACGATCCCCGGGCTTCGTCGATCGTCTTACCGTTTTCTTCTGTAATCAGCCTGATCAGCTCGTCGGCGTGCGCTTCCAGCACTTCGCGGTACTTGAACAGCACTTTCGCGCGCTGGATTACAGGGATCCTGCTCCATCCGGGGAAAGCCTTAGCTGCTGCACCGATCGCGGCGGAGATTTCTTCAGCTGTGGAGCGGGGAACTTCGGCGACAGCTTCTCCGGTCGCCGGATTGTATTGCACATCTTTCGGACCACGTGAGATCACGGGCCGCCCATCAATATAGAGAGGACAAGGCTTGAGTCCGACTGAGGTAGCGCTGGTCGACATTGGGACCTCCGGAAGCCTGTGTACTGAAGCTTGTGGTATTGAAGACGCGAATCAAATAAAAATTGTACACCGCTGCCCGGAGCCTGATAGACTGCGTTGGATGGCCCCATTGTCCGGCCCACTCCTGGCCTTGCCGGACATGAAAGATGGGACACTCGGCTGGCAACAGATGGGCGCTAGCCGGCATCCTAGATCGAAAATGTAGCTCTTCGTCCACTTGCTCAAAAAATTCCGAACCCTGCGGCACCACGGGTTGTTCGCCGTCTAAGTAAATGAGGTCCGGCGTCTTCCTTCCGGGAAAGAGCCGGGGTCCAAGATCAGATACAGCGCAGGAAACGTCCGGCGATGGCCGGAGGATTCTACAAGGAACCCATGCGATTGAGTTTTCGACTCATCTGTTCGCTTGTTTTAGTTCTGGCGCTGGTGTCGCTGCTTTTCTCCTATACCCAGTTCCGGGCAGACAAGCAGAAGCGTCGGGTCGAGTTACAGAACAATACGCGGGACATTGCGGCGAGTTTCCAGACAAGTGCGTTGTTGGCGCTGGAAAGAGGATCGCGTCGCGACTTGCAGCGAATCGTCGACAGGACTGGGGAGCTCGAAGGCATCGCCATTTACGACGCCGAGGGGGTGCTGGTCGCCGAATCCCCGGCCTTGGCGGCACGATTTCCTGGCATGTCGTTCCTGTCTTCTTCCTCGAGCGAAACCGCCGGGCATAGCGCGAATGCGGGCGAGTACCGCCGCGTTAATGCGACGTCCCTGTACGTTTATGCTCTACCCCTTACGGTCGAGGAGAACCCTGCCGGGACGCTACTCGTGGTTCGCAATGCCGGGTATATAGACGCTCAGAGCCGAAGCTTCTGGCGCAAAGCTTTCATCCGGATATCCGTGGAGATGTTGCTGATCGGCTTGACAGCCCTGCTGATCTTCCGCTGGAGCATCTCCGGGCCCATCGCCCGGACGGTGCAATGGATGAGGGCCACACGCACCGGCAAAGCCGCATTTCGGCCCACCGGCCCCGATCATGATCTGTTCATGCCCCTGCGCCGCGAAGTCACCACCTTAGTAGAGAGCCTGGCTGCGGCCCGCGAGTCGGCGGAGAAGGAAGCCCGGCTGCGTGCGGCGGCCGAATCAACCTGGACGGCGGAAAGGCTTGCCGTCCATGTGCGCGGCAAGCTCGGATCAAGCCAGCTGTTTGTGGTTTCGAACCGCGAGCCGTACATGCACGCCAAGGAAGGAAAGTCGTCCAAGGTCTTGATCCCCGCCAGCGGACTGGTGACTGCCCTGGAGCCGATCCTGCGCGCTTGCGACGGCACCTGGATCGCGCACGGCAGTGGAGACGCGGACCGCGAGAATGTGGACCGTCACGGCCGACTGCAGGTTCCCCCCGACGATCCCAGGTACACGCTGCGGCGCGTCTGGCTTACCAAGAACGAAGAAGAAGGCTACTACTACGGCTTCGCCAATGAAGGTCTGTGGCCGCTCTGCCATATCGCGCATACGCGGCCAATCTTCCGCGCGCGCGACTGGGAGTATTACCAGGAAGTAAATAGCAAGTTCGCCCGAGCCGTGCTCGAAGAGATGGAAGGCACGGAGAACCCGGTCCTGCTCATACAGGATTATCACTTCGCGCTGCTGCCCCAGATGATCAAGCGCGAGCGGCCGGACGCGCGCGTGGCGATCTTCTGGCACATTCCCTGGCCCAACCCGGAGGCGTTCGGAATTTGCCCCTGGCAGCGCGAGCTGCTCGAAGGACTGCTCGGTGCGGATCTGATCGGATTCCATATTCAGGGCCATTGCGACAACTTTCTGGAAACAGTTAACCGGGCGTTGGAGTCGCGAGTGGAATGGGAACAGTTTGCGGTGAACCGCGAAAATCACCTGACCATCGTGCGGCCCTTTCCCATCAGTGTCGCCCCAGCCGACGAGGCGTTACCGCCGGACCCAAGATCGGCCAACGCGCAGCGCGAAGCGCTGTTCAAAGAGTTGGGTGTGGAAGCGCTTTACCTCGGTGTAGGCGTGGATCGTGTGGACTACACCAAGGGCATCTTAGAGCGGTTTCTGGCCGTGGAGAGATTTTTCGATCTCTATCCCCGATACCAAGGCAAGTTTACTTTCGTGCAAATCGGGGCGCCGAGCCGCACCCACATTAAGCGTTACCACGATTTCCTGGGCGAGGTCGATTCGGAAGCCGAGCGCATCAACTGGCGCTTCCGTACCGAACGTTGGCGACCGCTGGTGTTTCTCAAGCGGCATCACACCCATGCGGAAATCACGCGCTTCTACCGCGCTGCTGACGTCTGCCTGGTGACCTCTTTGCACGACGGCATGAATTTGGTCGCCAAGGAATTCGTCGCGTCGCGGACTGACGAAGACGGCGCCCTGGTATTGAGCCGCTTCACCGGAGCTTGCCGTGAATTGCGCGACGCCCTCGTAGTCAATCCCTATGACACCGACGAGATGGCCGAAGGCATCCACTCCGCTCTGGAGATGGACGCCAAGGACCGCCAAGCCCGCATGCGCCACATGCGCCAGACCGTGAAGGAACAGAATATCTATCGCTGGGCCGCGAACCTGATCTCAGAGCTCTGCAATGTCCGCCTGGATGATGCAAGCAAGGCGCTGCCGGAAAGGGTCCGGGACCGCGAACGGGCGGGTAACCCACCTAGTGTCGCTTAGAGCCGCGCGTAGTCTATTAGGGAAGCCACTTTCTCAATGCTGGGGCGCGAATCCAGGGTCGCACCATGCTCCAATACCGCTGGAGAGCAACCCGCGCTACTATGATAGAAGCAGCTCTGTTTCATGAATCCAACGTTTCCCATTCTTGCCCTGGCTTGTGACTATGATGAAACCCTCGCCTTCAACGGACGAGTGGACGCCTCCACGGTTGAGGCCCTGGTCCGCCTCAAAGGGTCGGGGATCAAACTCCTTTTGGTGACGGGACGCCAGCTCGGTGACCTCCTTTCCGTGTGCATGGAAATTCGGCTCTTTGACCGCGTGGTGGCCGAGAACGGTGCTCTGATCTATCGTCCCGTGGCGCGCGAGACACGGCCGCTCGCCGGCCGCCCCCCACGGCACTTCCTGGAGCGCCTGCGCGAACAAAAAGTAAAGCCGCTGGCCGCCGGCCGGTCGATCGTGGCAACCGGACAGGAATTCGCTCCCGTCGTTGAAAAGACCATCCAAGAGATGGGCCTGGATCTGGAGATGATCTTCAACCGGGAATCTCTGATGATTCTGCCCCGCGAAGTGAACAAAGCCACTGGCCTCAAGGCGGCTCTGGCGGAACTGGGCGTGCCAGCCGCCGCGGTCATGGGCATTGGAGATGCAGAGAATGACGACGCGTTCCTCAAGCTCTGCGGGATCTATGCGGCTGTGGCCAACGCTATTCCCACAATCCGGGCCGCAGCCGACATTATTGCGGAAGAAGACCACGGAGCCGGCGTTGTCGAATTGATAAACAAAGTCATGGCTGGCGATCTGTCGGGCGTGCAGGCTTCGTCGTAGACGCCATGTGCCGTTACCTGGCTGTGCAGTCTTGCACAATTCTCTGGACCCTTCCTTAGTCAGACATCCATGCTTCCGGATCTGCCTCCGGGCGATTCAGATTCTCAGTCTTGTCGAGACCTGGTATACAAAAGATGGCGAAGTCTAGGACGTATGGCTACCCCAGTTCACAACCCAAAGAACGCGCAGACATCGCCTGATACGCAGACGCCAGCGGATGGCGCTTCGTGTCGGCTGGAATCGCTGGATGTCGTCCGTGGTCTAACTATTGCCGGCATGATCGTTGTCAACGATCCCGGTACGTGGAGCGCTATCTACTGGCCGCTCGCGCATGCCGACGAGTTAATGAGCGAACACCCGTCGGCTTGGTACCCAGGAAAATGGTGGGTGACCTCTAACCAGTGGACGCCCACGGACCTGGTCTTCCCGTTCTTCCTGTTGATTGTCGGGGTGTCCATGGTGCTGTCGTTTGCGAGCCGGCGGGCACGCGGCGCGTCGCGGCCCGAGCTCTTGAAGCACGCGGCGCGTCGCGGCGCCTTGATTCTGCTGATCGGCTGGCTCCTTTACCTCGAACCGTATTTCGACTTCGCTCATATGCGTTTTCCAGGGGTGCTTCCTCGGATCGCTGTGGTGTACCTCTTCGCGTCGATGATCACTCTGTGGACGGAGAAACGCGGACGGATCGTCTGGGTTGCCGGATTGCTCCTAGGTTATTACGCCTGCATGCGTTTCATCCCAGTCCCGGGATGCGACCGCGCGGCCTGGATGACGCAACATTGCAGCCTTGCCGGGTGGATCGACAGGAAGATCATGCTCGGACATCTGTACCGTCCGGACTTTGACCCGGAAGGCCTGCTCAGCACATTTCCGGCAGTCGCGACTACTCTGTTGGGTACGCTGATCGGCGAGTTTCTTCGCGGCCCGGGAGGGCTACCAGGAAAAGTTCGCAGCCTGGCCACTGCGGGAGTGTTAGGCGTAGCGGCTGGTTACGCGTGGCACCCTTTTTTCCCTATATACAAGCCGTTGTGGACCAGCTCGTATGTTCTGTTTACCGCCGGAGCCGGTTGCTTACTGTTAGCACTCTGCTCGTGGCTGATCGAAGTCCAAGGCTGGCACCTCTGGGCCAGACCTTTCTTGTGGCTCGGTTCGAACGCCATCCTCGTCTATGTTCTCTCCATGTTCTTCGCGGTTCAGGGTTACGTTCTGAAAGTAACTGAGGACGGGCAGCAAGTTGGCGTGCAGGACTGGGTCTACCGCCATTGGTTCACGCCGTTCGCACAGCCGAAGAACGCTTCCCTTGCTTTTGCTGTCTTCTACACGGCCCTGTGGACGCTAGTCGCGTGGGGCTTCTACCGGAAGAAGATTTTTCTAAAACTCTAACGATTTGACTGCCCAAGTGCGTAAGGCGGCTTAGGGTGATCAGATAAACCCCTGACGCCACTGGTCTGAGCTAAGCTATCTGACAGCGGACCGAGCTCCAGGTTCCGATCGGCACCGCTGAGGGGCCTGCACATGGTCGAGACGATGAATCCACCGCTGATTCGCGGCGCCGACGTCCTCGTTGTTGGTGCAGGGCCAACGGGCCTCGTGCTGGCACTGTGGCTGGCGCGTCGGAGCATACGCGTCAGGATTATCGACAAGACGGCGGAACCGGGGACGACATCGCGCGCACTTGGAGTGCAGGCCCGGACGCTCGAGCTCTACCAGCAGCTCGGCCTCGCGGATGCGGTTATCGACCGGGGTCGGAAAGCCATCGCCGTCAATCTCTGGGCGTCCGGCAAAAAGGCCGCACGCGTCGTCTTCGGGTACATGGGCGTCGGCCTCAGCCCCTTTCCTTACGCGCTGATTTTTCCCCAGGACGAGCACGAACGTCTGTTGATCGATCGCCTGCTCGAGACCGGTGTCCAAGTCGAACGCGGGACAGAATTGCTGGGGTTTGAGGAGGTGGCTGGTGGTGTGCTTGCGCGTTTGAAGCATTCGAACGGTGCTCTGGAGACCTGCGAAACTCGATACGTTGCCGGGTGCGATGGGGCACATTCGACCGTGCGGGGCGTTTTGGAGGTAGAGTTTCCCGGCGGGGTGTACAACCACCTCTTCTACGTTGCCGATGTACAGGCGTGCGGAGCCGCCCTGAACGGCGAATTGCATGTCGCATTAGACCGAAGCGATTTTCTCGCCGTCTTTCCGCTGAAGGACGACGGGCGTGGGCGGCTCATCGGAACCGTCCGCGAGGATACCAGACAACGCAGCGAAGATCTGTCGTGGAACGATGTGAGCCAACAGGCGCTGGGATGGCTACCTATCGATGTAGAACGCATTAACTGGTTCTCCAGTTATCGGGTTCACCATCGTGTAGCCGATCATTTTCGCAAAGGTCGTGCCTTTCTGCTTGGCGACGCTGCCCATATCCACAGCCCCGTA
>DATDGP010000063.1:0-1615 GCA_036522035.1 Terriglobales bacterium
CCGCAGCTTCTCTGGTCTTTATTCTTCGCGGAGTACGTTTGCCGGGTCGATGTGCAGGGCGCGTCTGACGGGACCGGCGACCGAAAGTGATCCGGTGAGCAGCAAAGTGAAGGCGACAGCAGCAAGTACGAATGGGTCCTGCGCTGTGGCCTGGTAGACAATCGCCGAGAGCAGCCGGCTTGCCGCTACGCCGAGCAGCATGCCGACAACCGAGCCAGCGGCAAGCAGGATGAGCATGCGACCGAGCGCTGCCGAGAGAATCTGCTTCGCCTGCGCCCCGAGGGCAACGCGGATGCTTAGTTCACGCAGCCGCTTGCTGACGGTGTAGGAGGCTAGACCGAAGGTGCCGGTAATTGAGAGCAGGAGTCCGAAGGCGCCGAAGAGGCCGAGAGCAACGGTAGCAACCTGGGACATAAAGAATGTCAATCCAAGCTGGTTGTGCCAGGGGCTCGATTCCAGGATAGGAATGGTAGGGTCAAGGTCCCGGACCGTTTTGCGAATGATGGCGGCCATATCGTTCGCGGCCACGTCGGAGGAGTCTGGCCGTAGCCGGACGATGAGCGAAGTTTCAGTCGTTGTCTTCTGCGAGATTGGGAAAAACGCTGTTGCTTCCTGATCTTCAGTAAGCGAAAAGTACTTGCCATCTTCGACGATGCCCACGATCTGGATCAGCTGGCCGGAGCCGTTCTTGAAATAGCGGCCAATGGCGTCATCGAAGTGCCCGTCGTTGAAGTGAAAGAGCCGCTGTGCGAACTCCCGATTCACCACGGCAACGGCCGGGGTCTTCGCCGTGTCGGTAAAACTTACATCGCGTCCCGCGAGCAGAGGTGTATCAGCGGCGGTAAAGTATCCGGGTGAGACCTCGTAATTGTAGGCATCGAATGCTCTGTTTGAGGGCCTGAATTCGGTAGTTTGTTGAGAGAAGACATTAGCGTCGGACGTATCCATCGATAAGGGCGTGGTCCTTGCGTATGCTGCCGCTTGCACTCCCGGCAATTGTGAGACCCTTTCCAGCAGTTGGCGCTGGAACTGATCGGCGGTGACTTTCGAATAGCGAGCCTGGCTGAGATCAAATTTTGTTACCACAGCATGTTTCGGATTGAAACCCATGTTCATGGTCATTGCTCTGCCCAGGCCACGCAACGAGACAAACGCAGCCGTGATGGTGACGCAGCAGAGCGCAATCTGTGCCGCCAGCAGGACATCGCGAAGCGCCCAGCGGCGTCCTGCTGATACTTGGTTTCCGCCGCTCTTGATCGCGTCATTCGGGTCTGTCTTGAATATCTGACGCAAGGGCATCACCCCGAAGAGGACACCGGCGAGCAGTGAGATAAACAACGCTATCAGGATCAATGATGGATGCGGCATGAGTACATGGAAGCCCAGCGGGTATTCGGTCGGTGGGTGCCAGTTGGCCAGGCCGGTGATCGCGATCCACGCCAGACCGCAGGCGCAGGCACCCCCGAGGACCGAAATCACAATGGCCTCGACGAGGATCTGGCGAACCACGCGCCAGCGGCTCGACCCAATCGCCATGCGGATGGCAATTTCGCGGGTGCGGTCTGCCGTGCGCGCTGCGAACAGGCTGCTGAGGTTGGCGCAGGCGGCGAGCAGC
>DATDGP010000064.1:0-4262 GCA_036522035.1 Terriglobales bacterium
GGGGAAACTCTGGGCGGTCTCCCAGGGCGTCCGCGAGGCGGAACAGAGGACTTCTGACTACATCCTGCTCACCGACGCGGATATCGTGCATCCTTCGGGCGGGCCCGTGCAGACCGGGGGGTCCGCCCCATAAGCGTCAACCTAAGACCCAACGCCATCGTCTCCTCGGATCGCCGATCACCGAGGGCCGGGAGTTTCGAGTGGTCATTTGGCGGTATGGCGACTTATCCGGCCAATCTCTGCCCGTTATGCGGGTAGGCTGAGTTTGCGGGTTTCTGAGAGGATCTTGGTCAGCCGATTAGAAAGTCGGTCGAGGCACCGTCTGGGAGGGCCGTCAGGCAGGGATCGGCGGAACATCTCGATTGCATGTTGAGTAAAGAGTAAAGAATCAACAACGCCATCTAAGCCGGCGCGGGGTGGAATCGTTGGCGCTTTCGGCTGTGGGGTCAGATGCCGAGGTTGCGAGCGAGCCAGACGAAACTCGCGCAGCAGATCATTCGCGGTAATCTCGACGTACCGCATCGTCATCCCGGGATCCTTGTGGCCGAGGAGTTTCATGAGCGCGGGTATGGTTACGCCCGAGCGGATCATTTCACTTGCATAGGTGTGTCTGAGTTGGTGCGGAACGATGCGGGTTGCGATACCGGCCGCAGCACAGACTTCGTGCAGGGAGAAGCGCAACTGGCGGATCAAGGCGGTCTTGCCGTGTGGGCGGGCTAGCAGGTGGCCGTCGGGAGGCAGGGGGTCGAAAGAACGGAAGAAGCGTAGGCGTTGGATGAGCTCGCAGACAAACGAGTCTACCGGGACCATGCGTTCCGTCTTCAACTTGCCGAGGGGTACGTGAATGGCCCAACGATCCGGGGCGACATTGCGGAGGCAATCCCAGGAAAGGTCGACACATTCACCGATGCGCATGCCGGTGTGGCGCTGCAGCAAGAAGACGTTAGCGGCCAGATCGTTGCGGCGGAGCAGTTCCTGCTGGATCGATTGATCCTGCTGCGCCGTTAAGGCGCGGGGCAAGCGTTGGGGTGGCCGCGGAGAATCCTCGCGACGGATCAGCCGCGCCAACTCCGGGATCTGTGCGGTCCAAGCAAGTTCCTCCAGAATGCACCGCAGATGCATGAGCCGGGAGATGTAGACGGCCGGCGCTAAGGAGCGCAGATAAGTGAACCAGCCGAGGATATGCGGATCGCGGCGCAACTGATTTAACGAAGTAACGGCAGGATGATTGTCGCCGAGATAGATCAGGAAGCCGCGCGCAGTGCCACGGTATTGACGGGCCGAATCCCACACTTGGGCGGCAGTCAGGGACTCGACGGCTCGCTGGAACTGAAGCGCCAGCGGGTGGTCCACAGGAATGTGTCGACAGAGTTTCACGCTGGAGTCACCGGTACAGGCCTGATGAGCTGAGCGACCGCGCGCGCATATTGCTGGTAGACCTCCAGAGGCGTGACCTGCATATAGACGAGCGTGGTCTGGATCTGCGCATGTCCCATCAACTGCATGAGGGCTGGCAGGCTCACGCCGGCCCGGACCATATCTGAGGCGAAGGTGTGCCGGAAACGGTGCGGGTTGGCAATTTTAACGCCGCTGGTCCGACGATGATGGCGAAACAGGGAGCGTAAACCCGCGGGTGTCATCCGGGTGCCGCGAGCAGGGCCTTTGAGAGAAACGAACAAAGCGTTGGTCGAGGCAGTGGGCCGCTCCAGCCGCAGGTAGTGATCCAGCAGCTGAGCTGCTTCCGGGGCCAGCGGCAGGAAGCGGGTTTTATTACCTTTGCCGCGCACACGGATCTGCGCTTCTGTCAACAGCAGATCGTCGCGATTCAGATCCAGGACTTCCTGGGAGCGGAGTCCCTGCAACAGCATCAATCCTACGATGGCCAAGTCACGCGAGGTGCGAAAACCGGACCAGAATCGCGCTACCTCATCCACCGACAATGGGGATATGGTGCGTTTGGGAGTCTTCACCCGCAACCTGCTCAGGGCAAGCCGTGGCCTGCCGATGCCCATCGGGGCACGCTGCCAGTACGTCTGCTGAAAGCCGGGAGCAATCTGCCCAGGAGCATCAGGGAAGACGATGCGCAAGGCGCGATCGACAATGGCAACGCGCTGGTTGATGGTGCCGCCGGTCAGCTCGCGTTGTTGACTGGACTGGAATCGCACATAGTCCAGCAGTGTCGATTCGGTGAGTGCATCTTTGTTGATCGCGTCGGTGTGATGAACACTCTCCCACCAACGGAGAAAGTGCAACAACTCATGCGCATAACTTTTCAGGGTATTATCCGCCAGGCGACGAAGGGTCTCGTAATCGAGATACTGATTGATCCAGCCAATCTCGCGTCCTGTCGTCTGCACGATGACGCGATAAGGGCATCGTGCCTGGTTGGTGGAGGGCTGGTGAAGAACACGAAACGTCATGGCCGGGCAGCCTCCAGCAGAGATTGGAACTGGCGTGCGTTGCCGCCTTGCACGAAGAAGCTGTTCGGATCGTGGTCCTCGGGCAGTGAGACCAAGCGAGCAGAGATGCCTCGTTCCCGGAGGCTTCGCGAGAGGCACTGTGCTGCCTGTTGGCCGCTGCCGTTGCGGTCGGCATCAAAGGTCAGATAGACGATTCGGGGGCCGTCGCAGAGCTGCCGAAACTGGCGCGCATTGAGGTGGGTTCCAAGCGAGCAGGTAACGTTGCGAAAACCTGCCTCCCAAAGCGCGGCGTAGTCGAAAAGGCCCTCGACGAGAATCACCTCCGGATAGGATTGGGCTTGTGTCCATGAGTACAAGCCGCCCTTGGCACCCGGCAGAAACCGGTGAGGTGGCGCTGAGGCCGAGAGACTGCGGCCATACAGATTGCCATCCAAGGGAAAGACGATTCGACGTACGTATGTGTCGTAACCCACGCCGGTCACCAAGCCGGCCTGACGCAGAGCCGGCAAAGAGTGGCCCAACTGCGTCAGCCAGCCCCGCAGGCAACCACCAGGTGCGTAACCAATTCGCATGTGCTCGATCAGTTCCGGGGAGCGGACGCCACGTTGGTACAAATAGGCAACTGCTTCACTGTGGCGGTGTAGCTGAATGCGATAGAAACGTGCCACTTCATGCAGTAACGGCCCGGCACCGCGCCATTGGCGCAGCAACACCAAGGCTTGCGAGAACTTTACCTGGTGATACAGTTCGGCGAAGCGAATCACGTCTCCGCCACGGCCACAGCCATAGCAGTAGAAAAGGTCTTTGTTGGGATCCACCAGGAAGCTTGGTTTGTGGTCTCCATGCAGAGGGCACAGCCCCATCCATCGACCACGGCTGAGTGGCCGCGCCGGGTGCCAATCATGCGCCTGCAGATAGCCCATTAGCGGAATCTGCTGTTTCAAGTCGTCGAGATCTTGGCGATTCACGGACTTCTTGCCTCGGTCGGCAGAATACGGCAGACCGAGCTGAGATCCCAGGCAACGATGGTGGGCGCCCCTAAAAAGTGCTGGCCGATGGCTCCGGCCTTCACCCAGCAGCACACGCTGAGAAGGCGACATTGTGCCCATCGGCGCAGAGTAGAGGGATCAGGTGAGCGTGACTGGTCTTTGCAATGCGGGGCTGCTTGCTCAATGGACTCACCTGCGGCGATATGCTCACAGGCCTGCTGCCGGCACCACAAAGTGAACGGCGCCCAAGGCGCCAGCCAATCGGGCAAGATCGTGAACGTCTTCCCGCAGGGATGACAGATTCCGCGTCGCACCCATATGCGCTCGTGGTGGTAATCGTGGGCCTGGCGGGAACGCCGTCCATGGCCGATGATCGTGAGGTCCCGGCAAACCGGACACCGCCTTGGCAGGAGGTCCAGTGGGATCACCCCGGATCGGTGTTGTCTTTCGCCTCTGGCAGTGCGATAAAGAGAATCACGGCTGGCGTGAAGGCCCGCCGCTGACCGTTCTCTGCGAAAGTTCCGATCTGCTGGCCGGGCCTTCACCCTCCGGCAAAGTCAGTTTCGAACGAAAAAAGAATACTGCTTTGCGCTGGCGCCCGCGAGCCCCTCACTCGGAACATTGGCCGGTTTAAAACGACAACTCGTCAACTCAATTTGATTCCAAGAGGTTGTTGACTGCACCGGGATTACAGACCAGCGATTTTTACCAGGATGATATTGACTCTGGAATTTTATCCGGGTATATTTGGGGCATGTCTTATACGGCTTTCCATGGGCTCCACAAGATCGCGACGGGGACCATCAACGACCTCCTGGAACTCCTGAAAGACAAGCCACAGGGCGAGGTCATT
>DATDGP010000065.1:0-2819 GCA_036522035.1 Terriglobales bacterium
ATGACCAAATGAAATACACCGGAACTCCCAGCAGTACGATAAAAAGCCCCGGCCAGGTGTATTGCGGTTGGTAGCGTAACAACACCGCGTCAATGAACAAAGCCATCACGATATAGATTGCGGGAAGAACCGGGTACCCCACCGCGCGGTACGGGCGTTCTGCCTGGGGCTGCTTGTATCTGAGCACAAACAGGCCGGTGATCGTCAGAATGTAGAAGATCAGTACTGCAAAAATCACGTAGTTCAGAAGGTCGTTGTAGGTTCCGGAAAGACACAAGATACAGGTCCAGATGCCCTGCACGATCAGCGCGTTCCTGGGACTGTGATGCTTTGGGTCAACCGCTGCGGTGGACTTGAAGAAGAGCTTGTCTTTGGCCATCGCGTAGTAGACGCGAGCGCCCGCGAGAATCAGGCCATTCGCGCATCCGAAAGTGGAGATAAGGATGGCCACAGCCATCAATCCGGCTCCGGAAGATCCGAACATCTGCTCGAGAGCGGCTGTACCCACCCGGTCCGACGAAGCATATTGGATCCCCCGAGCGAAGACCGTGGCGCCTTTGGGATCGCCGACGAGGGGCAACACGCTGAGATAGATAAAGTTGGCGGCGATGTACAGCGCAATCACGATGCCTGTACCCATGGCCAACGACAGGGGCAGATTGCGCTTGGGATTCCTAACTTCACCTGCGGTGAAAGTAACGTTATTCCAGGCATCGGCGGAGAACAACGACCCTACTTGGGCGACTGCCAGAATCGTCAAGATACCCACAAAAGGTCCTGCCGCTGTCCCGCTGGCCGTGTGCAGCGAGTCCAGGCGCCAGAAATTCGTAAAGTTAGCGGCAATCGCCTGGGGGTTGCGGCCGACAAAAATTCCAGCGAGAACCAGCAGGAACAACGCTGAAACCTTGGCGATCGTAAAAATGTTCTGCACCGCGGCGCCGGTCTTCAATCCAAAGGTATTGACTACCGTGAGCAGAATGACAATGACGATTCCAGCCAGGTTCTGGGTGTTCAGTCCCACGTGCATTCCGCCCAGCGTGATCTGGCTGGTAACGTGCCATTCCGGGACTTTGGCGATATGCCAGATCCAATTATCGGCGGAGATGGAAGGAAAGAAATGTCCCAGGAACTTTCCGAAAGCCACACCGACTGCGGCAATGGTTCCGGTCTGGATTACGAGGAACAGGGTCCAACCGTAAAGAAAGCCCCACAACGGGCCGAGCGACTCTCTGAGATAGACATACTGTCCGCCGGCTTTGGGCATCATGGCCGCCAGCTCCCCATAGGAAAGCGCACCCACGATGGTCATAAAGCCCGTGACTGCCCAAGCCAGGATCAACAGCCCTGGTGAATTGGTCTCGCGTGCAATCGCTGCCGACACGATGAAGATGCCGGAACCGATCATCGATCCCATGACCAGGGTGGTAGCGCTGGTGAGGCCAAGACCTTTGACCAGCTCGTCGCCGGGTGTGCCGGGAGTCTTGGCCGAGGTCGTTGCGGGGCGGACATCCGCTGGTGTGGACATGTACAGTATGTTTTACCCCAAAATGCGTAGGAATTCCTCTACGGCTTTTACCGGGGACTCAAGTAAATCAGATATTACGGCTACCGAATCAGCGCCGGCCTCCCGTACCCCCAGGCAATTGCTTCGGGTGATTCCCCCTATGGCTACCAGAGGTTTGGTGGTCTCCTGCCTTGCCTGACGGACACCTTCCAGACCCACCACCGGATCGGGCTTCGCTTTGGACGACGTTCCGAAGACCGGGCCCACGGCAACGTAGTCGACAGGCATCGAGTTCGCCTGGCGTACCTGGTCCAAGTTGTGGGTGGAGAACCCGATCCAGAGACGCCGTTTCTCCTTTCCCTCCTCAACTTCAGCAAAGATCTCTCGGATCACCGCTGGCGGCAGATCGTCCTGGCCGAGGTGCACTCCGTCAGCGTCAGCAGCCAAGGCAAGATCGGCGCGGTCGTTGATGATGAGCTGGGCACGATTGCGCGTAATCCGGCGCAGTTCGCGGGCGTAGCTGAGGCTCGAGAGAGCATCGCCGCGTTTGTCGCGAAGTTGAATGAGGGTGGCGCCGCCGCTCATCAGGTCCTCGGCAAAGTCCGAGATCTTACTGAGAGGATCCTTGTCAGTCGCAAAGTAGCCTAAATCGATGATGGGATAGATACAGGGAAGGTTCATCGGCTAGGAACCTCCGGGGCTTCACTTGAAACCCTCGCTTGTTGGCCGATCGCACATTGTCTCACGCCGAGAGGGGCGCTTCGTTACTGAATTCAGTGTGCGGTTTGGCCAGGAGGCGTTCCACAAACTTGGTGTCGACATTACCGGCTTTGAAGTCCGGATCGGCCAGAATGCGACGGTGCAACGGAATCGTCGTGTGAATTCCCTCGACGATGAACATCTCGAGGGCTCTCTGCATACGCATGATAGCCTCGTCACGATCGCGTCCGAAGGTGATGAGTTTGGCGATCAGCGAATCGTAATAGGGAGGAATCACTCCTTCCGCGTAAGCCGCGGTATCGACGCGCACGCCCAAACCACCGGGGACGTGGAAGGTTCTAATCTTCCCTGCCGAAGGCGTGAACTTCTCCGGATGCTCGGCATTGATGCGGCACTCGATGGCGTGACCTCGCTGGCCTTTCCGGTCGATCTTAGGGATGATTTCGTCCATCTTGAAGCCGGAGGCGATCATGATCTGCGATTTCACCAGGTCGATGCTGGTCACCATCTCCGTGACCGGATGCTCGACCTGAATGCGGGTGTTCATTTCCATAAAGTAGAGGCGGCGGTTGCCTTCGACCAGGAACTCGACAGT
>DATDGP010000066.1:0-5812 GCA_036522035.1 Terriglobales bacterium
ACCCGCGCCCGTGCTGACAGCTTCGGCGGCACGTCCACGACCTGCTCGCCGTCGGCCAGCAGCCGGCTCGCGATGTGACGGCCGATGCCCTGGCATCCCTCGATAGCCCACCGCCGGTCCGGCCATTGCTTCGCCGCGGTCAGCATGGCCCGGTACCCGGTGGCGTCGGTGGCATACCGGCCGCCCGCGTCTATGACGACGGCGTCGAGCAGAACCTGAGCAACTTCGGGACCGCAGAAGCGCCTCTCACCGTCTGTCTCTTGATCGAATTCTCGAGTCGATCATGGGCACACATGTACCTCGCTCTCGAGGACGCCTACCAGTTTCTCGGCTCCATGCAACCCCAAGACTGGGTCGCCGTTGTCGAATACGACATGAAAACGCACATCCTCACGGATTTCACTCAGGACCGTGGCGCGGTTCGTGCAGCTCTCGACACGCTCCGAATTCCGGGGTTCGCCGAGGCCAACTTTTTCGACGCGCTGGCCTACACCATCGACCGCATGAAGGACATTCAGGGGCGCAAAGCGATCATCGCCATCGTCGGAGGCTCCGGCAGCACTCGCTTGGGACTCAGCGGGATCGACACCTTCAGCAAGATTACTTACGGCGACATGCTGAAGATCGCCAAGGCCTCGGAAACACCCGTGTACCCGATCAGTACGCTCGAATTTCTGACCGTCCGTGGCGGTGCCAGCGACTTTACGAACGAACAGGCGAAGAACGAGCTCAATTACATCGCCCAGTATTCCGGCGGTCAGGCCTTTTCTCCCCGGTTCGAGGCTGAGCTCCCAAGCGTCTACCAGCAGATCGCGGGCCAGCTCCGCACCCAGTACAGTCTGGGATTTATCCCAACGAACCCCGCCCGCGATGGCAAGTACCACAAACTGAAAGTGGAGCTGGTCGACTCCGACGGCTCGTCGCTCAGGATCGTCAATCAGAAGGGCAAGGCCGTCAAGTACCGTATCCTCTCCCGCGACGGCTACTATGCCCCGAAGTCGTAGGGCCACCGAACACCCTGTTTGAAGGAACCGAGGGGCGATGAACCTCGATGTCAAGAAGGCGGTCTTTTGTGCTACCGGCCTGGTCCTGGTGCTGGCGGCAACCGCCAGCGTGGGAGGTACCTTGAAGGCGTCGATTGTCGAAAAAGACGAGTTCCTTGTCATCGGGATCGAGGCGCGGACCAGCAACGCCAAGGAAATGACCTCAGAACGAGTGATCCCTCGGCAGTGGGACCGGTTCTTCAAAGAAGGCATACTGGATAGAATTCCGAGTAAAACCGGCTCAAGTATTCTGGCTCTCTATACGGACTACGCCCGCGACAAGAACGGCGACTACACTTATCTGCTGGGCGCTGAAGTGAGCGATGCTTTCATAGTCCCCGAAGGAATGGTGATGAAGAGGGTTCCGAAATCCCGATACGCAGTCTTTACCACGGAAAAGGGTCCCGCGGCCAAAGTGGTTCCCGAAGCCTGGCAGGAGATCTGGAGCTTCGAAGACCAGGGCCGGCTCGGAGGTCAGCGCGCTTATAGGGCAGACTTCGAGGTTTACGATCAACGAAGCCGCGACCCGCAGAATTCGCAGGTCGACATCTACGTGGGGCTCCGGTAGGGGTTCCCTGCATCTCGACGACCTGTAGGTGGCTACCTGACCGCGGGATCCGCCGCCGGGGCAGCGATGAGCGCCGAAGAGGCCGAACTTTCGGCTGGGGCTGCACTGGTCTCTAGCGGATAACTTCGTTGCCGCCAGGCGTCCAAACCGCCTTCCAGGGGCCTGACGCGCGTTATGCCTCGCCGCCGCAAGAGGAGCGCCACACGGGCGCTCGTAGCCTCGTTCGGTCAAGTGCAATAGAGTACTACGTCGCGATCACGCGGGATCTCCTGATGCCGCTCTTCCAGCTCTTCGGGAAGCAAGCGGATCGCGCGGGGCACCCGCACCGGATCCGCCTCAAATGCGACGGAGCCACGCAGGTCCACCACGAAGACGTCCTCACCGGCTTGCATCTTCTCGAACAGCTCTTCGGGCGTAATCCGCGCGATGCGAAGGTTGCGAATGAAGCGCCGCCGCTGGCGATATCTCCAGCCGATGTAAGACGAAATCCCTGCCAACAATAGGATCACCAATCCGGCTCCTAGGCGCGCCAGATAGGTGCCGACACGGTCGAGCTGAGAGCTGAAGAGGTAACCTGCCAGCGTGTAGCTGCCGACCCACAGAAGTGACCCGACGGCGTCCCAGGCCAGAAACCGCCGCAGCGGCATGCGAAGCAGGCCGGCGAGCGGCGCCGCCGCCGTCCCGAGGCCCGGAATGAACTTGGCGATCACCATCGCGCGTCCACCTTGCCGGGCAAAGCGGTCCTCGGTTCGGCGCACGCAGGAGTCCGGCTCAAGCGAGATCCTGCACAGCAGCCTCAGAATGGAATAGCCCCGGCTCTTGCCGAGCCGATACCAGGTAAAGTCGGCGATCAGGCAGGCCAGGACCGCGACCGCCACAAAAACCGGCGCCGACAGCCGCCTCAGCCCCATCAGCGCCCCCCCCGCCAGCAGTAGAGGTATGGATGAAATCGGCGCGCCTAGAAGCTCCAACAGAGTGCTGGCAAAGATCACCACGTAGCCATGATGGAGCAGAAAGGGGATGATGTGGCTCATGAACTCACCGTTAACCTGCGGGCAACCGGCCAACTCAGCCCAGGGTCCTACTGCCCAAGATATGACCAGGCTCGCGACCGTCTTTACTTAGATGCCCCTCCTTTCCTCGCGATGCGATGGCCCGGCCTTCGCGCATCGCCGGGAGGCGCCTGCTTGGCGCCGTTTGCCAGGCGTATGCCTGATGCTGGAGTACTTGCCTTGACGGTGCGCGCGCCGAGCGAACAGAATTGACGCCCTGAGAAGGGCTGTGGTAGAGTCCGGCGGTTCGTGGAAGCCGTCCTCTTAGCAAAGACCTTCTCTGGCTGAGGAGTTTTGTCCCATGAGACGTCTGGCGCCTGTTTGGCCTCTTCCCGTATTGGCCCTGTTTGGAACTCTTGCCGCTTCCGGTTTGGCGCGTCCACCCCAGGAGACATCCAACACTCCTTCTCCTGCGAACACCGCAGACCCCTGCGTTCCGCCGCCAGGCGTGCCCACGGTCAAGGCCGTCACGGTCCAAGACCCCAAAAGCAAGGAGAACCCCACCGAATTCGCCTTGGGCAAGACCATCCTCGTGAGCTTGTGCCCACACAATGTCCAGGCGCTGCGAACAGCGGAGAAACCAAATAACAAACTGGGCCTGTACCTCAACCAGCAGTTCATGAAGGGACTCGATCCCGGGAGCGATCCGGGCGATCCCGACACTCTCAGGTTCAGCCTCGGCATCACGCCGGAGAACCGGTACGCGTGGAGCCAGTTGTTCAATCGCAAGATCAGCGGATTGGGAGGCGATGTGCCGGTCACCGTGGGGCTCGCCGACGCGTCTATGGTGGCCGCCAGTGACAAGAGCCTTCAGTTGGAGTTCCTGCCGGATTGGAAGGCAAAGGTCATGCTGGCCGTGTCGCTTCTGGTTGCTGGCCTCACCCTGCTTCTCGGGATCAAGAGTCCGATGCTGCGCGATTCGGGCGACCCTGGCACAGACTGGCGGAGGAGGACTTACAGTCTGGGACGGTTCCAGATGGCCGTGTGGTTCGTGACCATTGTCTTTGCCTTTCTGTTTATTTTTGCCGTTACGGGAGACGCCGCTCCCATTACCAAGGGTGCTCTTATTCTGATGGGATTGGCCACTGGAACCGCCCTCGGCTCAGCCACGATTGACTCCAACAAGAGAGCAGCTTCCGAGAGCGACCGGCTTTCTCTCACTGCCGAAAAAGCGTCGATTCCGCAGGCAATCCAAGATATTGACCGGCTCGTCTCTGGCTTGCAGCCGGGCGATCCCAATCTACCGGTGTTGCAGCAGCAGCGCCTCGGTGCGCAGCAGCGGCTGCTGGTGCTCACCGATCAACTGGCGAAGTTGCCCGGGGCGGTGCCTGACGCATCGCAAGGCTTCATCCTGGACGTGCTCAGCGACGACACTGGCGTCAGTTTCCACCGCCTCCAGATGCTAGGCTGGACGCTGGTTTTCTGGGTCTTGTTTATGTCCTCTCTTTTCGCGAAGCTGACGATGATGGATTTCGATACCACCCAGCTTGCCTTGATGGGGATCAGCAGCTCAACATATCTGGGGTTCAAGCTGCAGGAGTAACGCGCCAGTCGGCGTCTGAATTCACCTACTCAGCTCTGTTTTGGCTTTGGGAGCTTGTGTGCTGTTATTGAGCAAGTTCCCCGTATCGTGCTGATTCTTAAGCAATTCGTTCGCGTTTCGTTCCGAAACTGGAGCCAACCCGCTTTGGCTTTGGGCGTAATGCCTCTGCTGATTCTAAAGAACATCCTGCTTGGGCGGTGGCTTTGGATGTAGCCCCTGTCTTGTTGATTATAAAGAACTTCTTGGCTTTGGTCTAGCCCCCCATCTTTTCACTATCTCCCTCATTCTAAATGACCTCTTGGCTTTGGCATAAGGAATCTTTTTTTCGTTCGGCGCCATCCTGATCTAGTGGCCCGGCGCCCTCGGCCCAGCGAAGCCTCATCGACGTTCTTAAGATGCAGATCATAGCTATTTCACCCGCGAACTTAATGAATAATCAGTATACGCCGGTTCCTCCCTTGAGTCAAACCCTCTTGGGGACATTCTGAGCCCCGAAGGGCCGATCCCAACGCAGCCCGGCCATGGGCTTTTTCGAAACCAGTCGGCGACGCCGCCTGACGCATACCACGCAGAACAGATACAATCAGAGTCTCTGGAACATCGGCGTCTGCGGATTGAGGAGGATGATGGAACACAACCTGGAGCACACCCTGTCGCTTCTCACGCGCACCCCCGCTGCTCTCAGCACGCTCTTGCGTGATCTACCGGACGTCTGGACGTACCGGAATGAAGGCGAAAACACTTGGAGCGCCTTCGACGTCGTCGGCCATCTGATTCACTGCGAACGCACGGATTGGATGCCGCGGGTAAAGATCGTGCTCCGACGCGGGGAGACCCAAACGTTTGAACCCTTTGATCGTTGGGGGAACGTCCGGGAGAGTCAAGGCAAGTCGCTCGGGCAGTTACTGGATGAATTTGCCCGTTTGCGGTCAGAAAACCTGGGTGAACTGCATGCACTGAATCTGCGGCCGGAGGACCTTGAGCGGCGCGGAAGACATCCTGCCCTCGGAGAAGTCACCCTGTCACAACTGCTGGCGACCTGGGCCGCTCATGATTTGACTCATCTGCACCAGATCGCGAGAGTTATGGCCCACCAATACCGGGAGGCCGTAGGTCCGTGGAGTGCATACCTTGGGGTCATGCACTGCACCGGCCACAGCGCGACTTGATGCGCCCTCCAAACAGGCGTACCTCCTGATGCGACTTCGGTCATTCGCGGTTCTCATCTTGCTAACGCTCCCGCTCACTTGCGTTGACACGAGCAGCCTTCCGACGACGAGGCCTACGATGTCACCGGGCTGATGAAAACGAAGAGCAAGCCCAAGAAGTTGCTCACCAGCGGCCCTGGACCCTGGCGCCGGATTGAGGCGGGTCGCACCGACGGTGCGGTCTGACCGCTGATCGCGTGCGTTTGCCCCGATGAAAGGTCAGGATTTCAAGTTGAAAAGCCGGGGACCTACATGACCGGTCTGATTAGATAACGGCGTCGGCTCCGGATCGCCGGTAGACTTGGGGTTGTCCACGACCAAGGCTGGCCGGGAAAGGAGCCGACCATGAATATTATCGGATGTGATGTGCATACGCGCTACCAGGTGGTGGCGTGGGT
>DATDGP010000067.1:0-6578 GCA_036522035.1 Terriglobales bacterium
GCCGAGCCCAAAGTCGCAAGGCCCAGAACAGCGCCAGCGGATATCAGGGCACATCGAATGGTATTCATAAGTCCTCCTCAGCTCGTGTTGACCGCCGGCCCGCATCGGGGTCAGTTCGGCATGGTTAAGGTTCGGCTTGTCAGGGGCAGTATACCTGAGACGGTTCGCGGAAGGTTGAGGAGCGCAAGAATCAGGGTCGGGGGAGCAGGTGCCTGCCACCCCGGCCGCGCTCTTTTGACTCTTTAGGACGGAGGGTTCAAGGCGCAAGGCGGGAAAAAAGGGCGCAACGGAACCCTTCCCGTTGCGCCCGGATGACCAGGATCGAAAGCACCCTCAGAGGGGGCCGCTTAGAGGCTCAGAACATGAACTTCGCGCCCAGTTGAATGTAGCGCGGGTTCCAGGCGGAATTGACTTCGCCGTTGTCGAGGTTATTGGAGTCGTTGCACGCGCCTCCAAAGGGTGTAGCGCCGTTGCACCCTGCCTGGACGCCCTGGAATTGGGTGTGGTTAAAGGTATTGAACGTCTCGAGACGGAACTGGAAGGTGGAATGCTCACCTTTGAACCACGGCAGAGTGATGTTCTTTTCGAGCGCCATGTCCCAGTTGTTCCGGCCCGGGCCGTTAAGGACGTTGCGCCCCATGTACCCGAACATCCCGGCCTCGCCGTTAGCGGCGAGCTGGCTGAACGTCGGCTGGGAAATGGTACCCGGATTGAACCATGTCGGCGTCGGTCCGAAGGTGGGGTTGTAGGTCGCCGAGCTGGGGCTCGACATGCCCTTATCGACCGTCAGGCCGTTTGAGTTGCAGTAGGGGTTTGTACCGATGCCGGTATTGTACCCGTTCGGGGAGCAGCCAAAGTTAACGGGCTCGCCGGTAAAGAAGCTGGTTAGCCCGCTGAGCTGCCACCCGCCCAGCGCGCCCCGCGCCAAGGCGCTCGACGAGTTCTTGAAGAACGGCAAGGCGTAAACGTAGCTGAGCTGTAAGACTTGGGCCCGATTGAAGTCCGAGGTCGCGTAAAAGCGGTTTAGTTCCTGGGTGTCGGGAAAGCCGTATTGGTAGGTGCTACTGGAGTTGTCAAGAGCGTGCGCCCAGGTGTAAGCCGCCTGCAAGGTCAGCCCGTGAGAGTAGCTGTGCCGGAGGCTCACTTGCAGTGAGTTGTAAGTCGAATGGGCCCCATTATACTTCATCTGCATTCCATAGGCGCCGTAACCGCGGTAGGGTGCGAAGAAGTTGGGACCCGCTCCGCCCTTTTCCGTGTAGATCAAGGTCTGCTGCACGTTGCAGTTGCCCGCCGAGTCGCAGAGCGGTTCGCCGAGATCGCCCGGTATCCCCTGGCCCGGCACCGCTGGGTGGGTACCGGTGAGGCCCGCCAGGGCCGGCGCGTTAAGCGTGGTGACGCCGAGCGGAATCGCGTTGATGTCATAATTTGTCGCCAGACTATGGCCCACATTGCCGACGTAGGCGATGCTGGCGACGTTGTTGATTCCCAATTGGTGCTCCACCGAAAGGCTGTATTGCTGCACGTTCGGCCAACCCTGGCTGTAAGGTATGGAGGTGAAGCCGGTGGGACTTGGGACGAGCAAACCTTGCGGAGCAATGGCGCCGTATCCGGCAATATTGTTGACCGTCGGGCCGGGCGCCACGGGTGCATTGCCTTCTCCGCCCTCGGTCTGGGCTTCGTTGCCGTTTCCAGACTCAAAGTAGAGACCGTAGCCACCCCGGATGGAAGTTGTCCCCTTGCCGAAGGGGTCCCAGGCAAAGCCGAAGCGGGGAGCGATGTTCCCGGCGGTATTGCGAAGCTGGCAGCCGTTTGGGATTCCGTTCGAGCCGCACTGCACCAGGCCATTACCGTAATTACCGGGCGTTGCGCCGGTGCCGGGGATGAAGTTGCCGTTGACATCCAGTTGGGCTTCGTTGGCCGGGTTGTAAAGGTTGGGAAGGAACCCGGAGTCAATCGTGGGCTGCGACACGTCGTGAATGCGGGTGTAAATGTAATACCGCACCCCGAGATTCAGGGTGAGGCGCGTCGTCACTTTCCAGTCATCCTGGAAATACGGCTCCAGGTCGGTCATTTGCCAATGGCCCTTGGCGTATCCGCCCACCGCTTGGCCGTTGAAAACCTCTGTGCCCTCCTGGTAGGACTGAATATTGCCCAGAAACATGTTGGCCAGCCCGTTCCCGGTGCTGAGCGGGCCGCTCGCGTTAAACGTCAGCGTGCCTTGGGTCGGGGTTCCAAACTGCTCGTTCTTACGGTAGTTCTCCAGGTAGAAGCCAAACTTACTGGTGTGAGCCCCGTGCACCCAGGCCACGTTGTCCTTCCAGGTGATGATCGGGTTGGAGTTGAACCAGGGCACGTTTCCCTCGGCCATATAGAATCCAGTGGTTCCGCCGCCCACGGACAATTGAGGCAGTAACGTGTTACTGTCATTGGCCGCGAACAGGTGGTTCATCTGGAAATTGCTGGGCCGGTCAAGACCAGGATTCGGTGAGTCATTACCCGCCACGGGGTACAGAAGAATGTGATCCGTCGTATAGGCAGCCACGAACTCGTTTTCCAGGGTAGGTTTGAAGGTATGCGTGACGTGAAGGACCGCGCTCTCGCCAGGGCCTCCGAACTGCGTCTGGGCGGTGTCGTAAGTCGCACCCTGCCAGAGCGAGGGAACCACCGTGGTGTTCCAGGTGTCTTGCGTATAGCGGAAGAACGCCTGGGTCTTGTCGCTGATATTCTGATCGATGCGGATCTGCTCCTGGCGCCAGTTTACGGGCGCGGGCGCGGCGGTAGTCCAACTGTTGGGCCCGGCATTGGGAAGCGGAACCAGGGCATTGAGCAGAATTGAGGCGTTGGTGAAAGCCTGCGCATTGTAGCCAGGCATTGACTGCACCGTATCATAGGTCACGCCATTCAACAACGGTAAGGTGCAACCGCTCGCTACGACCTTGTTATAGTTGGAGGACTTGGGGTCGCACTCGGAGAAGTCGCCCTGCCGTTCCAGCAAGGAAGGCACGCCGTTAGGTCCGAGGACCTGGCCCTGCCGGTAACGGCGCCAGTCCTCCGACCAGAAGAAAAAGGTCTTGGATTTGTCCGTGTTGTAGTGGCCCGGAATGTAGACGGGGCCGCCCAGGGTGTAGCCCCAGTCATTCCACGTCAAAGGCGTGATCGGTGATCCGCTTTGGCCGAAATCGTTGCAAGCCCCGTTACAGCCGCGGTTGACAAAGTAGGGTTGGGAGTCGAACACGCTGTTGCGAACGTACTCGAAAGCATCGCCGTGAAAGTCTTTGGTCCCCGACTTGGTGGCCAGCTCGATGTTGGCGCCCGCGTGCTTGCCCATCTCGGCGCCGTAATTCGAAGTGGACACACGGAATTCGGCGATCGTGTCGAGGCTGGGATAGGTGTTGAACGTGGAGGCCGAGCCTTCATCTGTATTGTTGCCGCCGTCGATCTCCCAGTTGTTGTACTGCATGCGGTTGCCGTTAAAGGAGATGCTGTTGTTGGCGTAAACGCCCACCGCCGAGGTGACCAAGCCGTTGTCAGGCACCGCGCCCGGAACCAGCGTGGCCAGCGTCACCCAGTTGCGCCCGTCAAGGGAGAGGTTCTCGATCTGGGTGTTGGTGATCACAGATGAGATGGCGGCCGTGTCGGTTTGGACCTTGGGCACGTTTCCGGTCACCGTGACCTCCTGCGTCACCTGGCCGACGGACATCTGCAGGTCCACACGCTGATGCTGCCCGACTTCGAGCGTGATCCCGGAGCGGACCAGCTTTTGAAAGCCGGAAGCTTCCGCCGTAACCACGTAGTCGCCGAGCGGTATGGCTTGGACCGAGTAGAATCCGGCCGAGTTGCTTGTCAACTCGCGCGTGAAGGCCTTGTCCGGGTTTGAAACCGTGACCTTAGCGCCTGGAATCGCAGCGCCGGACTTATCCGTCACCGTACCTTCCATATAGGCAGTGTCTTGCCCAAAACCGGCAACGGACGCGGCCAGCAGGGCTGTCGCCAGCAACAACATCATTCGTTTCATGGAGTCCCTCCGGACCTTTAGTTTTGGTCAACGCTCATCGGGTAGCAACGACCAAAAGCTTTGAAAAGCTACTCCCCCTCCGAGCCGCTGTCAAGCATAAAAGATGTTTATACTCACATTTGTACTACCACGACGCAGCCGAGCGCCGACGACACATCGGCGGCCGCTCCAGTCTGCCGCTGTTCCCGGGGCGAACGGAGCAACCTGCTGATCTATGAGGGCAGCTTTTGCGCTGGAAAAGGCCCAGCCCGCGAGCGCACAAGAAACCGCGCACACCTCATCGAGAGCAAGTTGCTGCTTCCCCCGAGAACAGCCTGACCCGACGCAAAGTTAAAGTAAGATGAGCAGTGAATCTGAATGACTGTGACGCCGTGTGAATCCAAAACCGGAGAAAACGCACGCAGCAAAAAAACTAATCTCAAACCAAAAAGCTTCTAATACTCCCATGCGAGGCGTTTTATAGCGGTTTTGGAGTGTGTAACGCAACGTTACACCGGTTAACGGGCCATGAACTACCAGTTACGTCCTCGTAAGACTTTTGTTTTGAAAATGATACCCAAGCTGGAGTAACGTCGGAGATAAGCGTGTTACCCGGTTACACGCCGTTGTGGTATACTCGCGCAGGGCTAGAAATGTCGTTTTCGACCGCACACAAAGAAGAAAGGGCGGAACTTGATGCGGTTCTTGCTTCCGCGGTCTTCACCAGGGCCCCTCGCCAGGCGAAGCTCCTGGAGTACATTTGCAAAGAGTACTTCAGCGGCCGAGAACAGCAGATCAAAGAATACAACCTTGCCACCGAGGTCCTGGGCAGATCGGCCGAGTTCGACCAGAGCCGGGACGCCATTGTGCGGGTTGAGTTCTTTCGGCTTCGCAAGAAGCTCAAGGACTATTACGAGGGCGAGGGCGCCGGTCACGCCTTGCGAATTGTGGTCCATCCGGGCCAGTACGTGCCGCAGTTCGTCAGGCGCGACGAGGCTTCATACGGCGAAGCGGAGAATGATCTGGCAGCGACCCTGTCGCTTGGAGTGGAAGCAGCCGAAGAGTCGGAGAATCCTGCCCCGCCAAGCGGGCCTAAGCCCGGCCACGGCACGCGTTGGATTATCCTAGTGAGCGCGTTTCTGGTGGCTGCAATCGTGTTCCTTGCCAGGCAGCCCAGGGTCTCGACCTCCAAGGCGCCCGAGGGTACACCCGCTCCTCCGTCATCCGTTCGTGCGGCGCCGCCGCCGGCCTCCGTTACTTCCCCCGATGAGGTGCGGATTCTGGCGGGCTACTTTAAGGGTAACTACACTGACCGGGCGGGTCAGGTTTGGCAAAGCGACCGGTATTACGACGGCGGCGATGCGCTGGAACAGACGCGCCAGTTCATAACCCGCACCCTTGACCCCACGATGTTTCAAACGTTTCGATCCGGGCCGTTCTCCTACGATATACCTTTGAAGCCGGGCACCTACGAGCTTCGCCTTTACTTCGCCGAGACGCACTACGGCCCTGACACTCTGTCGGGCGGGGGCGAAACCAGCCGCCTGTTCGACGTCGAGATGAACGGCAAGCCGCTGCTGCATATCTTCGATATCATCAAAGACGCCGCCGGCAACAACGTGGCCGACGTCCGGGCCTTTAAGGACGTGTCTCCCGCCCCGGATGGCAAGCTGCATCTCCGCTTCAGGCCTTTGAGCGACGCGCCCGTTCTGAACGCGATCGAGATCGTGCCGGCGCCCCCTGGCAGGATCAATCCTATCCGGATTGTGGCTCAGGACGGCTCTTACACCGACCACGACGGCCACGTTTGGGAGCCTGACCGCTACGCCAGTGGCGGACAACTCGCGGTCCATATACACCGAACCCCGGTTTCCGGAACGACAGACCCGGATCTATACGTCGGCCAGCGGTATGGAAACTTCAATTACGCCATCCCGGTTCCGCCCGGGCAGTACGCCGTCACACTACGGTTCGCGGAGACCTATTGGGGCCTCGAGAATCAGCGCCCGGGAGCGGCGGTCCCGGGTTACAGCGGCGCCCCAGAAGGTGGGGTCGGCAGCCGTGTGTTCGACGTTTACTCAAACGGTCAAACGCTCTTGAAGAACTTCGACATTTTCAAGGAAGCGGGCGCCGGGCGCGCCTTGGACAAGACGTTCCACGGTCTCGAACCTAATGCCGAAGGCAAGATAGTTCTCAGCTTCGTGCCTGTGCTGGACTATGCCTGCATCAACGCCATCGAAGTGCGTGACGAGTCCAAATGATCCCTCTGCTGGATTTGAGCTTCCGTTTGAGCTTTCTGCGATTGGTAGCGGGGGGGAGAATCGAACTCCCGACCTAGGGATTATGAGCCCCTCCAATGATGGGGCAATCACAGAACATAAACGACTTACGTCGGCAGTTTCAGGACAAGTCGGGCAGAATCCGCAACCCAGCCGCAACCCAGATGACGAATCGAACGAATCCAACAAAGCCCCTTCCCAACGCTCCGACGAGGGTCAGCCGTGAGCCTACTTCCGGGGCCATCGGGCAGAGTAGCCGGTGCCGCAATTTCGGCGTCCTTTTCGGGTGGCCGACCACACCTCCC
>DATDGP010000068.1:0-2743 GCA_036522035.1 Terriglobales bacterium
ATCACACCGGAGGACGGGAAGCCGGGCGCGCCGCCGGTGTTCGTCCTGAGTTACAAGGTTTGGCCCAAGGAGTTTAACCCGGATTTGTCATCCAACTTGCCTGTCGGACTGCGGGTAGTGAGGCAAGCAATAGATAAGAAGGGGGGATAAGCGACCGGACGGTGCCGGAGGCGGAATACAGTCTGTTGTAGCCATTCTCGATGCCCAGTTCAATCGGTTTTGTTGGCTTGCTTGGCCAGTTGAGCTAACGCAGTCCTCGACAGTCGCTCCATCTTGGCCAGCACGGCCTTGAGTTTGCGGTGCTGTTTGGTGGCGGCTTGGTACAGTGGCGCGGCTTGCGGGCTGAGCTTAACATTGACCGTCTTGCCTTTGACCTTGTAGGTCCATTCGAAGTAAGGGCCATGACGCCGGGCGGCATCCTGGTGACAGGCGCAACTCGGCTGGCCGCACTTCATCATGCGCTTGGAGACGGTCCCCTTGAGGAAATACCCCAGTTGGTGGAGTTCTTGGCGCGTTTGGCGGAAGCGTTGAGTGGGGGCGCCGAGGAGGGATGGGCGGGCTACTTGGCGTGGGGGCATGCATACAGGTTCTCACGAATTTTCTCCTGCTGTACCAGTTCAGTAGTAATGGCCAAACGCCAAAACATTTTGGCTGAATTGTGTTACTTTCGCATCGCCTCCTGCGTCTTGATTGACATGGGACTGGTGATCACGCCTCTCGGCACTCCACGACGATTCAACCCTCTCACCCAGCCGCTGGGAACAGCGCAGAAGCTGGGAGGGCGGGAGTTGGTTTGGCGCTTCGACGGCGGCGACATCACCTCCGATGGTGGAGCGCTGCTGTTGAAAAAACTGGAGTGAGCGGACCGGAATCGTGCGCCGATTCGCTGCGTGCTTCACGGATTACCGCAAGCCCGATCAGGTGGAACACCCGCTGTTGGACCTGATCACGCAGCGTGTGTTCGGTCTGGCGCTGGGCTACGAGGACCTCAACGACCACGACGACCTGCGGCGCGATCCGATGCTAGCCGTGGCGCTGGGCAAGGATGACCCGAAGGGCGAACAACGGCGGCGCGCGCAAGATCGCGGCAAAGCATTGGCCGGCAAAAGCACGCTCAATCGTCTGGAGCTAACGGCGCCAGACTACGATGGAAGCCCTCGGCAGAAAGACTCGAATAAACCGCAGACCAAGAAGATCGTGGTGGATCCGGAGAGCATCGATGCCTTGCTGGTGGACCTGTTCCTGGAAGCGCACCAGCAGGCTCCCGATCAAATCGTTGTGGATTTGGACGCCACCGATGATGTCCTGTACGGCCATCAGGAAGGGCGTTTCTATCACGGCTACTACCGGGACTACTGCTATCTGCCGCTGTACATATTTTGCGGAGAGCATCTGTTGTGCGCACGATTGAGAATGTCCAACATCGATGCGTCGGCCGATTCGGGGGAGGAGTTGGAGCCGCTGGTGGCGCGCATCCGCCAGCGCTGGCCGGCCGTGAAGATTCAGTTGCGTGGCGACGCCGGCTTCTGCCGGGAGAAACTGATGACCTGGTGTGAGCGCGAGGGCGTCGGCTATATCTTCGGACTGGCGCAGAATCCGCGTTTGAAAAAACTGATCGAGACGCAGATGGCGCAAGCCGAGGAGCAATACGCACAAACCCAGGCGCCCGCCCGGGTCTTTACCGAATTCTTCTACGCGACCGAAAAGACCTGGAGCCAGGAGCGACGGGTGATCGCCAAAGCGGAGCACTTGGATAAAGGCGCCAATCCGCGCTTCGTGGTGACCTCGTTGGCTCCCGAGCAAATGGCGGCGCAGGAATTGTACGAGAAGGGATATTGCGCCCGCGGCGACTGCCCGGAGAACCGCATCAAAGAGCAACAGTTGGACCTGTTCGCGGATCGCACCAGCACAGGCAAGATGTGGTCGAACCAGCTGCGGCTGTACTTCTCTTCGATCGCTTACGTCCTGATGCAGACGCTGCGGCGCATGGCCCTGGCGGGCACCGAATGGGCCAAGGCGCAATGCGGAACCATCCGGCTGAAGTGCCTCAAGATCGGCGCGCAGATCCGGGTGACGGTGCGCAAGATCTGGATCTCGCTTGCCGAGAGCTATCCTCACGCCGCACTGTTCGCCCGTGTGATCGCCGCCCTGGAGACGGGCGCCACCACATAGGGCTGGCGCAGCAGGCCTGAAGCCAGCGAGGTGTGCGGTTCAACCATCGCTTGAAATACTTTGCCAGCCGAGGGGGGCGGGCGAAGCATCGCCTTTGCGCCACAAAACTCATGCTGACAGCACGTTGGAAGATCTACGGCAGGACCGCCGACCCCCTCGACATAATACACGTTGCGACGGTGTATGCCTTTTTTTCATCTTCGCCGCTGGAAACTACCGCTTGAACTGCTTCCCGACCCATCTGGGCACACGCGATGAGAAATGTCGGCTAGGTTCGCTCAACATGGTGGCCGATGCCTTTAGATTGCTGCCGAGTAAGCGCGAGTCTCAGGAGAGCTGGAGCAGTGTCCGATGGGCCAGGGCGCGAAAAGGCTGGTTGTTCCTTACTTCGAAGCCCACGATGCGTGAGCGTGTTCGGCCTCTCGTAAGTCTATGGCTGGATCTGCTGGTGTTGAGGCTCATGAGTGACGGCCACAGCGGTCAGAAGCCGGTATGGTTCGTCCTCGACGAGTTGGCCAGTCTGCAACGGCTGCCGCAGTTGACGACAGCAATCACGGAGAACCGGAAATCC
>DATDGP010000069.1:0-4482 GCA_036522035.1 Terriglobales bacterium
GCCGCTAGGAGGCAAGCTGAGCGACGAAGAGGTCGGGCTGCTGAAGGTGTGGATCGAAGCCGGGGCGAAGTGGGACCCGGATGTAACGCTTGCAGCGCGCGCCACGCCCATCGATGCGCAGACTACCAGCAAGAAGTTCACCGAAGCACAGCGAACGTTCTGGGCGTTCCAGAAGGTCACGAAACCGCCGCTACCTTCTGTGAGATCCAAGAGTTGGGTACGCAGCCCCGTCGATGCCTTCGTCCTGGCGAGACTAGAAGAAAAGAACCTTCAGCCCAATCCGCCGGCCGACAAAGTCACGCTCATCCGCCGCGCTTATTTCGATCTAATCGGCCTGCCGCCCACACCGGAGCAGGTCCAGGCTTTTGTAGCCGATTCATCGCCGCAGGCGTTTGAAAAAGTGGTGAACGAGTTGTTGGCCTCGCCGCACTATGGCGAGCGTTGGGCCCGGCACTGGCTGGATCTGGCGCGCTATGCAGATACACAAGGATTCAAAGCCGACGAGACCCGCCCCAACATGTGGCGATATCGCGACTATGTGATCGAGGCATTGAACCAGGACAAGCCCTACGATCGCTTCCTGAAGGAGCAGGTTGCGGGAGACGAGTTGTATCCCGCGGATTCGGCGGCAAGAGTGGCCACGGGATTCAACCGATTGTGGCCCGATGAGAGTAACTTGGCCAATCCCATCATCATGCGCCAGGAGATCCTGGACGACATCACGGATACGACCGCCTCCGTGTTCCTCGGCCTGACGTACGGCTGCGCCAAGTGTCACGACCACAAATTCGACCCGATCCTGCAAAAGGACTACTACAGGCTGGAGGCCTTTTTTTCCGGCATCACCAATTCCGACCACGCCAGCATGCTTTCGACAGAGGAAGCTGCCCGCTATAATCGCCAGTATGCCGAATGGGAAGGCAAGACACGCGAGATCCGGGCCGCGACGAGCGGCATACTGGACAAAATTCGCGTTGCGAAAACCAGGGATTCGATCGGCATGTTTCCGAAGGAGGCGCAGGACGCCGTGTTCATTGCCCCGGAGCAGCGCACGGCCATGCAATGGCAGATGTATTACCGAAGCGCCAGCCGCTTGCCTTCCGACGAGGCTCTCGAGAAAGCCCTGCAGGGAGACGCGAAAGCGCAATACGCGGCGCTGAAGAAAGAACTGGCGCAATACGATGCAATCAAGCCCGCGGCTCCGCCCATTGCACAAATCATGATCGACCAAAGCCGTGAGGCGCCCCCCACGCACATCCTGGCAAAGGGCGTCTGGGACGCTCCGCTCGATGAGGTGCAGCCGGGGTTTTTGACGATCCTTGATCCCAACCCAGCCAGGATTGTAACCCCTGAGGGTTTGAATTCCAGCGGCCGGCGCACGGCGCTCGCCAACTGGCTGGTAGATGTGAATAACCCGCTGACCGCGCGAGTGATGGCGAATCGCATCTGGAATGACCATTTCGGGCAGGGGATTGTCGGAAGCCCCAGCGACTTTGGCGTCATGGGCGAGCGGCCGAGCAATCCGCAACTGCTGGATTACCTAGCTTCGGCATTCGTGGAGAACGGATGGAGCATCAAGAAAATGCACCGCCTGATCATGCTCTCGAACGCCTACCAGCAATCTTCGGCTTATCAGGAACAAGCGGCCGAACTGGACCCGGGCGATAAGCTGTTATGGCGCTTCCAGAGACGCCGCCTGGAAGGCGAAGTGATTCGCGATTCCATGCTGTATGTGAGCGGCGAGCTGAATCCCAAGATGGGCGGCGCGGGTGTATTCCCACCCTTGCCGCAGGGCGTGAGCATGCCGCGGTCGAGCTATTTGAATTGGAAGACAGAGAAGGATCCGGCGGAGGCCAACCGTCGCAGCATATACGTCTTTGTGAAGCGCAACCTGCGCTATCCGATGTTCGAAGCGTTCGACTTTCCCGATACTCACGAGTCCTGCCCACGCCGTAACACGACCGTGACGCCCACGCAGCCGTTGACGCTGATGAACGATGAACTCGTGATGGAGTGGTCCAGAGCGTTGGCGAGCCGAGTGTTGAACGATAGCGGCCTCACCGCCGGGCAGCGGGTGGAACGGGCTTATCGACTCGCGCTGGCGCGAGCGCCGCAGCCGGAAGAAGCCGCGGCGGTCTTGGACTTTCTCACGCAGCAGTCAATCCTCACCGGCGAGCGGCTGGTGAAAAATGAGAAGCTTCCAATGCCGGATGCCATCCCACCAGGCATGCCTCCGGCGATGGCGGCCGCATTCGTGGGTTTCTGCCATACGCTTTTGAATTCGAACGAATTCCTGTATATGAACTGAATGAAGGGGATGGATCATGAACGGTGACCGAGGGAGCCCGCATCACTGCCGGGCGTGCTCGCGCCGCGATTTCTTCACGCGGGCGGGTAGCGGCCTCGCCGGTATCGCGTTAGCCCACATGCTGCAGGAGGGCAGCTGGGCGGCATCGGCCGACCCCATGGCTCCTAAGAAGCCTCATCATCCGCCAAAGGCCAAGTCGATCATCTGGCTCTTCATGGAGGGCGGGCCGAGCCATGTGGACCTGTTCGACCCCAAGCCGAAGTTGCAGGAGATGGCGGGCCAGCCGTTGCCCGAATCGATGCGTCCGAAGTTTACCGCAATGCCGGGAACATCGAATAATGGCCTGATGGCATCGAAGCGCACATTCAAGCAGTACGGGCAAAGCGGCATCTGGGTGTCCGACTGGTATCCGCGCATCGCCGAACACGTCGACGAGATGACGGTCATCCGCTCCTGCTGGACCGACGGCATCAACCATCTGGGCGGAGTAACGGAGATGAACAGCGGCTCGATACTGGCGGGCCGGCCGTCTCTCGGCGCGTGGGTGAACTACGGCTTGGGCAGCGCCAACCGCAACTTGCCGTCTTTCGTGGTGATGCTCGACGACAAGGATCCGATCGGCGGCGTGAAGCAGTGGGGCGCCGGTTTCCTGCCCGCCACGTACCAAGGCATGCAATTCCGGCAGGGCGATTCTCCCCTGCTGCACTTGAAGCCACCCAACAGCATGACCGACGCCGAGCAGCGCAATGAGCTTGGTCTTTTGAAACGGCTCAACGAGATCTGGGGTGAGGACAAGCAGGATGATTCGGAGTTGGATGCGCGAATCCGCTCTTACGAACTTGCGTACAAGATGCAGAGCGCGGCCCCCGAGGTGGTGGATCTTTCGCGCGAATCCGAAGCCACCAAGAAGCTTTATGGGCTGGATGAAGAAGAGACCCGCGCTTACGGTCAAAACTGCTTGCTCGCCCGCCGCCTGGTGGAGCGAGGCGTCCGCTTCGTGGAACTTTACTGCGGGTCCGGCAGCGGCTGGGATGCCCACGAGAATGTCGAGACCAATCACAGCAAGTGGTGCCGGGCTTCCGACAAACCGATTGCCGGACTGCTGACGGATCTGAAGGCGCGTGGGCTGCTCCAGGATACGTTGGTGGTCTGGGGCGGCGAGTTTGGCCGCACGCCCTTCAACGAAAGGGGGCTGGGGCGGGACCACAATCCTTGGGGTTTCACCACCTGGATGGCAGGCGGCGGCGTGAAAGGCGGCCAGTCGATAGGTTCCACGGACGAACTCGGCATGTACGCTGTAGAGCAGCGTTCTCACGTCAACGATATTCACGCGACGATGCTTTGGGCATTGGGCTTGGACCATTTGAGCGTCACCTTTATGCACAACGGCCGCGCGGAACGGCCGACCGTGGTGGCGGGCGAGGTCATTCAGGGCGTTTTGAGTTAACTGCGCGTGCCCGCTGCTAGCGATATGGGGTTTGCCGTTGGCGCACCCCGAGAAAACATCGTTGGTGCCGCCAAGTTCAGTATGTGCTTTCCTCTGTTGTTCCTCCACGCCAAAAACCCACCCCGGAACAAATTGGGTGAGCTCTCCCTCGTCAATTTCTCAGTCTGGCGGTTAGCGCCCTTCACTTGTTGGCCGTCGCCGCGTCGGCGGCCCTCAAATCTCGCGCCACACTCCATCTTGAGAATCTCGCACTTCGGCACCAGATCGGCGTCCTGCGTCGCTCGGTAAAGCGGCCTAAACTCTCGTCAGCTGACCGATTTCTAGGGACGTGGTTGTGCGAAGCTTGGAGCGATTGGCAATCTGCCTTGGTCATCGTCAAACCGGAAACCGTCATTGCCTGGCACCGCCAGGGTTTTCGGCTGTTCTGGACGTGGAAAGTCCGTGATGGCCAAACCGGCCGCCCACCGGTGTCGAAAGAAATCCGCCAACTGATTCGGAAGATGAGCCGCGAGAACCCACTCTGGGGCGCGCCCCGCATCCACGGCGAATTGCTCAAACTCGGCATCGACATCGGCGAGACCAGTGTGGGTAAGTACATCGTGCGCAGTCGGAAGCCGCCGTCGCAAGACTGGCGTACATTCCTGGAAAATCACGTCAAGACCATGGTGTCGGTCGACTTCTTCACTGTGCCGACGATCCGGTTTCAGGTCCTGTACGTGTTCCTGGT
>DATDGP010000070.1:0-3520 GCA_036522035.1 Terriglobales bacterium
AGCCTCCCTATTCGCACATCACGGCGTACGACCTCAACACCGGCACCATCGAGAAGAAGATCCGCGCCTACGACAATGACACCGGCAGGGTGCTGTGGACGGGCCGCTGCCCGATGGCTCGGAAGGTGTGTTTGTCAACTAGGTGTGGCCCACCTTTGATATCGTCATTTGGCCCACTTTGATGGTCTGATCTGGCCCCCCTGTTCCTGTGATTTGCCTCCCCGCGCAGACGCTTTCCGATGTCGGTGGCCGTAGATTCGTAAGGCCCGCGGCGCCCCGTTTATGGACGCCGCGTTCAGGGCGAAGCTGAGGGCCGGAGCCATCAGATCGCCTTCGACTAAAGCCACGACTTCGGCTCCCTGCTGGCCGGCTCGAACTGATGTTCGAAGGGGATCTTCTCCCTTGCCGGTCTTCGGGTCCAATACATCTCCGTTTCTTCCTCCAGTTCGACCCCGAGGCAATCCAGCGTGACCACTTCGGCCAGTCGGGTTTCCACCCATCCTGGGCGCCGTATGCCTTCCTCCCCACCGCCCTGGTATCCCTCGCCGATCGCCAGTGCGCGTTGGAAAGCCGAGTCGAAGTCTTCGCTGCGAAACAGGAACCCCGCTTCTTCCCATTCACGGATTCCACGACCCTCCACCATCACCGCCCACCGCACCTTCGCATGGAACCAGGATTGTTCCGGCTCAACCAGTTCGTACATCAGTTTTGCCCTCCGTCCTGATTCTTCTTTCTTTGCTTATCCAGGCTGCGCCGGAAACGATACGACTCGTCCCCGGTGTCAATGATGTGCGCCCGATCCGTAAGCCGGTCCACCATCGCCTTACACAGCCGCGCGTTCGGGAACACAGTCGTCCATTCCGAGAACGGTAAGTTCGTCGTGATGATCACGGCCGCTTTTTCCGCCCGGCCCGCAATCACCTGGAACAGCATTTCCGCTCCCGCTTCGGCAAGGGCCACGTATCCCATCTCATCGATCACCAAAAGTTCGTATCGCGTCCATCGTGCCGTGATGCGGCTCAGTTCGTTGTTATGCCTCGCTTCCACCAGTTCATTCACCATCTCCGCCGCCGTCGTGAACCTCACCCGCCTTCTCTGCCGGCATGCGGCCACTCCCAGGCCGGTCGCCAGATGAGTTTTCCCCGTTCCGGTATCGCCCACAAACAGGACTGGTTCGGTCTTGCCGATATAGCCTCCGTCGGCCAGCTGACGAATCAATGTGACCGGAAGGTGCGGGGCTTCCTGGAAGCTGAACTCTTCCAGGCTCTTCACCTTCGGGAAATGCGCTTCCTTAATGCGCCTTCCCACCGCGTTTTGCTCACGCTCTTCGACCTCGGCGGATAACAGTGCCTCAAGAAACGACAGCGGGCTCTGTTTTTCCCTGGCTGCCTGCTCGGCCAGCCGCACCGCCTGTGCCGCGACGGTGGGCAGGCGCAGCGGTTTACATAATTCCCGAATTGCCGCAGCCTGCAGTTTGCTTGCGTCTGCGCTCATTGGATCACCTCCACCACAGGCGTATTCAACAACTGATCGTAGGCGGACATGCTGGGCTGCGGTCTCTCATAAGCCAGCAACGCGCCCACTTCAATAGCTTCCGGGTTCTTTTTCTCCAGCTTTTCTTCTGTGAGCAGATACTGCACCGCGGCCTTGTCGGAACAGCCCAGTTGCAGCGCGCGCTCGATGGCCTGACGCAGGCGCCCCGCCCCGTGTTTCTGCCCTTCCACCAGCAGTTCGATCATGGCGCGCGTTCCCGCCTGCCTGCCCTCCCTTCGCTGGAGTCCTTCCCAATACGCGTCGTAACTGGCCGGCCATTTACCCTGTGCGCGACATTGTTCTAACGCCGTCGCCCCGGCCAGTGCTCCCGGCTTTCGTTCCAGTGCCTCCAGATAATGATTGAGGTCGAGCACCTTCTGCTGTCGTCCAAAACATCGCTCATGCCGGGCAACGCACCTGCCCTGCCGCCACACCTCTATATAGGAAGCGTGGATCCTGGCTTCCACTTCGGTTCCGGCGGCGAGTGGCACCGAATAGGAGTTCGTCAGCACCTTGACGCATCCACTCGTGTTTACGACCGGAAAACGTACCGCCGCCAGATCGAATCCTTCCTTTGCCAGCGGTAACAAATGCTCGCGCTCCCGTGCCATGGCTGCGCCCACGCTGACCGACCGCTCGCCGACGACGCGCTGTTCATCCTCACCGGAGGCAGTGCGCAACAGTTCGTTCAGATGCTCGTAATCGCGCGCCACAGGAATCGGCGTCAGATGATTCCGCCGGAAGAAGCCGCCTTCTCCTTCTACTCCGCCTTTCTCATTACCGCGCGCCGGATTGCAGAACTCCGCCGCATAACTCCAGTGCGAACGGAAAGCGACAAACCGCGCCGTCTCTTCCCGTTGCGATCCTCGCAGGATTCGCTGCACGGCCGACTTGAGATTGTCGTATCTCAGCAGGTGGAACACGCCCCCGAAATAATGGAATGCCAGTTCGTGCGCTTCCAGAAATGCCTGCTGGCTGGCATGCGGATAAGCGTGATGAAACGCTCCCGCACTCGCCATGCTGCGCAGGCAGAAAATCTGCACTTTCTGTCGCTCGCCGCCCAACTCGGCGAGCATCTCGTACCAGTCCACCTGGCCTTCCTGCCCCCATGTATACGACTGCGGCACATAGGTCTCGCGTTGGATCAGGCCGATCTTCAGCTTCCTGTCCCGCACGTAAGCACGCACCGTCGCTTCTGCGACTTCGACGTCCGGCCTTTCGGTCCGCAGCCTGTTATAGATCCGATGTGCCGTGTGACGCTGCTTGCGTGGCTCTTTCAGATCGTTTTCCAGAATCGCGTCGATGAACGGAACTGCCGGACTCAGTTTCGGCCTCGCCCGTTCGGCGACCCTGCGTTGTTTCGGTAACGCGTCGGACAGCGCTTCCCGCACCATGCGCCGGTGCACGCCGAACTTCCGCGCTACTCCCTTCACCGTTCCCACTCCGAACTGATACTCCCGCCGGATGGCTTCGAATAACTCCACGTCTTTTCTCCTGTTCAAGACTGCATCTCCGTTCCGGGCCTCTTGCCCGAAACAGAATAGCCGTTCCGTGTTTTACAGGGGCCAGATCAGACCATCAAAGTGGGCCACTTCTGAGTATCAAAGTGGGCCAGATTGCAGTATCGAAGTGGGCCAATTCAGAGTATCGAAATCAACAGATTCAAGGCTGTGTCGGTCGGCGCGGGGATTTCGGACTGGCTGACCTATTACGTGAACACCGATATTCATCCGTTCACGCGGCAATATCTGAAGGCAACGCCCTGGGAGGATCCCGAGATTTACCGCAAGACATCGCCGATTACGTATGTGAACCGGGCGCGGACGCCTACTCTGATCCAGCAGGGCGATCAGGATAAGCGCGTGCCTCCGCCGAATTCGTATGAGTTATATCAGGCGCTCAAGGATCGCGGCGTGCCGGTGAAGCTGATTTTTTATAAAGGATTCGGGCATCCGATCAACAAGCCGAAGCAGCAGCGCGCGGTGAT
>DATDGP010000071.1:0-7805 GCA_036522035.1 Terriglobales bacterium
GACGCCGCCCGGACCAATGCTCCAGCCGTCCACCGCGGATTCATCGACCGAAGATGCGTACAAAAAGTTGCCGTTTCGCGTGGCAGCGATTGCGCCTACGAAATCGTCGGCTTGGAAAGGCGATCCCCGAACCGGCGCGAGCGAACCATTAGCGTGGACGGTCAGCGAAGATACTGTGTCGTTGAAGAGATTGCTGGTGAAAAGGTGGCGATTGTCAGGGCTGAGGGTCAAGGCGTTGATGGTGCTGCTGCCGCCTGACGGAAACGGCGAACCGGAGACCGGCGTGAGACGCCCGTTCGGCGGCATGCGATACGCGTCGATAACGCTCAGTCCTGCATCGGAAGCAAATACCCGATCGCTCTCGCAGTTGACCTCGACAGCGGTGGCGGCGCCCGATGCGGGAAAAGGAGACCCGGGGGCTGGCGTCAAATTTCCTCGCTTATCGACGGCAAAGACGCCGACCGAGTTGATGGACGTCAAGCCGACCACGAGGAATCGACCATCCGGGCTGACCCTCAGACCTTGGGAGAGAGCATCCACTTCGACGGGAGAGTGCGGCAGTTCCGCCAGGGCGCCGGATTCCTCGCGGATGGCAAAAATATGGATCACCGTACTGGTCTCATCGGTAGCAAACAGAAGCTTTCCATCAGGGCTGGCTGCCAACGAGAAATTCGAAGACGGATTCGGCGTGCCCGACGGAAATGGGGAGCCATGCACTGGGGTGAGGTTTCCACTAGCGCGGTTGATACGGAAAGCGCTGATTGTGCCGTCGATGTCATTGGCCGCGTATAGAAATCCGTCTCGTTCACGGGTTGCGATCGCAATCTTTCCAGCGTCAACGTTGCTGCTGCCGCCGTTGCCGCCTGTGGAAAAAGGCGAACCGGGGATGAGAGTCAAACTGCCATCAGCATTCACTTGAAAAGCTGACACGGTGTTTGCGGGAGTACCGCCGTCATTGGTATAGACGAAATTTGTCTGTTGAGCCGCGACCCGCAGAGCCAGGGAAAAGATAAACAGAAGACATCCAATTTTCATCGAGCCTCCCCGAAGAGTCCGAGAGAGAAAGTAGCTGTTCTGACTGCAGTTCAACGGCCACTACATTCAGAGACACTGGTTGGCGACAAAGGGGAACACAGTACTCATCTTGAGCAAATTGATTCCCAGGAAGAGGCTGGCGGGTATGCTGATTGGATTGGTCGATCCAGAGTTTCCATGCCAGATTCTGCAGTCTTTGGTTTGCTGACGAGAAGCCCGGGATCCATCATCACCGTGTTAGTTCAATGCTCAGCCTTACCAACCTACAGTGTGGCGCAAATCGCTACTCCTGTGGGCCAGAATTCAGAGGCGGCATTCAGTCGCGCATTCAAAGAGAGAGTTTGAGCTGCGGCGCGCAGGCTTCCCCATGGAGATGAAATCCGGCTGGAGGTTGCAGCTGTCTTTATTTCGGCGGTGCTTTCGTGGGATGGGTTGCCGGCTTGGCGCCGGTTGCCGCAGGATTTGTCCAGTTGGTGCCGGCAGTCCCCCACCCTGTGGTAGCGGCCGGCTGATCCTGGGGTCCGCTCATGGTGCCGTCCGCCCGGCTCGTAAGGCTGCCAGAAGTCGTCAACTGAGCGCCGGCGGTGCTCTCGCCCAGAGCCTGGGCTTGTGCGGACTCGGTAAGGAAGGGCGCAGGGTTCACATTCTGTTGAGCAGTCGCGCCATTCGGCTGGCTGTAAGGGGAGATAGCGGCAAGGTTTGAGCCCCCGTTGGCCGCGGGATCGGATTCGGGCACGACGGGAGGCACATTGGCCGAAACCGCGAGTTCTGTCGCCGACTCAGGACGGGTAACGCTGCTCCCCCGTCCGGCGCCGCTTTTGTCGTTCGACGTACACCCGAGTACCAGCAAGAGAAGAAATGAAATGGCGAAAATAACCAACGGCTTCAAAGCAGTGCCCTCCTGAGTAGAGAATTCCTTTCCATGGTATACGAGAACCTTGCTCTTCTTTGTTTTCTTGATTGCGCCAGAATCTCGGAAACCCGAATTGGAGGCCGCCCTTGATCGGAATGCGGTGTCTTGATGAGCGGCACTCTCTTCGGACCCAAGCCGGACAAAAGGTCCTATAATTATCTTACTTTGAGGCGTTGCCCCCGTTTTGTCCTCATCTCGTTGGCTCTGGCCGGCCTCGTTACGCCCGGCTGTGTCCTGGCGCAAGGGCAGGCGGAGGCGGTCCGTCCCAGCCAGATCGTGTTGATCATGCCCTTCGAGAACAACTCCGGGGTGCCTGGTATCGACTGGCTTGGAGAAGCTTTCCCCGAGGTTCTGGGCGCCCGGCTGAACACCGGACCGCTGTTTATCGTCAGCCGTGCCGACCGTCTACGCGCTTTTGACCGTTTGGGCTTGCCCGCGGCCGCCAAGCCTTCGCGCGCGACCATCTACGAGATCGCGCAGGAACTCGACGCTGACTACGTGCTCATGGGCAATTACCTGTACGACGGCGCCACGCTTACCGTGCATGCTCAGCTCATGAACGTGGGCCAGTTACGGCTGAGCCCTGAGATGATCGAGTCCGGCCCGCTCAACAGCCTGATTGCCATCCAGACGTCGGTCGCGTGGGACGTGCTGAACACACTAAAGTGGCTGTATATCCCCGGCAAGCAACAGTATGTCGCCCAGTTTCCGCCGATGCGTCTGGACGCGCTCGAGAGCTATATTCGCGGCGTTATCGCCGGCAATAGCCAGGAGCGCATCAGCCATTTCAAGGAAACGGCGCGTCTCGACCCCACGCATACGCTGGCTATGCTGCAACTCGGAAAAGCCTATTACGAGACCAAGGACTATGACAACGCGGTGGTGTGGTTGGCCAAGATCCCCAAGACCGATCTCATTGCCAACGAAGCTCAGTTCTACCTCGGGCTGGCGGCTTTCTACGCCGGCCAGACCGATACAGCCGACGCCGCGTTTCGCTTCCTCGCAGCGCGCTTGCCTCTCCCCGAGGTTTACAACAACCTGGGTGTGACCGCGGCCAGGCTGGGCGACCACGAGGCACGTTCTTACTTTGAGAAGTCGGTCCAGACCGACCCTAACGATCCAGACTACCACTTCAATCTGGCGGTGGAACTCTACCGCCAAGGCCGGAGCCAAGAAGCCGTACGCGAGCTCAAGGATGTCTTAACGTTGAGCGCTGACGGCGAGGCCAAGAGCTTTTTGGAAACCTTGAATTCGACCGGACAGCCACCAGCGCGAATGCCACTCGAGCGGATTAAACGCAATTACGATGAGTCTTCGTTCCGACAACTGGCCATGGAGATCGAGAATAGCAATGAAGCCCGGTTGCAGAGCAGCGATGCCCTTACCCACGCGGCGTTTCATATCCAGCGCGGCCATGAGCTGATGAACCAGGGGCTCCTGGGCGAAGCGGAAAAGGAATTTCGCGAGGCGGTGATTCTCAATCCTACCAGCGCCACGGCCCATGCTGGCCTGGCGCGGGTTCTCGAGTCGAGCCAGGATCCGACTGGCGCGCGCAACGAAGCCCGAGCGTCGCTCAAGCTGAATCCTTCCGCCGAAGCATATTTGGTGCTGGCACGGCTGGATTTGGCGGAAAATAATGCTGAGGCTGCACAACAGGATGTAGAGCATGCTCTGGCGTTGGATCCAGCCAATCCTGCCGCAGTCGCCCTAAAAAACGATCTTGCTGTCGGCCAGTCTCGGCCACAACCTTGAGGCGTTCTATGAGTCGCAATTTCTTGTTGAAAATCGTCGTCGCTGCAGGTTTCTTCCTGGCAACGTGCGCCGCGCACGCCGACGTATTAAAGATCGTGGTAGACGATACCATCCAGCCCATCGTGGCGGAGCGGGTGGATCGAGCCCTGGGAGAAGCTAAGCACATCCATGCGGACGCTTTGCTGATCGAGATCAGCACTCCCGGTGGCCTCATGACCTCCATGGAAGAAATCATCCACAAGATTCTTGATGCGCCGGTCCCGGTCATCATCTACGTGACACCCTCGGGGAACGGCGCCTCCTCGGCTGGTTTTTTCATCCTCGAATCCGCTGACGTCGCCGCCATGGCTCCGGGTACCAATACCGGAGCCGCCCACCCGGTTCGCGGCGATGGCGTGGCCATGGATCCGGTAATGAAGGAAAAGCTCGAGAACTATGCCGCGTCGCTGATGCGGTCCTATGTGGGAAAACGCGGGCGCAACGTCGAAGTCGCGGAGAGCGCGGTTCGGTACTCGAAGTCGTTTACGGCCGATGAAGCGTTGGCCCAGCACTTAGTGGATTACATCGCCAAGGATGACGCCGACCTGTTTCGTCAGCTGGAGGGCAAGACCATCACCCGGTTTGACGGATCGAAAGTCATATTACATCTAGTGGGTAAGCCGATACACGTTTACGAAACAACTGTACGCGAACAGGTTCTTTCTTTCCTGATCAATCCGAATCTGATGGTTCTGCTGTTTCCCCTGGCCATGCTGGCCCTGTGGGCGGAGTTCAACCATCCGGGCGCGGTGGTGCCGGGTGTGGTGGGCTTTATTGCCCTGCTGCTTGCCCTCTACGTACTCAACTTGGTGCCCTACCGGGGCATCGCCCTGGTGATGATGCTCACTGCTTTTATCTTGTTCGCGCTCGAGGCCAAGTTTCAAGCCCACGGAGCCATTGCCACGGGTGGCATCGCCCTGTTGCTTCTGGGCATGCTGTTGCTTGTCGATGGGCCAATCCCTGAGATGCGCGTCAAAATCTGGACGGCAATCGCTGTCGCCATTCCCTTTGGATTAATCACAGTATTCTTGATGAACCTTGCACTGCGCGCCCGCCGCAACAAAGTGGTCACCGGCGAACAGGGCCTGATCGGCGAAGTGGGCGTCGTGGTCTCCGCGCTCACACCCGCGGGCAAGGTGCTTTTGCGAGGCGCGTTGTGGAACGCCGTTTCCGCTTTCAACCTGGATGTCGGCCAGCAGGTCGTGGTGCGCCGCATTGAGAACCTTCTGTTGCACGTCGAGCCGGTTTCGCAAGCAGTGACCTTGAGCCCGGCCGGGTCTTGATTTTTCGCTTTCTAGTGTTCGCGCCATGCCATAGAATCCGTTCGACTTCAATTTAGTTTCAGGGAGGGTTTTTGTGGAAAGTCTGGTGTGGGTTGTCCCTGTCGTCATCATTGGCTTGTACCTCCTCAACTGCATCAAGATTCTGCGCGAATACGAGCGCGCGGTGCTCTTCAGTCTGGGACGCCTCAGCGCGCCGGACCGCGGGCCGGGACTGATCCTCGTCTTCGCGCCCATCCAGAAGATGGTGCGGGTTGATCTCCGCCAGCAGGCCCTGGAAGTCCCGCCGCAGGACATCATCACCCGCGACAACGTCACGCTCAAGGTCAACGCCGTGGTCTATTGGGAGGTGCTGAACGCGTCGCAGGCCGTGGTGCGTGTGCAGAACTATTACTGGCAGACGCAACAGTTTGCGCAGACGACGTTGCGGTCGGTCCTGGGCGAAGTGGACCTCGACGAACTCCTAGCCCATCGCGATAAGCTGAACACCCGCATCCAGAGCATTCTCGACCAGCACACCGCGCCTTACGGGGTGAAGGTCGCCAACGTCGAGATCAAACAGGTCGACCTGCCCGATTCCATGCAGCGTGCCATGGCCAAGCAGGCCGAGGCCGAGCGCGAGAAGCGCGCCAAGATCATCCATGCCGAAGGCGAATTCGCAGCCGCCCAGCGCCTGACCGACGCCGCCAAGACTTTGGCCGTCGAGCCGCTGACCCTGCAACTGCGTTACCTTCAGACGTTGACAGAAATCGGCGTCGAGAAGAACACGACGATCGTCTTCCCACTGCCGGTGGACATACTCTCGGCGTTAACAGAGACCCTCAAGAGAATGGGCACCAATCCAGCAAAATAGGGTTACACTGAGGAAAACCTTTGCTGGAGTGAACATGGCCGAAACCGAGACCGACGAGAGGGAGAGTACTGAAATTACACTGGGAACGGGCAAGCTGCTGGGCATTTTCTTTGGCCTGGTGCTTCTGTGCTCCCTGTTTTTTGCCATGGGCTATATGCTGGGCCGCAGCAACGCCAACGGCACCAAAACCGAGATTGTCTCCGGAGAGCCCACCGGCGGCAGTGCGGCCGGCAAGCCTTCAGCGGCCGACAAGACGCCCAGCCCCGCGCCAGTGACGGTGGTACCAGCCGGCAGCAACGCGTCGGCCTCGACGCCCGCAGCCGCAGTGCCAGCTTCGGCTTCCAGCAGTGCTCCGCCAGCGCTGGTCCCGGCCAGCGCGTCAAACTCCGCGAACCTCAACCCGAACGCCGCCTCCGGCGGAGCATACTTGGTGCAAGTCGCGGCGGTCTCTAAGCACGAGGATGCTGACATCCTGGCGTCGGCTCTGCAGAAAAAACAGTATCCGGCGTTTGTGGGCAATGCGACGGGCGATACGCTGTTTCACGTCCTGGTCGGTCCGCTTACCGACCCAAAGGATGCTGAGACTATGCGCAGCCGTCTGGCCGCGGACGGGTATAACGCGATTGTGAAAAGCAAATAGCAACCAGCAATCTGCCGATGAGAGCGCCTCAAGATGCCCTGCCGCTCGCCTAGTAACCCGTGTCTAAAGTCGCTCTACGCGCATGACTGGCATCAGTGGCATTGACTCCTCGGATGGTGGAGAGCAGACTTACGCTCAAACAGCGCGAGGTGGGTATGAAGCTAAGTGTGGTTGCGACGGTAGCCGCGATGCTGGTGGCGGTCTGCATCTCGCAGGCCCAATCAACGCAAGCTGTTTCGACGTCTGCTCCCGAGCCTGGCGCAAAGCCGCTCATGCTGGAGAAAACTGAGGGCGAGCAGCGTTTGTGGCGTCCCGAACCCGGCGAGGTTGACCGGGGAGGATTCATCCTTAAGGTCACGCCGAAGAGCAATGGCTCTCAGCATCTGGTGTTGCTGACAGAAGACATGCCTCCCGGAGCTGCTATCGCAAGGCACAAATCTTTGGAGCAGGATGAAATTGTGTTGATCGAGAAAGGGACCATTCACGCTCTTCTCGGGGACCAAGAACGCGATCTGCATGCGGGAGGAATGGTGTTCGTTCCGGAGCATACCTGGGTGAGTCTCAAGAACATCGGCACAGAGAGCGCCAGCATCGTGGGCATATTCTCAGCGCCGGGGTTCGAGGATCATTTGCGGTGCGAATCGGTTCCGGCGAACGAAAAGCCGACCACCATTTCCCGGGCTGAAGAGCACGCGTGCGATCACCTGGGGCATGCTGTCTACCGGGAGCGAGGAGAAAAGGACTCCGATTCCGGAACGACGCCTGAGTCTGGCGCAAAACCGCTGCTGCTAGAGAGAAATGAGGGCGAGGTGCGTTTATGGCGTCCCGAGCCCGGCGAGGTTGACCCGGGAGGATTCATCGTCAAGGTTAGCCCGAAAAATAATCGGTCTCAGCATCTCGTGCTGTTTACCGGAGAGATGGTTCCAGGAGATGCGATACCCACACACAAGCACCTGGGGCAGGATGAAATTCTGCTGATCGAGAAAGGAACGCTTCACGTTCATCTGGGGGACCAGGAACGCGATCTGCATGCGGGAGGCATGGTGTTTATTCCGGCATATACCTGGGTAGGTGCGAAGAACATCGGCAGCGAGAGGGAGAGTGATGTGGCCATATTCTCCTCGCCGGGGTTCGAGGATCATTTACGGTGCGAATCGGTTCCGGCGAACGAAAAGCCGATGACCATTTCTCGAGCAGAAGAGAATGCGTGCGATCGCCTCGGGCACGTTGTCTACAAGGACCGCGGAGAAGAAGACCCGAAGAAGTGAGGGATGAGGCGAGCCTCGCAACCTC
>DATDGP010000072.1:0-16013 GCA_036522035.1 Terriglobales bacterium
GCTCGACACTATAGGCCTCCTATCCGATTTTGTTCATCAGCTCGCACCTTTGCTCCACGCTTGCTTCAGAGGTAGCCTGACGTCCATATCCTTGCGCTTCGCTATCACTTCACCTCCATCAGGTTGTGAAGAGGACTTTCACCTCCAAGCTGTCGAACATGCTCGGCACGCAAAAAAGGCCCGGCGCTTTTGGGCGCCGGGCCATGGTTAAGAATCGAACGGTTTAGAAGGTGAACCGTGCTCCGAATTCACCCGTGAACGCCCGCGGCAGCAAGCTGCTCGTGGGGTTGATGAACCCGAGCGGCTGCCCAAAACTCGGAAGCCCAACCGTGCCGCCGAAGTTATTGCCGTAATTGGCATGGTTCGTGAGGTTGAAAGCCTGGAACATGAGCTGCAGGTTCATGCTTTCTTTCAGCTTGATGTTCTTAGCCACGCGCGCATCCACGTCGAAGTAGGGATCGCCACGCAGGGCAAATATGGGGTTTAGGGGACAGCTCCCTGAGTAATAGCCTTGCTCTGTGCAGCCGGGCGCCAGGAGTGCGTCGGCCGCGCTGCCTCCGCCCAGGCTCAACTGGTTGTGCTGCGCGATTGCGTTGTAGGGCCGCGCAGATCCCGCCTGAAGAATGGGGGAGAACTCCATACCCCAGGGGAGGTGTGTGGTTGCCGCGAGCGTGAGATGGTGTCGCTCGTCGTTGAACGCCGGACCAAAGTCATCCGGCGCCAACGGACGGGCCGGATCGCGGGGGTAATAGCGGAACGAACCACCATCCTCGTCATAACCCACTGCACGAGCCAGCGTGTAATTTGCGGTCAGATCAGTCCTATGAAACGCGCGCTGGCGATAGCTGATGTTCAAGCCGTCGTAACGCGAGCGCCCGCCGGACGTCTCGTCGCGCACGCTGCTCAGCACCGGCACGCCCGCCGCGGTGAACGCGGCTTGCAATGGTTGGAAGAAACCCAGCGCTATGTTCGAAGGGTTAATCGGAGTATTCGCATCGACATTAATGGTTTTGTTCTCATGCAGGCTGAGAACGTGAACGTACTCGGCTTCGACCACGGCCTTGCTGTTGATTGCCCAGGTGTAGCCGCCATTCCACTCCTCGGTCACGGGTGTGCGATAGTTCGGGTCCATGAGGCGGCCAATCGCACCGTCCGTGAGTGCCGCTTGGGGAGCCGGAATCGTCGGCATTGGATTTCCCAGATGCCAGGCGGACAGTGGGATGCCGGTGCCAGGCACGATGTCGGTGGCGGCGTTCAGGGAGAATGCCGTCTGGAAGATGGTGGCGTTAGCCTGCTGCTCCATGAACAGGGGGATGTTCTGGAAGGTGTTGTCGAAATACATACCGAAGCCGGCGCGGAGGATGTGATTCCCCTGGCCGGTCAAATCATAGGCGAACCCCACGCGTGGGCTGAAGCCCTTGCTGTAGTCGGTGGCCTTCTTGGCGACCAGGCTAGCTGCCAGCGGGCTAATGGGTGCGATCGCCTGCAGTTCCTGGAAGGTGCGGCTGTTGGCGACATCCGTGCCGCCGACAAAGTCAAAGTCCTTGTCCCAGCGCAGACCAAGGTTGACGGTTAGGCGGCGGGTCATCTTCCAGTCATCCTGGAAGTACAACCCGAGCTGCTTCGCGTCCCTGATGATGAACGTGGGATCGCCCACCGCGATGCTCATGCCGTTTCCGACAGAATTGCCGCCGACGAGCAATCCAGGAGTCTGGAATCCTTGGGGCAAAGCCAGAATCTGGCTGGGCAACAGGCTATAGTCCAACTCGAGCGTCGGGTTGAACTCGAAGAATCCACCCATAAACGGGGTGTAGATGAAATCAAATCCAGTCTTGAACGTGTGTTTACCCACGCTCTTGGCCACGTCATCCTTGAACTGGTACTTACGCTGGATCGAGTTTTGGGGAACGTTGGTGTTGGTTCCGAATTCGATGCCGGTCGGGAACGTGAAAAGCGGCGTCCGCCCGGTGCTGTCAATCAGGTTGTTCCAGTACTGAAATCCAAACGTAAACTGGTTGATCAGCGTGGGACTCAGTGAGGAGTTCACTGTTAGGTTGGCGATCTGCAGATGGTTCTTGGTGAAGTTTCCTTCCGTCAAATCAAACAATCCGTTGCTCTGGTCGTTCAGGCTGTTGTTGGCCTGAGTGGACACGGAGAAGTACGCGGAGTGTTTGCTGTTGATCGCCCAGTCCATCCGGCCGTTGAGACGGTTCTCGAAGAACGGGGTTGGGATGGTAGCGGAGGGCTGCGCCCCCAGGTTCGTCACCAGGTTCAATTCGGACAACGCCTGGCCCGATTCGGCAATCGAGGTGTTCTCGCGCTGGCGCTCGTAGGCGAAGAAGGCGAACACTTTGCCCTTCATGATCGGGCCGCCGAAAGAGCCGCCAAACCATTGCCGAGAGTAGGGCGGATTGGATGGAGAAGAAGTTCCATCTCCATTCGCGATTGCTTGGTCTGCGTTGAAAGCCTGCTCGCGGAAGAAGGCAAAGGCCGAACCGTGGTAGTTGTTGGTGCCGGACTTGGTGACTACGTTGATGGCGGCGCCAGACGAGCGGCCGTTGACGGCTGAGAAGCGCTGTGTGGAAATCTGGAATTCCTGCACGGCCTCCGCCGGCAGCTGCATCACCGGCCCGCCGACCGTGTTGTCCTTGTTGTCGACGCCGTTGACGGTCACGTTTACGTTGCGTCCCCCGTCACCGTTGACCGATAGGATCGCATAGCGGTTCTTCGTGGGATCGTAGGAGTCAGCAGCCTTGACTCCGGGTGACAAGTAGGCCAGATCGGCGATGTCGCGCCCGATCATCGGCAGATCCTGGATCTGGGCCGGGGTGATGTTGGTGCTGACGTCTGTCTTGGTGGCATCCATCAGGGGGGCGGTCGCTGTTACCTCTACCGTCTCGCTCACGGCGCCCGGAGCCATGGTGAAGTTCTGTGCCGTGGTCCTGCCGATCGCCACTTCCACGTCCTTGGCTTCGGCTGTCGAAAACCCCGGTGCCGTTACCTTGACGTTGTACATGCCGACCGCAAGTGGGTCGAACCGGTATTCGCCAGCGCCACCGGTCTTCGTCGCGCGCGTGGCTCCGGTTTCTTTATTGGTGATAGTGACAGTTCCATTGGCAATCACGGCTTGTGTCTTATCCTGAACTGTGCCCTGCAGGCTGGCCGTCGCGGTCACTTGGCCCCACAGGCTGACACAGCTAAGCAGCAAACACGCGACCATGGCAAATACCATGAATCGCTGCTTTCCTTTCGCGCTTGTCATCTCTAATCCTCCTGAAGAAGTAAAACGTTCATCGATGGGCCGACTGAGAGCATGAACTCGCTCTCAGTGAGTCTTAACGTTCTGGGGTTTAGCCCCAACTGTCCTTATTGCTGAAAAATGAGTTCGAGGAGGGTGTGGTGAGAACCGAAACGATGCCCCACGGAAAACAGAACCCCGCACTCCAGATATTGGGTTGTCTGCGAGCGGTCGGTTACTGTCCTGACCGCTGTCTAGATGGCGGATGCCTCACCCAATTACCAAAGTAACCTGCAATTCACATACCGGAAACTCTGCTTTCCCCGTGTCTCGCCAGCGGTTCGGTCTGGTCCGGACGAGGGCTCTCTTTCTAAATGAAAACATTGGGCTTATTTTCTGATGCGGTCTGCCAATGCGTATTACCCAGCCGATGGTTCGAAAACAAAATGCACCGCTCTTAAGGCATACATCACCAATATTTCGAAGGTCGAATTCCAAAAACGGTATCAGTTCTATAAGGAGTGGAAGAGGGACCAAGCAAAAAGCTAGGGTTGGAGACTGCGGCAACCGAGCCTGCCTCCTCAACTCTGAAGTGATTCGGATCATACTTGCTATCGGTTTGCCAGTCGAAAAACGTCGCCTACTCGCGGTATGATCGTTGAGAACATGCCCAACGCGAATGCATCTGCGCCAGGAGACGAGAGCACCAAGCTTTCGGCGCATGGCTTTCAGACCGACGACGCCGGTCTCCACCCCCTCGCCCATAAGGTGCTTGGCCGCGAGCGCCTGAACTTTGACGACGCGGTCGCGCTCTACCGCTCGCCGGACATCCTGGCCCTGGGCTGGCTGGCGAATCACGTCCGCGAGCGCATGCACGGCGACGTCACGTACTTCAACGTCAACCGGCATATCAATCCCACCAACGTCTGCGTAGCCGCCTGCCGGTTGTGTGCCTTCGGACGTAAAAAGGACGCGCCCGGCGCCTATACCATGGCCTTGGATGAAGCCTTTGAGACCGCGGCTTCCGGCTATACCGAGGCCGTGACCGAATTTCACATCGTCGGCGGTCTGCATCCTGATCTGCCTTTTCAGTATTATCTGGATTTGATCTCGGGATTGAAGGCGCGCTTCCCTCAGGTTCACCTCAAGGCTCTGACCATGGTCGAGATCGCATTCCTGGCTAAGCGGGGCAAACTCTCGATCGAAGAGACCCTGCGCCAGCTCAAGGACGCGGGACTGGACTCGCTACCCGGAGGCGGTGCCGAAATCTTCAACGAGCGAGTGCGCCGGGTGATCTGCGATCACAAGATCGATGGGGATCAGTGGATTGATACGGCGAGGACCGCGCATCGCCTTGGTCTGAAGTCCAACGCAACCATGCTTTACGGGCACATCGAGAACGACGAAGACCGCGCCGATCATCTCCTGCGCCTGCGCGCGCTCCAGGACGAGACGCACGGTTTCCAAACCTTCATCCCATTGGCCTTTCATCCGGCTAACACGCCGCTACAGCATTTGTTCACCACCACCGGCTTCATGGACCTGAAGCAGATCGCCATCGGCCGCCTGGTGCTGGACAACTTCCCCCATATCAAGGCTTACTGGCAGATGATGTCACCCAAAATTGCGCAGATTGCTCTGCGTTTTGGGGCTGATGACATCGATGGCACTGTGATCGAAGAGAAGATCTACCATGATGCGGGCGCCACTACGCCACAAGGCATGCACCGGGGCGAGTTGGAACGCCTGATTCGTGAGGCTGGCCGCGAACCCATGGAACGAGACACCATGTATCGCCCGGTAAGAAGGACAGAGACGTCGTTTACGATCTCGGTCTAGAGCGGGCTAGCCGCCAATCCATCTGGAATTCGCGTTGATTCCTGAAGATTTGCGCCTACCTACTTCCCGAACACGCGCTTGAAGATCTTGTCCACATTCCTCAACTGCCTCTTCAGGTTAAACGCACGCTCGATTTCCTTTTTCGGAACTCGCGATGTGATTTCGGAATCGTTCATGACCAGCTCGTGGAAGTTGAGGTCTTCCTTCCAAGCGCGCATAGCGTGCCCTTGAACGAGTCGGTAAGCATCCTCCCGCGACATGCCATGCTGGGCCAGATCGAGCAACAACTGGCCGCTGAAAACCAGACCTCCCGTTGATTCCAGGTTCTTAAGCATGCGCTCGGGATAGACCACGAGCGTATCGATCAGATTCGCGGTCTTGTTGACGAGATAGTCCACCAGAATCGTGGAGTCAGGCAGAATCACACGCTCCACCGATGAGTGGGAAATATCGCGCTCGTGCCACAGAGCCACGTTCTCGAACGCGGCTTGAGCGTTCCCCCGCACCACCCGAGCCAGCCCGCTGATCTGTTCTGCGTTCACGGGATTGCGCTTGTGGGGCATGGCCGAAGAACCTTTTTGCTTCTCGCTGAAAAACTCTTCGGCTTCCCGGACCTCAGTTCGCTGCAGATGGCGAACTTCCGTGGCGATCTTGTCCAGCGTTGAGGCGATCGTCGCCAGCGTAGCCACGTAGTACGCGTGCCGGTCGCGCTGGATCACCTGCGAGGAGATGGGTGCCGCTCGCAGACCCAGCCTGCGACAGATCTTTTCTTCCATTTCCGGCTCGAGGTGGGCAAAGGTTCCGACTGCGCCGGACAGCTTGCCCACGCGCATCTCTTCCGCCGCGCGCTCCAAGCGAGCGAGGTTGCGTCCTATCTCTGAGTACCAGTTGGCGAACCTCAGACCAAAAGTAACCGGCTCGGCATGCATGCCGTGGGTACGGCCGACGGCCGGAGTGTGGCGAAACTCACGCGCCCGGCGGGCCAGGACGGACTGGAGTTTTTTGAGTCCCTCGAGAATGATGGCCGAAGCTTCTTTGATCTGCAGTGCCTGGGCGGTATCGACCACGTCGTTCGAGGTGAGACCATAATGAAGCCAGCGTGACTCAGGGCCCACTTTTTCGGCGACCGCGGTGGTAAAGGCGATAACGTCGTGCTTGACCTCGGCTTCGATTTCCCGGATGCGGTTGAGGTCGAAGTCGCCGCGTTCGACAATGGTCTTCGCGGCCTTCCGGGGCACGATGCCGGCCGCAGCCAAGGTAAGGGTGGCAGCGGTCTCCACCTGCAGCCAGCAGCGAAACTTGTTCTCGTCGCTCCAGACACGGCCCATTTCCGGGCGGGTATAACGCGGGATCAGAAAGGCTCTCCTTCAGCCCGCCGAAGCCCGTGGCAGGAGCGGACCCTCGATCATAAATGCCCGGGCTGGCAAGCGCCAATGCGTTACCCTGGAAGGGGCAGTGCTACCGGGAGCATGTAAAGGTTCGATGCACATCAGACGGGATCGGCAGCAATTGGGATCGGATCGCGGGAGGAGAGGGCCCTGTTCCGTCTAGGGGAGAGACGGTTCAGGGCCCAGGCTTCAATCTAGCAGCTTTGATATAAATATATCGTGAGGCGATAGAATGATCAAGGGAAAACGCCCCCAACGCTTGCGAGCGACCGAGTATGAGGCGCTGGCCGAGTTCCGCTATCAATTGCGACGGTTCCTGCGCCACATGGAGGAACGAACTCGCGAGCGGGGGGTGAATCCGCAGCAGTACCAGCTGCTTCTGGCCCTGAAGGGACTGCCTGAGGGAGACTCTCCGACCATCGGCTGCCTGGCGAAGAGAATGCAGCTCAACCACAACAGTACGGTGGAGCTCGTGGACCGTTGCCAGAGGCGTGGATTGCTGCGCCGAGGCCGCTCCAGCAATGATCGCCGGCAAGTAACCCTTTCCATCACTCCCCAAGGGGAAGCACTATTGTGCAGTCTGGGTAGCGCCGCCCGCGAAGAAGTGCGCGAGCGTGGCCCCTCGCTGGTAAAAGCAGTCCATCGCCTGACCCGGCGTCGCGCGATACGTTGAGCGTCAAAAGTTCGAGGTTTCGAGGGCTTGGCTGAGTCGCCAAGCCACCCCCCCGAATTACTTCTTCTGGTCTGTCTTCTCGTCTTTCGGCTTAATCGACAGCAACTCCACATCGAAAATCAGCGTAGAATTCGGTGAGATGTCAGGACCGCGCTGCTGTTCTCCATAGGCCAGGTTCGCGGGAATAAAGACCTGCCACTTGGATCCCACGGGCATGAGTTGGAGCACCTCTGTCCAACCCTTGATCACGCCGTTGACGGGGAAGGTTGCCGGCTGGCCGCGCTTGTACGAGCTGTCAAACTCTTTGCCGTCGATGAGCGTGCCGCGATAATTGACCGAGACTGTATCGGTCGCGAGCGGCTTCGGTCCGTTGCCGGGAGTCAGAATCTTGTACTGCAGGCCGCTCGGGGTAGTGACTACGCCCTCTTTGGTCTTGTTGGCGGCCAGAAACGCGTCGCCTGCGGTCTTGTTGGTTGCCGCGAGCTGTTTCTGTTTTTCCTCGGCTTTGGCCCGGACTTCAGCCTGCAGCTGCGTCAGCACATGGCTGGCCTCTTCCTCACTCATCTGGGTCTTGCCTCCACCGATGGCGTCTTTGATGCCTTGCTGGAAGATCGCGAGGTCGATGTCAATGGATTGCCGATGTAAGGTATCGCCGATGTTCATGCCCAACGCGTAGCTCTGTTTCTCTTTCGGCGTTTTGAAGGGAGAATTGTCGGGCTGACCGGCCTGATTCTTGGGTGCCGGCGCGTTCGGTACAGCTGAATTCTGACCCATCGCGGCCACGATACATAAGGCCGCCATGGCGGTCAGGATCAAGAGGAGATCAGTTTTTTTTGCCATAGGAGTATTCTCGCATCCCCGCCCGGCCAAAGCCAGCAGAAGGCAGGTGAGCGGGGCGCGAGCCGGTTTCAGGAATAGGTCTGGACGGACAGTTTGTCAAATTTGAAAACGTCGTCATAATCACACAGGTCGGTCCCCGCGCGAACGATGGGCACCACCGTGACGGTGAAGGCCTTGCCCTTGCCTACCGCCTTGCGAACGGCTTCGGTGGCGATGAGAACCTTGCGCGCAGGCGTCAGCGGATGCGCTGGGCGCGGATCGTACGGCCCGGGCACGCCGCGAACCTCGCAATGGCCGACGTCGCCGAAACAACCGCCGTGGCCAAAGATGTGGAACGTGCCGGCGTAGCCGTGCTGGAGGTTCGTGGGCGTCTTGGCGTTGGCACCAGGGTTGTTGAGAAACACTCGAGCTTCGTAGGTAGCGCCGGAGTGATCGACTCCGTCAAAAATCAGATCGGCCCGCTGGAAGATCTTCCGGAGTGGATCCACGGGAATCTTCGAGGAGACATAAATCTTCGATGGCTGTTTCATGGGCGCCGAGGGGACAGTCGCCTTGGCTGGTGGTTTCTTGCTGGTTTTTTTCGCTGGCATGTCGAGACTCTCTTTCCGGCTCTAAGCATCCACCGAAACGGAGGACTGAGCGTATTCGTATCCCAGGCGGTTGATGTCGAGCACGTCACGGACGGTCAAAGCAAACGGCGCCAGGGCCTTGTCCAGGTAGTCCGCAGGAACGTTGTTGCTGCCATTCTTTAGCTGCCAGAGATACCAGATGCGGTCGATCATGCAGTGATGCGACCAGAAGATGGGATCGAAAGCCGAAGTGGCCACGACGCCCATCGCGCCGCCCACCCAGCCGTGCACAGCGTCGTGGATATCCTGGAGCTGGCCGGTGAAGTCCGCGAAGTTGCCCAACGACATCAGCTTCTGGACGTTGTCATCGGTGGGCAGGTGGCTCGGATCATCAGGAGCCCGCGAGGTCCTCTGCGCCGGAGTCCGGCCGACCGCAGGCATGGGTCCGGATGCCAGCGGGTTTTCATCGCCTCCTGTCGAAGGAACGGAATACGAGCTCGGAATGCCGATCTGGTGAGCGCTGGGAGAGGTCCAATCCCACCAGGGAAGACTTGCCTGGGGGTCCTGGTCGCGCATGGTGTGCTCGAAGTAGAGCAGGAAAGCCCGATGCCAGGGGAGAAACAGATCGTATGGGCGTTGACCGCCCATGCCTACGCGTCCGTGATGCCAGCACAGGTATTGCGGGTACCCATGGATGCCGGCCCAGTAGATCCAGCCGCGGTTGTCGGTCAGTTGCTGCATCTTGCCGTAAGCGTTGCTGAGAGCGCTGAGGGCGGAGGAATTCTGCTCAACGCTTTCGATGCTGTCCCTTAGGGTGACGCCGTCTGCCATAACCACCCCTGAGCTAGGAAATGAGATGCTCAGCTAAACACCCCATCATAGGGCGTGTCAAGAGGATCCGATCGCGCGGGAAACGATTCCGTTTCGGGAAGTCCGCGAGAAACATACGGCGGGCAACTCGACGACTGTGCCGACAGGTGTCGCGCGGACACTCATTTGAGGATCACGCGATCGTCTAGTGGACGATGATCCTCACGCCTTCGAGTTTGAAGGCGTCTCCCGCGTCTCGGGGCGGGTTTCCGGGGACCACCGGGACCACCGTGACTCGGGCTTCATTGCCCTTGGCGGCAGCACGGCGCACCGCTTCGGTCGCTATTAACGTCTTGGTGATGGGAGCGCGAATGCCTTCCGACGCCTCCGGCGTCGCGGCTTTGTCTGCAACGGCATCCGCCGGCCAGATTCCGTAACCGTAAACGTGGAATGAGCCGGCATAGCCATGCCCGGCAGTGAGGGGCGTTTTCAGAGTCGCCTCGGTATTATTGAGGAACACCCGCCCTTCAAATGACGCACCCGACTGATCAATCCCATAGACCTCGATATCAGCGCGGTCAAAGCCACGCTCCTTTGAACCGAGATTCAATGGTATCGGCTCTGAAACGAACTTTCCTGAATGCATTCTCTCGACTCAGCCATTCTGAATGTTACCGAGACTGGCTGCGAGCCACCGACGGATCATGATCCGGCAACTGAGACCATGCCACTTGTCTCATTCCCGGCATGCGGGTCGCTGGAGGTGAGCGCGTGGAGCCAGCCTCTGTCAACAAAAAGCCGCCGGCTTCGGGCGGCGGCCCCTGGGGCTAATTGCTTGAACACTAATTGCTATACAGCAACAGTCCTTCAGTTTTTTCCTGGCCGTCACCCACCTGCCGATAAAACAGGCGGTCGCCCTCGAGATAGACCTCGATGAATGCCGGGCGGGTGGCAATCGTGCCTTGTATCAGCGCTTCCGACAGTGGATCCTCGATGTAGCGCTGCAGGGCACGGCGCAACGGACGCGCGCCGTAGTTGCGATCCACCAGCGTTTTTTCGAGTACCCATTTCTTGGCTTCTTCGTTCACAGTGATGGTGATGTGCCGCTGCGCCAGGTTGCCGTTCAGTTGCTGCACCAGCAGTTCCAGGATTTGGATCAGATCGCCATCCGTCAGAGCGTTAAAGATAATCACTTCATCCAGCCGGTTCAGGAACTCGGGATTGAAGGTCTTTTTTACTTCCTGACGGACCATCTCTTCCACCTTCTCGGAGACCACATCTTCTCTGTCGACCTGGAAGCCGAGCCCTTTGCGCTTCATCAGGTGACGGGCGCCGATGTTGGAGGTCATGACGATGATCACATTCTTGAAGTCCACCGTATTGCCGAGACCGTCGGTTAACTGGCCGTCTTCGAGCACTTGCAGCAAAATGTTGAAGACATCCGGGTGTGCCTTCTCGATTTCGTCCAACAGAACCACAGAGTAGAGTGAGCGCTTAACCCGTTCCGTCAGCTGGCCGCCTTCTTCGTAGCCCACGTATCCCGGAGGCGAGCCGATCAGTTTGCTCACCGAGTGCTTTTCCATGAACTCGGACATGTCGAAGCGGATCAACGACTTGTCGCTGCCGAACAGGAACTGCGCCAGGGTGCGGGCTACTTCCGTTTTGCCCACGCCCGTAGGTCCCAGGAACAGGAACGAGCCGATCGGACGGTTCGGTGACTTGAGCCCCGCTCGCGAGCGGCGGATCGACCGCGCCAAGGCACTGATGGCCTTGTCTTGCGAGATCACGCGTTTGTGCAGCTCTTCCTCCACCCGCAGCAGTTTCTGTGTTTCTTCCTCTTTGATGGAGGTGACGGGCACGCCTGTCCAGCGGCTGACTACTTCTTCGATGTCCTCCCGGCTGACAACGCCGGTGGAGGACTCGTCCAGGTGATATTTCTCGCGCAGGGCGCGCAGGTTTTCGCGCTCCTTGCGCTCCTCATCGGAGTAGAAGCGCGCCTTCTCGAACTCGTGATTGGCGATGGCATTCTCCATCCGATGCACGATGAACTTGATCCGCTTCTGCACTTCCGTAATCTCGTCCGGCAACGAGGTCTGACGAAGCTTCACGCGGGCTCCAGCTTCATCGAGCAAGTCGATGGCCTTGTCCGGAAGGAAGCGGTCCGGGATATAGCGGTTGGAGTGATAGACGGCGTACTGGATGGCATCGTCCGTGTAGCTCACCGCGTGGAACTTCTCGTAGCGTTCCTTGATCCCGTAGATGATCTTGACGGCTTCGGCCTCGTTCGGAGGCGGAACCTTCACGGCCTGGAAGCGCCGCTCAAGCGACCGGTCTTTTTCGATTGACTTGCGGTACTCTCCTGGCGTGGTAGCGCCAATGCACTGGATCTCACCGCGCGACAAGGCGGGCTTCAGGATATTGGCTGCGTCGAGCGAACCTTCGGCGGAGCCGGCGCCCACTAGGGTATGCAGCTCATCGATAAAGATGATGCTGTTCTGGCTCTCCATCAGTTCTTTCATGATGGTCTTCAGGCGCTCCTCAAACTGCCCGCGGTACTTGGTGCCGGCCACGATCAGAGACAGATCGAGCCCGAGAATGCGCTTGTCCGCCAGGAACGAAGGCACATCGCCCTCGGCGATACGCTGAGCCAAACCTTCCACGATGGCAGTTTTGCCAACGCCCGGCTCTCCGATCAGCACAGGATTGTTCTTGGTACGGCGGCATAGAATCTGGACCACGCGCTCCACTTCCGCTTCGCGGCCGACCAGGGGGTCAAGCTGGTTGTCCATGGCTGCCTGGGTCAGGTCCCGGGAGAACTCGGCCAGCAGAGACGACTCGCGCGACGAGCCACGCTGCGGCTGAGCTTTTTCCTGCGTGCTGCGCGCTAATTCTTCGCGGATGGCGCTCAAACGCAGACCACGCTCGTGCAGGATCTCCGCGGCAAAGCACTTCTCTTCGCGCAACAGTCCCAGCAGGAGATGCTCGGTCCCGATGTGGCGATGGCTGAGCCGCTCGGCTTCTTCCGCCGCGTAAGCCAGCACGCGCTTGCACTCGTTGCTCAGGGGAAGATCGACTGATGTAGAGACCTTTTCCCGAATGGTGGTGTGCCCTTCAATCTGCTTCCGGATGGACTCGACCGAGGCATGGGAACGCAGAAAGCGGTTCGTCAAAGCCTTGTCTTCGCGCAACAGTCCCAGCAGCAGGTGCTCCGTCTCGATGTACGGAGAACCAAACTGGCTGGCTTCATACCGCGCAAAGAAGATTACCCGCCTCGCCTTTTCTGTGTACCGCTCGAACATGTTGCCCTCACCCTAGACGCCTCCGGTCACCTCGGCCGCAAGCGCCTATCTCTTTTCCCTGGTACGAACCCCCGTACTTCCAGGAACAAGCCTTACCCTTCCGCCCGATACGTCTCTTTCAGAGCGGGCAAAACTCGAAAATCTCCTTACCCCGATTCAGTTCTTTAACGATTCGGGGTGCACTTCCTCGGCTTTACCTTGATTCAGCCGCAACACGCGGTCGCAGCGGCGGGCAAAGTCGAGGTTATGGGTGACGATCAGGGAAGTAAGCTGGTGCTCGCGATGCAGCCGCTGTACCAAATCGAAGATCAGATCGGCGGTACGACTGTCCAAATCGCCAGTGGGTTCATCCGCCATCAGGATCTGCGGCCCGGTGACCAGAGCTCTAGCTAAAGCCACCCGCTGCTGCTCGCCCCCGGAGAGTTCGCCGGCGCGATGGTGACTCCGACTCTCCAGTCCCACTTCGCGCAGCCAGCCGCCGGCCGTGTCCATGGCCTTGCGGTGACCCGTCCCCCTCATCAGAAGCGGCATAGCGACATTCTCTTGCGCCGTAAATTCCGGCAGCAGGTAATGAAACTGCCAGACGAAACCGATCTCGCGATTGCGAAAATCCGCTGCCGCGTCTTCCGTCAGTCTCGCCAAATGAGTCTGCGCGCAGTATACGTCACCTTCCGAAGCTCGATCAAGCACTCCGAGTATGTGCAGCAGGCTGCTTTTTCCGGCTCCAGACTCACCCACGATCGCCAGCATTTCTCCCTTCCTCACCTGGAAGGACAAATTCTCAAAGAGCACAAGGTCTGAAGTACCAGACCTGTAAGCCTTCTTGAGTCCGTCAACGCGAAGGATTTCAGGGCGCTCACTCTTTAGATGCATGGCCCCTCTTCGACGGTGCAACTAGAGCATATCTGTAGCATTTTCAAGGCCGTTTTCCTGTCGAACCTTCCTATTCCATTCCAACCCTGATCGGGCCTTTTATACTCCGTAACTTCCACCGCTTCCAGCCTCAAGAATTGCATAGAAGGATCCGTTTTTTGGTAACAAAACTTGACAGAGTCGCAACATGTTGCAGCGCCTTTTCCTGACATGCAATGAGGGGTTTCACTCATATCGCAAAGCCTCCGCCGGAAGCACGCGCGCCGCAGCCCACGAGGGATAGAGGGTTGCAACCAGCGAGATGAACAACGCCGCCAGGGCGACTTCGACGCCATCTAGGAAGCGGGGAGCAAAGGGAAGGTAATCGATAGAGTAAACCTCCGCGGAAAGCCGGATGAAGTGATATTTGGCCCCGGTCAGGGCGATGCCGTAGCCTACCATCAGTCCCACCACGGTGCCGATAACTCCAATCAACATCCCCTGGAAAACGAAGATCCAACGTACCTGCCTGCGCCGCGCCCCCATCGAGAGCAGCACGGCTACGTCTTTGGTCTTCTCCATCACCATCATGATCAAAGAGATCAAGATATTCAGAGCAGCTACAAAAACGATGAGTCCGATGGTCAGGAACGTCACCACTCGCTCCAAGCGCAATGCCCGAAACAAAGCCCGGTTCTGCTCCATCCAGTTGGTGGCCATGAACCCGGTACCAGCCGCGCTTTGAAGCTCGCGGCCCACCTCTTCGGCCCTATATAGGTCGTCGATCTTGAAGTCGATGACCGAGATCACATCCCCCAGGGCATACAAACGCTGCGCGTCAGCCAGGCGGATGAAGCCCCAACTACTGTCATAGTTATAGAAGCCGGAGTTGAAAATTCCCACTACCTTGAAGTGCTCGTACTTTGGAACCAAGCCGATCGGACTCAGCTCGCCCTGAGGGCTGGTGGCCATCACCGTGGACCCGACGGTCGCGCCGATGGTCTCGGCTAGATCTTTGCCTAACACGATTGGGGGAACGTCACGCTCCGCACAAGCTACGTCATTCAGCGCGCACGGCGACGACTGCGGATTCAAAGGCGCTGCGGACCCGATTTTCACCGAGTTCAGGAGATCGCTGACCTTACTCTCGTCGTCCGGGATCACGCCCTTCAGCAGCATTCCTCCGGCACGAGCACCGCGCGATATCATCACTTCCTCGTAGAGTCCTGGCGCTGCCGCGCGGACGTGAGGTCGGTTTTCCAGACGAGCCATTAGCGTGCGCCAATCTTCGATTCCATTGGATTGCACCAGCTCCAACCGAACCTGCCCCGTGGCTCCCAGCAACTGCCTCTGCAAGTCTTTTTGAAAGCCGGCGTTGATGGAAAGGGCGATGATGAGCGAAGCTACGCCGGCCGCCACTCCGATGACGGAAATCACCGTGATGACGCTGATCACCGCCTGGCGGCGCTTGGCGCGGAGGTACCGGGAGGCCACAAAGAATTCGAATTTCACGCCGGTTCTCCACCGCAGAGATGGATGGCGAAACACAACAGAGAAATGCTGTCGAGAACACTCACCGAGCGGGAGATCAGCAGCAGCTTGTCTTCCATCGATTCGATTGTAGCAGCGGTTACAATAGCTATTCCTGCTACCGCATGCGTCAGGCCCAGCGAAAAAGAGAGTCGCAGCGCAAGGATCGGACGGCCACCAAGCCGCTCATCCGTGCGGTCATCTTCGATCTCGACGACACCCTTTATGACTGCTTCGCGCAACGCGTGCGGGTGGCGCATCGTCACGCGGCGCGAGCCATGGTCCGAGCCGGGCTCAAGGCCACGGTAGAAACGGCCTACCGTGCTCGCATGCGCGCATTCGGTCAGGATCCGATGCTCCGCCACATCGATGGCGAAGTCTGCCGGCGTTTTGAAGCTGCTGACCCGGAAGCCATCAGCCACGCAGCCCGCGAGGCTTACTTTAATTGTCCCGTCGGCAAACTCGCGCTGTTTCCCGGAACCCTGCCTCTGTTGCGGCATCTGCGACGTCACGGTGTGCTCTGCTACGTAGTCAGCTTCGGCGAGCCCGGAATTCAGCACGCCAAGGTCCGCGCTCTTGGTCTGGATAATCATCCTCTTCTGGAGCGCGTGCTCTATGCGGATCGCGACAAGTTCCTGACCAAGGAAGCGGCTTTCCGTCAGATTCAGCGTGAATTGGGTTTATCGGCCGAGCAAATGCTGGTGGTTGGCGACCGCCCCATGAGCGAAATCCGTGCTGGCAACGATCTGGGCATGCATACCGTGCGCATCCACAGAGGTGAGTTCGCGGCCCAGGAATCCCGAAGTCCTGAAGAAGAGCCCGATTATGTCGTCGACAACATCGCCAAGGTCAAGGCGCTCGCGTTTCAGTGGGGCCTCTCTGAAATCACGCAGCGTAGCCAGGGGACCCTATGACCACGCGGCACCTGTCGGAAAACCAATGTCGACGGAGATAGAGATAATGAAGAACATCTAT
>DATDGP010000073.1:0-4807 GCA_036522035.1 Terriglobales bacterium
TCGGGGCCAATATGGAAGGAGCGACTCTGCTTTCCGAGACCCTGGCCCAATATTCCGCGCTCATGGTCATGGAAAAAGAATACGGCCGCGACACCATGCGCAAGTTCCTCCAGTATGAGATGGACAATTACCTGCGCTCCCGTGGCGCGGAACGGCTCAAGGAGCGTCCTTTGCTTAGGGTGGAAGCCAATCAGGGATACATCCACTATCGCAAGGGCAGCGTGGTGCTTTACTACATGAAGGAGATGATTGGCGAGGAAGCTGTGAATCGTGCTCTGCGCAAGGTCATCCATCAGTACGCGTACGCCGAGCCGCCCTACCCTACTTCCTACGCTCTGGTCGACGCCTTGCGCGAAGAGACGCCGCCGAACCTCCAGTATCTGATCAAAGATCTCTTTGAGGACATCACGTTATTCTCCAATCGCACCCTGGACGCAACGGCCGAGAAGCGTCCCGACGGCAAGTACGATGTCACCATCAAAGTCGAGGCGCACAAGTACAAAGCCGACGCCAAGGGCAACGAGACGGAAGTGCCTGTCGATGACTGGATCGATATCGGCGCCTTCGCCAAGCCGGCGAAAGGCAACAAGTACGGCGACACCCTGTACCGCGAACGCGTGCATATGACCGAGAAGAATGGAACCTACACGTTCGTGACGGCCTCCATACCTGAAAAAGCCGGCATCGATCCCTTCGCGCTTCTGATCGACCGCATCCCGGACGACAACATGAAGAGCGTCTCGGTCAGCAGCAGCAGGGTGCCGACCCAGAAGACGGATGCTTCCGGGCATTCGGCTGGTGGACAGTAGGAATGGTCATCTGTTGTATGCTGTCACGATTATGCGCGTGACTGGAAAGAGCGAATTGCTACCCGCGGCTGCGCTTCTGCTGGCGGCTCTGTGTCTTGCGGGATGCACGACGCGCACTCCCATCGCAGACATCAACCGCGATCCCGGCCGCTTCGCCGGAAAAGAAATCACCGTCGAGGGCCGGGCTTCCAATGCGTTCGGCGGCTTTGGCAGTGGAGTGTTTCAAGTCGAAGACGCTACCGGCAGCATCTGGGTTCTGAGCCAGAATTTTGGACTTCCTGGCAACGGGACTGAAGTTTCCGTGACCGGGGAAGTCGAGCAGGGATTGAGTTTCGGCGGGCGGAACTACGGGACCATGATTCGCCAGACCAAGGCCTTCCGACGGTGAACGAAGGTTAGTCTCCGGCGGAGGATTTCCTTCCGCCTTTCTTGCCTTTGGCGGTGTCCCGAGGCGTCTCTTGGATCTCAGCGCCGGTCGTGGCCTCGCGGACGGAGCGCGGTGGCTTCTTGCCCTCGGCCAGGCTCATCTTCAAGGCCTCAAGAATATCGATGACCGGAGCCTTATGCGTAGGCTCGGCGACGGCGATGACTTCTTTGCCCTCGATCTTGGCCTTGATCATAGCCATCAGGTTCTCGCGATAGTTGTCTTTGTATTTATCCGGCTCGAAGGGCGCTTCCAACGACGCCACCAGCGTCTTGGCCAACTCCAGCTCTTTAGGCTTCACGGTGCTGGTATCGGTGCGGAATTCTTCCACCTGGCGGATCTCGTCGGGATAGTACATGGTGTGCAGCAGGATGCCGCGCTCGCCCGGACGCAGAATCACGATGTGCTCGCGGTTGTGCATGGCAATCTTGGCCACGCCCACGTAGGCGCTCTGGCGCAGAGCTTCGAAGAGCAAAGCGTACGGCTTCTCGCCGCCTTCTTCGGGAGACATGTAGTAGGAGCTCTCAAGATAGATGGGATCAACCTCGGCCTCTTTCACGAACTCGAGCACTTCCATGGTCTTGGCTGTCTTGGGAGCGACTTTCTTGATCTCTTCGTCTTCGACGACCACGTATTTGTCTTTCTCGTACTCATAGCCCTTCACGATGTCGGCGCGGGAGATGGGCTTGTCCTCCGCCTGGCAGTAGAGGACCTGCTTCACTCGCGAGTGATCGGTCTTGTGCAGTTGGTTGAAGCTGACGGTTTCGCCGCGCGCTGCGCTGTACAATTTTACGGGGAGGGATAACAGCCCGAACGTCAGGTGTCCCTTCCACACGGTGCTAGCCATTTGAGTCTTCTCCAAATCCCTGGGCGAGACTACGTGTTTAGCACAAAAACCGGTGCATTACAATCTCCCAAGGTGTATCCGAATCCGGTATGCCATTAGAAGAATATCGTCGCAAACGGGTTTTCGCCAAGACCCCGGAGCCGCCTCCGGAGGTCGAACGCGGCCCCGAGAACCGCTTTTTTATTCAAAGACATAGCGCTACACGCCTCCACTACGACTTGAGGTTGGAGATGGACGGCGTCCTCAAGTCCTGGGCCTTGCCCCACGGGCCCACCCTGGATCCGGAGCAGAAGCGACTGGCGGTTCTGGTCGAAGATCATCCGCTCGACTACGGGAACTTCGAAGGTACGATCCCGGCCGGCAACTACGGCGCCGGGAAAGTCATTTTGTGGGATCGCGGAACCTACGAGCTCGTGGGCGATAAGCCGCGAGCCGAACAATGGCAGGCCGGCGATCTCAAGCTCCGGTTTCACGGACAAAAGCTTCTGGGCGACTTCGCTTTGGTCCGAACGCGGCGCACCAGCGGCAGCGGCAGCAAGAAAAAGGAAGACTGGCTGCTGATCAAGAAAAAAGATTTCGCCGTCCGGCCCGGCTGGAATCCCGAAGACGATATCCGCAGCGTGCTCCAAAGCCCGGTCGACCTCAGCTCGATTGAGGGCGCAACCAAGGCCGCCATGCCCGACGAGATCGAGCCCATGTTGGCGACTCTCGGCAGCACGCTTCCTGCCGGCAGCGACTGGCTGTTCGAAGTCAAGTGGGACGGCTATCGCGCTCTGGTCTTCATCGCTAAAGGCAAGGCCCGTCTGGTCTCGCGTCGCGGTAATTCCATGGACAAGCAGTTTCCCGAGGTCGCGGAGGCTCTGGGCCGGACCATCAAAGCCGGGACCGCGATCGTCGACGGTGAGGTTGTTGCGCTCGATGAGAATGGCGTGCCCAGCTTCCAGCTGCTGCAAAATCATACCGGCTTCTCCAGAAGTTTCTCGCATGGGGTTTCTCACAGCTCAGGCGAGGCGAAGCCGCATGCGCTGAACTTCTTCGCTTTTGATCTCATCTACCTCGATGGCTACGATCTTCGCCGTGCTGATCTCATCGACCGTCGTCAACTTCTGCAATCGATCATCCTGCCCGGCGATATGGTGCGCTACTCCGATCACTTTGCCGGCAAGGGCGAGGAGCTGCTGGAGGCGGTGAAAGCCAAGGGTCTGGAAGGGATCGTCGCCAAACAAGCACACAGTAAATACGAATCGCGACGCAGCTCAGAGTGGATCAAGCTCAAAGTCACCAGCCAGCAGGATTTCCTCATTTGCGGCTACATTCTGGGCGAGCGCGAGCCGTTCGGATCGCTGGTGCTGGGGTATTACAAGGGCAAGAAGCTTGTCTATGCCGGCAACGTCGGCTCAGGTTTTAACCAGCAGTCGCTGAGATCGGTCTATCAAGGCATCAAACCGCTCATCACCAAGACCCCGGTGCTCGACGACGTTCCTAAGGAAATCGGTGAGGTCCACTGGGTCGAACCCCAGCTGGTCTGTGTGGTCAAGTTCAACTCCTGGACTAACGATGAGCGCTTGCGCGCGCCGGTATTTCAGGGACTACGCTCGGATGCCTCGCCCAAAGAGGTTGTGCGTGAGACCGAAGTACAGGCGTCGAAGGAGCCGGAGATAGCAACCAACAAAGCTGGAAAGAAATCAAAAGCCGGTCGAGCGGCGAGACCTGGCAAAAAGGGAAGCCACACGAGCGCTGACACCAGCCTCCGAGGCACCCCAGATAAGGCCAATGGCAAATCGGCGGACGATCCGCTGCTCCCCGCCGACGCCACCGAACGCACGCTCTCGATTGCGAACCGCAGCCTGAAGTTCACAAACCTGAAAAAGGTCTTCTATCCCGCGGAGGGCTACACCAAGCGCGACGTCATCAACTTCTACGCTGCGGTCGCCGCGCTGCTTGTGCCTCACTTAGAGGGCCGACCCCTCTCGTTGAAGCGATATCCGAATGGCATAGAGGCCGATTTTTTCTTTCAGAAGGAAGTCGCCGCGAGCTTCCCGGATTGGCTCCACACTGAGGAGATCCCTACGGGTGAGAAAACCAGCACGCGGATGGTGATCGCCGACGATAAGGCTACTCTGCTCTATCTCGCCAACCTGGGCTGCATCGACCAGAATCCTTGGATGAGCCGCGTGGGCTCGCTCGAGAATCCTGATTTCATCCTCATCGACCTCGACCCTTATCACGCCGGTTATGACCGCATCGTCGAAGCCGCGCGCCTGGTGCACGAGAAGCTCACTCTGATCGGACTGCGGGGCTATCCCAAAACTACGGGCGGCGATGGCATGCACGTCTACGTACCGTTAGAGACCCGCTACACCTACGCGCAGTCGCGAGCGTTCGCCGAAGTCCTGGCACGGTGGGTGGCGGCCGAGCGCAGCGATCTCTTCACCACACCGCGCACCGTGGCCGCGCGGGAAAAAGGCAAAGTCTATTTCGACTGGATGCAGAACGCCGAGGGCAAGACCATTTCCGCGCCCTATGTGTTGCGCGCCTATCCTGGTGCCCCGGTTGCGACGCCGCTCGATTGGGACGAGGTTCGCCCCGGACTGAAGCCCACACAGTTCCACATGGGCAACGTGCTCCGGCGATTCGATCGCGTGGGCGATTTGTTTGCCGATGTGCTCCAGAAGCGACAGAAGATGGAGAAGGCGCTCGAAAAGCTGAGCCGGCTGATGCGGTGAT
>DATDGP010000074.1:0-13624 GCA_036522035.1 Terriglobales bacterium
GCGCCGAGTTCAGTCGCGCCTACATTCAGTCCTGGGCGCAGGGTGAGCCGATCACAGAGAAGTCCGCACAGCGTATTTTTCACGCCGCCGACCAGATTCTCCGCGCAGGCCGTGCCCCCGTGCACAGCGGTCAGGAGGCGAATTAGCCATGACCATCGGCGAGCGGGTTGACCGAGAGTGTCCGCAGCGATGCCTGATTTGCGACCAGATCGTGAGTATCGCTTACGACTGGCCGATTTGTCCCGCTTGCAAGTCTTGACCAGACCAGCCCGGAGGCCTACAGCATTCGCCGTGCTCGCGGATTGCTGTGGCCCTCCGGCATCGAGGCTCTCTCACCCGACGAACCTTCAATCTAAAACCGAAAGGAGATGCAGCACAATGAGTACTAGAGATGTAGCCCAGGAAGTCAGAAAGAATGGCAAATCGACCCTTGCCCAGGATATTGCCCTGGACAAGATCGCCGAGTCCAAGACGAATCCCAGGAAGCGCTTTGACGAATCGAAGCTTCGCGAGTTGACCGAAAACGTCAAGGCGCATGGCGTCCTGCAGCCGATTCTGGTGCGTCCACTTGCCAACGGGAAGGCCCACCGCTACGAGTTGGTCGCACGCGCTCGCCGTTACCGGGCGTCGAGAGCAGCGGGCCGAGATTCAATTCCGGCCCGAGTTGTCGCCCTCACTGACGCAGAAGCCCTTGAGGTTCAGTGCATCGAGAACCTCTTAACGACCCTGAAATCCAAACTTTCAGCCGTGTTGACACGCTGCCGACCGAGGCGCAACCGACCAGCGAGGGGCCGAGCCTCACCGCTTCGACTCCCGAAGATGGAGCCGTGAACGTTCCTTTGCAGGAAATGCTTTCGCTTCGATTCTCTGACCGCCTGAACGTAGCGACTGTGAGCTCGGCCACGGTTACTCTTGCCAGCTCCCAAGACTCACAGGCTAACATTCCGATCACCGTCGTACCGGCCGAAGTAGGCATGCTGGCTTTCGCGACTTATAAGGAACCGCTCCTTCCCGGAGCGACGTACACACTTTCGCTCAACGGTCTTGCTGATACCGCTGGGCGACAACTTCCGCCAACTCAGATCACGTTCACCACCGCAGCGGCAGCCGTGGGCTCAGGGGATGACGGAGTTTGGGTTCCAACTCACGACTTTCGAACCGGCCGGCCGGAATCGACTTGGAGCAAGCTGCTGCCGTTGCAGGGTCCTGAAGGAGTCACCGCAGTCGCCGGACAAGTCCTGAAATTGAATGGCAGTCCTCTCCCCAATGTGACAATGGAAATAGGCAGCCGCAGCACGCGGACAGACACATCGGGAAGGTTCTTGCTCGCCGACGTTCCCAGCGGTCGGCAAGTCCTCATCATGGACGGAAGCACGGCGAGCCGGCCCGCCAAGTCCTACGGCCTTTTTGAGTACGGCCCTGTTCTCAAAGCTGGCATCACCAATGTGCTCCCGTTCACCATTTGGATGCCGCAACTCGATACCAGCCACGCCGTAACCATTCCTTCGCCTACGAAAAGCGAGACCACGATCGCAACTCCGCTTTTGCCCGGTCTTGAACTGCATCTGCCACCCGGGACGGTCATTTACGACTACGAAGGGCGCGTCGCTCGCACTATCTCCATCACGGCGATTCCACTCGACCGCACTCCCTTCCCCCTTCCCAACGTCCAGGTCCCGATCTATTTCACCATCCAACCGGGTGGTGCGTGGTTGAAGTTTCTGAATCCGAACGGCCCGCAAGGCGCTCAGCTTATTTACCCCAACACATACCGCTACGCTCCAGGAACCCCGTTCGACTTTTGGAACTACGAGGCCGACAGCTCCGGTTGGTATGTCTACGGTTACGGCAAAGTCTCGCCCAACGGCTTGAAAGTGATTCCGAACCCAGGCGTCCTGATTTACCAATTCACCGGAGCTATGGTTGGCAGCGCCGGCGCGCCACCTGACGGACCGCAGCCATGTGAGCCGAGCGGAGGCACTCCGTGCCCTTGCACAAGCTGCGGAGATCCTATCGACCTAGGCACAGGATTGTTCGTCCACACGGAGACCGATCTCGTGCTCCCAGACGTTATCCCCCTCACTCTTACACGAACGTACCGTCAGAATGACACCGTGTCGCGCGCCTTCGGCATCGGGACGACGCACCCTTACGACATTTTTCTCTACGGGCTGCAGGCCGACAGTGGTGATATCTACCTTATCCTGCCGGACGGCGGCCGCGTTCACTTTGTGGGAAGCTCGCCTTTCTGGCAGTGCATCTCCTCGCCAACGAGTTTCTACGGAGCAACCATCACGCCGGGGTTGTCAGGCGCGTGGGTGCTGAAGAAGAAAAACGGCACCGTCCTTACCTTTCCCCAAGCACCTGGCGCCAGTACGCCTCAACAGGAGGCGATGACCGGTTACCAGGACCGATACGGCGACACGCTTGCATTCACCCGTGACAGTAACTCAAACCTCACCCAAATCACATCCCCGAACGGCCGCTACCTTCAGTTCACGATCGACGACTTGGGCCGCGTGACGCAGGCGACAGACAATATCGGGCGCGTGGTCCGTTACGCCTACGACATAGCTGGTCGCCTTTCGCAGGTGACGGACGCCAACGGCGGACTCACGACCTACGTCTATGACAGCAACAACAACATGAAGAGCATCACCGACCCCCGCGGGAGCCAATCAGTCACCAACACCTATGATTCAAATAACCGGGTGATCGGCCAGACGCGCCCGGACCATTCTGCCTACGAGATCTCGTATACACTCGACGGCAATGGCAACGTTACTGCCGCGACTGAATTTGATCCCCTCAAGAACAAGCGCCAGGTGGCCTTCAACTCCAACGGGTACGCGACGACGGACACACTTGCCGCCGGAACGTCCGTGCAGGAGGTGACGACCTACAACTGGGACGCTGCCAGCGGTTTGCTCGACAATTTCGTGGACCCGCTCGGGCGAGAAACTTCTTACCTTGGTGACCGATCCGCTGTTGCGCACGACAACGCTGGCCAGGGACGGCGCCGGGCGACTGGTCAGCGTCACGGATCCAACAGGGGCAATGACTCAGTACCAGTATGACGGTCTGAGATTTGGACCTGCGGTGGGGGACTGATTGCATGTGGGGCAGCCAGGGCCATTCTCATTGACTGCGAGAGGCAGGCGACAGACCCCTGCCCACCGCCGCCCACGGGTGGACCGTGCGCTGCTTCCCCTGGTGGGCTGTGACAGTAAGTTCCGGAATTGTCGTCGCGAGTGAAACTGACGGAGCGCCTTTTGAAAATACTTGGCCACGTTGCAGCAACTTTGCTGGTCTTCGCCTCCATGCGGAACGTCCGGGCCCAAACACAGCCCATCCAGTACTACTACGACGACCTCGGCCGGCTCGTCACCATGGTGGACCCCTCCGGGAATGTCGTCACCTACAACTACGACGCAGTAGGCAACATCCTCTCAATCGGCCGCTCGACAGTTACCCACGGTCAGCTCGTAATCTTTGACTTCAACCCAAGGATTGGTCCAGTCGGGATGCCAGTCACGATTCGCGGTCAGGGTTTCAGCGCCACCGCTGCATCGGACATCGTCAAATTCAACGGTGTGGCGGCGACAGTCACTTCTGCAACCACGACGACCCTGGTAGCCGCGGCTCCAATCGGAGCAAGCACCGGACCCATTTCGGTGACGGTCGGGAGCAAGACGGCAACCTCATTGGCAAACTTCGTTGTCAGCCAGGCTCCTGTCATCCTCACCGTTTCCCCTAAGTCGGCTCTATTCAGCGTCGCGATTCCCGGCTTTCAGGTCACGGGCGCAAACCTGCTCGGCGCAACGTTCTCTTTCAATCCGCCAGGGCCGACAATTAGCGCCGTGTCGATTATCCTTCCGGGGCTTCAGCCACCATGACCGTGTCCTCCGGAACGTTGGAGGGCACGTTCGCATTGGTCGCCATTAACTCGTCCGGAAGCAGCGGCGCGGGTGCTACCGAGGCCAACTGGTTCACCGTCGTCGATCCAAGCTCCACAACCATTAGCGCCTGTGGGGTTGCGGATGTGGTCGAAGCAACCTACCAACTGGACCCACTTAACCCGAACAGCTGCGCTACTGGTACCTCCCTGCCACTCACAGGAGAGGACGACGGGATCATTTTCAGCGTGTTCAACAACTCGGAGGGTGGTCAGCCCGTTCCAGCCGAGAGCGATGGAATCCTGTTCAGCGTTCAGAACAACGCCGGCTCAGGATCGGCGAAGAAAACCAGCGCCAGACCGGCTGACCGGGGTTTCAAAAACGCCGAAGGCACCGGACCAAAGTCCGGTCCTGCAAGTCAGCATGGCGTCCTGGAGAATCATCGGTAACAAGGAGAAAACTGTGTTGCCTGAAATGTCTTCCGGTGTGCGGCGAGCATTTTCCGCTCAATGCCTTTTCTGGATCGCTGTTCTGGCCGTGGCGGCGTTCTCGATTCCCGCAGCCCCCGCATTCGGGCAACAGCAGTGCCCGTTCACTACTTGTGGGGACGGCACCGACGGGAAACTCGACTACACAGGGCAGTCGGGGACGGTCTATTTTGACCCTGTGGCCCTCGGTCTTCATGGAACCGGTGATGCATTTTGCGTGTACAACTTCACCTCAATCGCTATCCCAGCCGGGCTCACTGTCTTGCTGTCCTCATACAAACTGAATTGCCCTGTGTACTGGCTCTCCCAAGGAGACGTGAATATCGCAGGTACCCTTAGCGTGGCTGGCGGCCCAGGAGCCCCAGTGACTATGCTCTCATCCGTTCGGATTCCAGCCGCGCCGGGGTCCGGAGGCTTCACCGGCGGCGTGGGAGGCAATAGCTCGACAAATCAGAATGCGACGGGAGGGAGTGGTCCCGGCGGTGGCGCTCCTGACTTGGTCGGGGGCAGCGGAAACGGCGGCAATTATACGGCTAACAGCTTTCTGGTTCCGTTGATTGGGGGCTCCGGCGGGGGAGGCTGCACTGCTAGCGGCTTATTCGGTGCTGGTGGCGGCGCCGCCGGCGGCGGCGCCATCCTGATCGCCAGCTCTACTCAGGTTATTGTTTCGGGGACGGTTACGGCGGATGGAGGTAGCGGAGTGAGCAATATTCAAGCCAGCGATGGGGGCAGTGGCGGCGCGATCCGATTGGTGTCGATTACGATTAGTGGCTCAGGATTCATCAGTGCGGATGGGTTTACTTATTCGGGCGGGGCAACCTCATTAGCTCCGGCAGCGGGCGTGTCCGCTTGGAGGCTACCACTATAAGCTTTTCAGGCTCTTTTAGCGACATCTCCGGGTCGGCGGAACTGACCCAGGTGTCCGAGTCGAACCCGCTTCCGTTGCTGGTGCCGACTACTTTGCCGCCCTCAGTACAAGTGACTCAAATCAACGGAATGAATATCACCGAGAACCCGTTCAGCTTTCCCGACATCACCATCAATACCGCTTTCCAGGTTCCCGTTATGATTACTGGCCACAATGTGCCTCTTGGCACCATTCCCATGCTTTACATCTTTTCCGAAACACAAGACCAGCAAGCGGTGCCGTGTCCAGGGGGCTTGATCGGAAACCTCGCTACCTCAACCTGCACAATGAATATCACGTACCCGTATGCGGATTCACGAGGGTTTGTAAAGGCCACGTGGTCGGCAACCCCACCATAAGAAAGGGGACTTCGGAATCCCGGACATGGAACCCAAGCATTCGAGCCCGGCGGAGCCGGGAGCCGACGGGGCCCGTCGGGACTGTCGCCACGCTCATTGTTCTCGGATGTGTTGCAAAGATTGAAGAGAGGACGAGAATCGGCTCGGACGGCGACCGAGGAGCGAGTTCAGGCAGCGAGGCCAAACGTGCGATCGATGAACCGGTTCTGCAGTCGGATGTCTCCCTTTGTCACCCACCGAACCTGGCCCTTCTGAATCTTGTGCATCGTTTCGTAACCTTGAATCGTCCTCCGGGCACAACGGAACTCCCGGAAATCCTGCTTGGCACGGATGCGTTTCTTGATGGCGCGGTGATCCTGCTCCAGGATGTTGTTCAGCTATTGAACCGGACGATGACGGCAGCGCGTTCGTAGGACTCCTGCTGCCTTGGATTCATCGATCCCTGCCGGATAACACTTGGCTTGGTCCGTGTTGATCACCCGCGGCTGGGGGTGAGAAGGTTCTGCCAGCGCTTCGGCCAACAGGGCTTTGGCCGCTTCGGCGGAACGAACTGCCGAGAGGAAGAAGTCAATTGTGGCTCCCGCGGAGTCGATAGCTCGATACAGGTAGAACCAGCTTAAGGGAAGATATTCATGAACTTGACGAGGCCGAAGGCTATGCCGGGCTCTTGGCGCTCGGCAAGGACTACACGCCGGGCGTGATCGCTCTGAAGGTCGGTAAATCTCGGCAGTATGTGACCGGCAGGTTGCAATTGCTCAAACTAGAGCCCAAGCTCAAGGACGCCTTCTATCAGGGCCAGATGAACGTTGCCGTGGCGCTTCGCTTGACGCGGCTGCAGCCCGCAAACCAACTCGCCGCGTTTCAAGTATTTCCAGGGCAACGGACACACCAGCACCGGGTTCACAACAACCGTGCGGGACGTGGGCGAGTGGATCAAACGCGAGGTGTTCCTCAATCTCGATAGCGCCGCCTTCAAGAAGGACGACGCCACGCTCTACCCTGAAGCCGGTCCGTGCACGAGTTGTCCGAAGCACACCGGGGCTTCACCTCTGCTATTCCCGGATTTTCAGCAGGAGATGTCCAACACCTGCAGCGATCCAACCTGCTTCAGGGTCAAAGTCGCACGCTTCATCCAGCTCCAGGTGAAGCAGAACCCGGGTGCGGTCAAGATCACGTCCGGCTATCTTGATTGGCAACGGCAGGAGAACGCGAAGCGGCAGGGCGTGATCACCGATTACGCTGAAAGCCGCGAAGGGGCCTGCCCTCACAACGGTACAGGCAGTTGTGGTTTTGGCCGATCACCATGCCGCAAACCAAGTGGGCATTACGAAGTTCGTATGCACCAACAAGGAGTGCGCAACTCACGGGCGGCCACGATACGCCATAACACCAGAGGAAAAGGCGAAGCGCCGGAAGGAACTGGAAGCCCAACGCATTCAGCAGGAGTATCGAAGGTGCCTTCTGGAAGAGGTCTGCCGGCACGTACCGGACAGGTTGGATCGCTATGAGCTTGGCTTTGTGGCACTTCACTACCTCGACCAATTGGGTCACGACAACCAACACCGGATCTTCAAGTTCTTCCGGTGGGAGCTCCCGAAGAGCAACGGCTCGTACCCCGGCAATACGGACTATCCCAAGTTGGCAAGCACGAAGCTCGAAGCGATGACCGCAGCCGCTCTTGGAAAGTTCCTCATGGTCTGTGCGCTGGCCTCAGACCTCTACTCCCCACCTTACCTCTCAGGCAGGGCAATCGCGAAAGACTCCAAGCTGGCGAAGGCAGCCGCCCACTACAAGGTGAGTGGTGAGCGGATTCTGCGTGATCTGAAGGATCGGCGCGCCCGCGAGTCCTCAAAGGCGAAGGGTCTCAAACCGGAGAGGCCTGCCGAACCGAAGGCGCCAGCGAAGACAGCGTAAGCTGACGGGGCAGAGCGGTCACCCCGCTTTGCCCCTCCTTTTGCGCCCCAGACCCCATCAGAACAAGAGGGGGCGGCCATGACCAACCTCCTAAAGGCCGATCAGAGACAGGGGTGCCGCGGACGGAATCATTCGCCCAATAGCGTCTGGAATTCAGTGACGAGAGCAGTCTGTTAGATCGGCTGTGTTGTCGGCAACGCCTTCCCGGTTTAACCGCGCGGCTAGGTATCTTGCAAAGAGGCCTTTTGGTTTATTATGGAAGTGATACTACGGTGACCAGGGGGTAGCTGTGGTTCAGCTCTGTCACGTACGGTCGATTGCATGCCGCGAAGATATTCATGGTGGTTTCTCGCCCTGGCAGCCGCATTAACCGCAATCGCCGTCGCTGCGCGTGCGTATTACCGTCACACGGGCGCACGGGCAATGGGACGATCCTCGGCTGCCTCAACCTCATCCTCCGACCCCCACATTCTTCTCGCCCAGGCTGACCGCTATGCGTGGGTTCTTAACTCCAGTAAGGCGGCACCTCTCTACTTCCGGGCCGAGGAGCTGTTTGATTCCCAAGGGGACGCAGCCAATGCCCTCCATGCACGGATTGGCTTCCTTCGCGCCACAGCTGAGAGTGGTTCATTTCCGCAACTTTCGTCGTATCTCGCGCAGCAATTGCAGACCTCCCTGGTTCAGTCCAACCCACGTTTACGCCTCTGGTGCCTGGTCGCCAAAGGCAGTACCGATATCGAACTCAATGTTGGCGCGGCGAAACAGGACTGGGAGCAGGCTCAAGTGCTGGCCGATGCGTTGGGCGAAAGGGGCTGGTCGAATCGAGCTTCAGGCGAGCTCGGAGTCATCGGCTTTCTGCAAGGTGATTCTGGACACGCCGCCCTGTTGGTTGGAGGAGCTCTCCTCAGGTCGATCCTGCAGGGAGACGTAGGAGGTCAGATCCGCTATCTGGAGCTTCTCGGCGGTGGGTTGACGGCGTTGAACCGTAACGAAGAGGCGCTCCGATTCTTCAGCCGGGCAACGCATGTCGCGGCAAAGACTCCGGACGCCGGATTCCCGTTCATGGCCTATGAGGGTAAAGGACAGGCTCTGATGGCCTTGGGTCGACTATCCGAGGCAAGAGCCACTCTTAGCCAAGCGCTAGTGGAGGCCGAGAAGGAGCACAAGCGGGGGCATAGGACTCAAATTCTCATTCTGCTGGGAGAACTGGCTCTCCGCTCAAACGACGAAACAGCGGCGATTCGTTACCTCGAACAGGCAGGCCAGATTAGCGAGCAGGCTGGCTTCCAGCGTCTGGCAACACAGGCCATGTTTGACCTTGCCGGCGCGTACTCCCAGACCGGCGATCTGGTGAAGGCTGAGGAGCGCCTCCAAGCTGGGCTCAATGCCAGCCGTCAAATCGGCGACCGGTACTTTCTGCCTCGGCAGCTCGAAGCTTTGGCCGAACTTCAGGTAAAGCTTGGGCGCTTCGCAGAAGCACACGGGGCCTACCAACAAGGTGAGGACGTCATTGACGGAATGCTGGTCCATGCCCGAGGCGCTTACACCGAGAGCTCCCTTGTCAGCGTCGCGAGTGATTTGTATGTCGGTGACTTTCAGCTCGAAACAAGGCGGAACGATGTGGCCGCGGCGTTCTCGATCATTGAACGCGCCCGCGGACGCACGGCAGTGGACATGTTGCTTAGCCGCTCTCAAACCGCGAACGTACGCGATCGGGCGCCGACGGACGCGAATGGCCAGATTTCTGCTCTCCAAGCCAAGCTCCTGCAATCAAACAATGCTGCAGAGAGAGCAACCTTGCTTGACAGTCTGGACGACCAAGAGGACGAGCTGATCTATGTCAGCGACTCTGTGGCGCCCTCGCGCCACCTACGTATCACCCATCCGATCCCACTTGCGTTGGCAGAGGCCAGTCTTTCACCTGACGAGAGCATCCTCGAGTATGTTCTGGCCGAGCCAAATTCCTATTGTCTTGTCATTACTCGAGATCGGGCCTTGATCGTCACGCTTCCGGCAGGCCAGAAAGCGATCGAGGCAGCCGCAACGAGCCTGATCGACTCGATCCGCAGCGAGAGAACGGCAACCGCGCAGGCGCGGCAGCTCTACGACTGGCTCATTAATCCCGTACCCGCCGAACTTCGTGGCACGCATCTGGTTATTGTGCCGGATGGCCGGCTGCACCTTCTTCCCTTCGAATGCCTGGAGAATCCCAGCGGGAAGTTCTTGTTGCAATCGACCGCCGTAAGCTACGCGCCGTCAACCACCACACTCTTCGTTCTCAAGGAAGAGCACATTTCTCGTCTCGCTCAAGTTACTTTTCTCGGGTTGGGAGGCGTCTCATACGACACCAGAGCACCGATGATTGCGAGAGTTTCCGATCACATCACGCGTGCTGTCTCCCGCGGCTTGTTCGATCTGGCGGGGGTCCAGCTTACGAATCTGCCTGCCAGCCGTCGGGAAGTGCTGGACGCCGGCAGATCTCTCGGCGTGCCGGACCCTGTTTTCCTGCTCGACTCAAACGCAACCGAAACCGCCTTTAAACGTGAACCCTTGGACAAATTCAAGATCATTCATTTAGCCGTTCATGCCTTCGCGCCGCCGGAGTCTCCCGAAAGGGCAGCGCTGCTACTCGGAAGGGATCCTAAGTCAGGTGATGACGGCTTGCTTCAGACTCGCGAGATTGCTGCGTTGCCTCTCAGGGCCGACCTTGTTACCCTCTCCGCTTGCGATACCGGAACGGGCAAGATTGAAGGGGAGGAGGGTAGTCTTAGCTTGGTGCAAGCTTTCCTCTTCGCGGGAGCGAGGAGTGTGCTCGCCTCCCTTTGGAGTGTCGACGATTCGGCAACCGCTGCGTTGATGAAGGAGTTCTATTCAGGCTTAGGAGCGGGGAAAGACGAAGCCTCTGCGCTGCGTGATGCCAAACTTGCGGTAATGTCTCAGTCCGGGCGGCAGTCACCCCCGTACTGGGCCGGCTTCACACTGGTCGGTTACGGCGATTCCCCTGTCAGATAACCAAATGAGCGCTTTAGTTCTCCAACACCGTCTTGCCGTTCTAAATCGGGTCATTGGGCTGGTCGAGAAGAAGCACTTTAATCCCGCCCTGAATGGGGCAAACTGGCCCGAACTGGTCGAACGCCACCGGGCTCGCGTGTTGGCAGCAGAGGACACTGAGAGATTTGAGGGCGAGATTGCGAATCTGCTTTCGCAGCTCAAGACGAGCCACACGGGGTTTTTTCACAGGCGGCTGCGCAGTATCCCGGCGCGCCATGCCATCAACGCGACTTTTCTGCCCCACCGCGTCAATGGCGCTACGACATGGATGTTCCAAGATGTGCATGAGGGTGGACCTGCGTTTGCTGCGGGAATCAGGCCTGGAGACATTCTGCTCGACATCAATGGCGAGCTGGTTTTACCGCCAACCCAGCCAGTTTTCGCGATGGGCCAGGCTGCATCACTAGGCGTCGAAACGCTCTCCGGTGAACGCAGATCGATCCAGCTGGACATACCGACGCCGAAGTCAAGGAAACGACCGATTGGCCAACCACGCGCGGTCTCCTGGAAGGTGACAAGGCCCGGGATTGGCCTTTTAAAAATCGCCATGTTTCCGGGAGCGATCGGGGTGGATCTCGCCCGCGACATTGACCGCGCCCTCTCTGACTTCCGCGAGTGTACCCGGCTGATTGTGGATCTTCGGGGAAACACCGGCGGCGGAATCGGAGGCCTGCGCCTCATGAGTTATCTGACCCCGGACAAGCGGCCTGTCGGTTACAGCCTGACGAAGAAACGTGCTGCCAGAGGTTACCGTCGCGAAGACTTGATCCAATTCGGCCGGATCCCCGGACGCAAGCTGGCCTTGATCGTACTCGCACTACGCTATGCCTTAGTCGAGAAATCGATAGCGGTCATCACTGAAGGTTTAGGACCGAGACCGTTCCACGGCCGAGTCGTGATTGTTGTAAACGAGCACAGCGCCAGCGCGGCCGAGATCGTGGCCGCGTTCGCGCGCGAGAACAAGCTCGCCACGATAGTGGGCAGAAAGACTCCCGGACGTTTGATGAGTGGCGGAACATTCAGAGCCGGCCACGGCTTCATTTTAGGCCTGCCGACCGCAGCCTACTTGACGTGGGAGGGAACGCTGATTGAGGGGAACGGCATCGAACCCGAAGTGGCGGTGGAGCTCTCCAGGGAAGCTCTCAAGGACGGAATCGATACGCAGCTTGAGCAGGCCATTGAAGTGGCGCAGGCTCTCTGAACACGCCGCATCTCGTGCCTCGGCTTCACTCTCTATCGGCCTTAGCAGAGGCACTGAGGTCAATCGATCACCAGTGGGTAAAAGGCCCAGTCCCACCCTCTTGGTCGAACCGCGAGAAAATACTGACCTCGCTTGGCCCCGGTTAAGTCTACCGTCAAATGCAGTGTCGCCGAGTTGTTTTCAATCTTAGCCTGGCTTGTGCCACTCCATACAGTAGTGCCGGCCTGCTTTAGGATTTGCAATTCATAAGTTCCAGGCTGGCTTCCCACGGGCAAGTAGACCGTCAGCTCCAAGCGGTTCCTGGTCAGTTGCAGGGGAGGTTTGGGGGCGCCGGCTTCCTCACCTCTCAGGATGCCTCGATGGGTTAGGTCAAGTGCTGCAACTTCGGCCGCGCCTTGCCTTCCGAAGCGCCCGCGCTGCGTCCAAGCCAATATCGCTAGTCCCACGACTAACAGGATGGTAGCCGCGACCGCCAGGCCGTGCCGGCGCTGCCCTCGTTTCGCCTCTTCTTGAAATCTCCCGAAGTCGTTGAAGCAGGGGGAACATCGGGACATGTGCACGATGAAATCCCGGTGTTGGGCAGGATCAGCCTTCCTGGAAGCGATTGCTCGGATGAGGTCGGGGCTTGGGCAGCCTTGGCGATCGGGGTTCGGGAAAGCGGTGGAAAAGACCGATCTTCCGGCGTCTAGTAGCCGTTGTTCGTCACGCTTTGACAGCGGATTGCCTTCGTCGGGCGTTGGGCTTTTCAAGTTTGCTCGGAGGAGTGCGGTGACTTGTATCCGTTACGACTTCGCACGGGTCGAGGTCAAACGACGCAGTCTATCAACACCGCGAGCGAAGGCCTTGCGAACTGCATCTTCACTCATGCCGAGGACTCGGGCCGTTTCGCGCCTGGGAAAGCCTCGGCAGTCCATCACAAAAATCGTCCTCATGCGCTCGTCCATGAGCGCCATGAGTTCCTCAACCTGAATCCCCTGCTCCAGCTTCTGGACGAAAGAAGCATTGTCGTCCGTCTTCAGGTCCGCCAAATCGCTCGGATCGCGATAGTCAAGCCGTCGCTCACGACTCAACAGCTTACGGGCCTTCCGCCAGAACGCCTTGAAAACATAGGCCTCAGTATTTCGGACCCCCGTCGTGCGCTCAGCCGCGATCGCAGCACCAACGGCGTAGTCGAGGGCTGCGATTGCGTCGATGGCCTCGCCGCCGCGGCTCTCGGAACTCTCGACCCATCGACGCCACGTTCGGTCGGCGGCGCCCGCTACCTCCGCTCGCAATTCGGCGTTCTCAATTTTCTGCGCTGACAACAGCCAGACGGGTGGGGAATCAGGCTTGCCCTGCATATAACACCTGGCTTCCCCCTTCTTGAAAGCACTAGCGTCGCACTTCACCGACCATACCTTCAAGAAAAATTTCTTGCTGAGCTTGTCCGGTTTTGCCGTTCTCAAAGCCCCTTACCAATAGAGGGAGTTTTTGCAACTCTCTGAGACTCGAATGGGAAGGAGGGGTCGATTCCATCAATGAGTCCTCATCGTAAGAAAGTCTGTATTCAACTCTCAGCGGCTAACAGACGCCGGCTTGGTTTCCTAACCTTCGCGGCGTGCCTGTCGATTAGTGAACGTGTTTTCGCCCAGCAGCCGGGCAACTCACCATGGGAGAACGCGGTTTCAGTACTCCAAACTGCCTTCACCGGCCCCATCGCCACCGGCCTGGCACTCGTCGCCATCGTCCTCGGGGGCTTGATGCTTGCCTTTGGCGAGGGCGGCTCCAAACGGGCCATGGCGGGCGTCGTGTTCGGCGTCGGCATGGCC
>DATDGP010000075.1:0-51418 GCA_036522035.1 Terriglobales bacterium
CACCAACTTGGCCGATTGTCGTGTCGTCTCGGCAACAACTATTAATGTTCGGTGAAGGCAGCCACGTCAGTTCGGTCAAACCAGGCCGCTTGAGATACAATTCGCCAGAGATTACTCATGCGACGCACACGAATCGCCACGGCTCTTCTCGTACTCTTAGCCTTCATTCTCCAAACCAACGTGGCTGCGTGGGGCGGAGAAGGTCACCGGATCATCGCAAACATCGCCGAGGTACGTCTTACGCCGAACGCCAGGGCGCAAGTTCAGGTATTGCTCGATGGCGCGCACTTGGCTGACATTGCTGTCTGGGCCGATGACATTAGAAGAGACCACCCAGAAACCTCGCGGTGGCATTACGTTGACATTCCCTACGAAGCCAGCAACTACGATGCGGCACGCGACTGCCAAGCGACCGACCACGGGGACTGCGTGATTGCCGAAATTGCCAGAGCGGAGAAGGTCCTGGCGGACACATCACAAAGCAAGCAGGATCGTGCCGACTCGCTCAAGTTCCTGGTTCACTTCGTCGGCGACATGCACCAGCCGCTCCATGCCATCGAGCGGAAAGACCCGATTTCAGGCGCTGGAGATCAAGGCGGAAATGCTGTTCGCGTAACCTTCTTTGGAAGCCCTGCAAGTCTTCACGCTGTCTGGGATTCGGGGATTGTTACCCACGGCGGCGTGATGTTGGACCAGGTCCAGAACTGGCTGGCAACGCAGGACGAGAAAGCGCTGGCTCAGGGCGAACCCGTCCAGTGGGCGCTGGCGGCACACAATTTGGCCGTCTCGAACACCTATGTGCTTCCGGCCGATCTCCAACTCGGCGACGAGTACGTTAAGAAAAACGTTCCAATCGTGATCGCCCAGCTTGGGTCTGCGGGCGTCCGACTGGCCGCCATTCTTAATAGGACGCTTGGTCAGCCCCCGGCCGCTCACTGAGGTCATGCCGGGATAAGAGTCGGAACCGTATGACTACCGCTGATGAGGCGAATGCGCCCCCAAGGTGTCGAGGGCTACGCCCTGGTCTTCAAGAGCATCCTTTCGGTCCATCCGCTGGGGTCGAGATTTTACAATAACTCGGGTTACCGAAGTGCACTTTAGGTTGAATCCTGGAGGGAATTGAAATTAAGATCGTTTCAATCCCCAGGTATGTTGTAGGAGATTTTCGCGCCACTGAAAGAAGGCCGAACCTGAAGCCGAATCAGAAGTCGGACTCGCCGTACAGCCGGCGAAAAACCGCGCGCTACCATTGCACCGGAGGCGTGGAGCTACGACGCAGTGAGAACACGCCCGCGATCTGGGCCACGCTGAGCGACATCAGTTTGGAGGGCTGTTACGTGGAAGCCTCATCCACTCTGCCCGCAGGAACCGATGTCCTGTTCCTGATGCGTGTCGGTGAGGCAGCTATCCGCGGCCGGGCCCACATTAAGACTTCGCATCATGCCGTGGGCATGGGGCTCGAATTCCAGCACCTGGCAACCGAAGATCAGCAGCGACTCGATTTCCTGATCGGCACACTGGCCGGAGGCCAGGACATGCAGCCAGAGGAAACGCGCACCGTGGTTCCTGCCGATCCTCCCTCGCTGCGTGTCCCCCCGCCGACACGGCCCACACAGATGGCCTCGATGACTCCGCCACTGCGTCCGGCCGCTCCGCCTGTGGCGGCACACGCGAATTCGGCGATGGCTCAAGGCATCATGCGCGCTATCGGCGACCTCAACAATCTGGAACAGAACCTGGTAAGGGATCGGATCGATCCGCGGTTGATCGCGCAACTCCACGATGCCGTGGAGCACGTCCGACAGACCGCGTGGACGGTACAGCAGTGGGTGGATCTGCACGCGAGCGGGGGCGATCCTTTCGATGTACTGCCCCAGCTCGAAGCCGAGCGTATGCACATGCTCAGCAAATTGGCGCACAACGTGACCGCCGACATCGACGCTTCCACGATCAACCATTACACGTTGGGAATCTCTGATTTGTATGAAACAGTGCAACAGCTTTATCGCCGACTGAGGAAGATGTTGCTCGATGATGCGCCGGAAGGCTAGCTGGCCCGCGAAGCCCGCAACATGAACGCGAATCTGGGAGATTCTTATTTGGATGTTCTTCGCTGATTCGCCATTCACCCTCTCACCGTTCCACTGCCAACGCGACCGAGTTGCCGCCGCCGAGACACAAAGCGGCGATGCCTCGTTTGCCGTTGCGTCGGATGAGTTCGTGAATCAAGGTGACCAGAATTCGCGCACCGCTGGCCCCGATGGGGTGTCCCAAAGCCACGGCTCCGCCGTTTACGTTCACCCGAGAAGGATCGAGACCCAGTTCCTTGATGACCGCCACGGACTGCACCGAGAAAGCTTCGTTGATCTCGTACAAGTCAACATCTTGGGGCTTCCATCCGGTCTTCGCCCAGATTCTGCGAATGCCCTCGACAGGCGCCATCATCACCCACTCCGGTGGCAGGCCGCTGGTAGCTTGGGCAACGACACGAGCCATCGGTTCCGCACCCATTGCCTGCGCTCGATCCGCGCTCGTAACGACCAGAGCCGCAGAACCATCATTCATGGTGGACGCGTTACCGGCGGTGACGGTACCGTCTTTCTTGAACACCGGCTTCAGATTCCCGAGAGTGGCAAGTGAGGTATCTTCGCGCGGGCCTTCATCTTTATCAAACAAAGTCGGCGCTCCCCCTTTTTTCTTTGCGGGAATCTCCACAGGGATGATCTGGCTCTTGAATCGGCACTCCTTCATCGCCGACACGGCTTTCTGATGCGAGTTCACCGCGTATTCGTCCTGCTGCTCGCGCGTGACGCCATATTTCTGGGCCACATTCTCGCCGGTCATGCCCATGTGGTAATTGTTGTAGACATCCCACAGGCCGTCGTTGACCACCGAATCGATGATTTCGGAGTTCCCCAGCCGATAGCCCTTGCGCGCCTGCGGGAGCAGGTAGGGCGCGTTGGTCATAGACTCCATGCCGCCGGCGACTACGGTTTCGGCATTGCCGGTTTGAATCGCTTGCGCCGCCAACGCTACCGACTTCAGCCCGGAGCCACAGACTTTATTGATGGTCATGGCCCCGACGGCCGGAGGAAGACCTCCGTTCAGAGCCGCTTGCCGCGCCGGATTCTGTCCCAGGCCCGCGGCTATGACCAGGCCCATAATGCATTCGTCAATTTGAGCGGGGTCGACCTTGGCTCGCTCGACGGCTTCGCGCACCGCAATCGCGCCCAGCTGTGGCGCTGAGAAACCCTCGAGAGCTCCCTGGAATTTGCCAATCGGCGTGCGCACGCCGCTGATGATGACCACGTCTCTCATAACATCTCCTTACCAAACAGGATACTGAAAGCAAAGGCTTTCAACAATCTGCAGCGGAAGAACACGGTGGAGCGCGCAGGAATCCGCCAACGGGCCGCACGCGCGAGGACGGCCAATGACTCCCACCCTGAGGACAGTCGAAACGGGCATGGGTCTTCTGCAGGTGACGCCCGTCACCTTGGCAGAATCGTAGCGCAACTTCGGCAGATCACCATCCAACTCGAGCCACGGGCTACTTGCAAAAGAGCGGACCTGGGAGCTGTCCGAATCTGTCTCCGGGTCAACCCTCCTCCTTACTCAAGAGGGGCCCCGCGCTCCATCCAAGGCCACGGACTGGCTACTGCAAGGTAACCGCGGTGCTGGTGGTACCCATCTGGTTGCTGTTTCGGTCCAGCACACCTAGGCGCAACGTATACGTGCCCGGCTTCAGGTCGAGTTCCTGCTTGCACGGAAAATATTGCTTCATGACTTGCGCGTAAACCTCGGGCTTGAGGTCGGCCGTTACCGTGTCCCCCTTGGACATGATCGGCTTGTCCTGGTCCTTGCCGTATGCCCAAATCGTGCAAATGAGCTTGGCATGTTCCACGCCATCGTCGCTGCGTTCAAAAAGCACGGTGTGCGGGTCCACGGCAAAATTGACCAGCAGCTTGTTCCTGGTGTCGCTGGCGGGCGGCATCACGCCCGCTTGAAAGCGCACCTCCGCGATCCCCGGCGCGTCCTTTTGGAGAAATCGACTGAACTCTTCGCTGATCTTGCCGGCTTCATCCTTTTCGAGTTGGACAGGATCTACGGCATAGTAGCCAAGCCGATAGCGCAGGCTAACCCCGGACCGCTCCGTTTTGATCTGGATGGTGCGGAACTGCCCATCCCACTTCCGGTTCTCCGGGTAGTACTCCAGCGTGTAGTAGGTGGAACCGTCATTGAGGCTGGCGCGCATACTGCTCGCCAGTTCGTTGCTGTTGTGGAAAGCTTTGCCGCCGGTGCGCTCGGCCATGTCATTGGCCGTGTGCTGCGAAGTCACATGATCGTTCTTCCCCACACCGGCCGCGTCCACCGGATAGACCGCGACTTGGGCGCCCATCATGGCTTCCGCCACCTTCTTCACCAGAGCTGCAAAATTCTTGAAGGTTGCATTTTGCACCATCGTGTCAAAGGTGTCCGGTGCGCCGCGCTCAGGACCCCCGTGCCCGTTGTCGGCGACGTCGCCCACTTGAGAACTACGGAGTATTTGCTCCGGGAAGAGGCTGAGAGGAAAGCTCTCGGAAAGCCAGATCAGATTCTTACGCCCCGGATAGCCGGCCAGGATTTTAGCCAAGGCGTTCAACTGGTTCAACGTGGTCTCGATGTTTCTCTCGTTCGTGTGGAAGTCGCCGTACGTGGCAAACGGAGACTCTCGCGATTCAAAACTCTCTGTGGTCGCGGCTTGCGCCGGTACCTGGTACTTCTCAATCGCCGCTTTCAGCGCCGCAGCGTCCGTCGTGAAGTCGTGCAGCAGACGGACCCGGCTTTCCAGTGCAAAAACCGCCACCGGTTGGTCCAGCGTGCCACTAGAGAAAAACTTGATCAGCTGGTCCCGGGCATAAGCCTGGGAGGCAAATTCACCGTTGATCCCGTCAAACAGGATCACGTTCAATAAGCCAGATTTGAAAGCCGGCACATTGGTCACCACATGCGGAGGCAAGAGCGGTGGTAGAGCCCCCGCCCCTTCGCCGGGATGCTGGAAGGTGAAGTTGCTGATTTTTTGCGGCTTACCTTCTTCCAGCACAGTGAAATCGTCTGTCTTCAGGTTGGTGACCGCTTGACCGTGGCTGTCGGTGGCAACTACGTCCACAATGACCAGACGCGTCTTCGCCTTCAAGGTCTCTTGTGACCGGTAAGTTTCAGGCTGGCTCTGCACGGCCAACGCGGCCGTCGTGAAGAGACAGAAAAAACAGCAGGCTAGTACCCGACGAGAATCAATGTATGAGGGCATACTATTGCTCCTTCCGCAAACATTCACCGAAACGAGTTTACAGACTAAAGCGCACCAGCCACAAGCTGTGGTTCTGGATTCCTTTCCTTGGTTGCTGTTTATGAATGCGAACAGAGGCACTTTAGCAAGGCACTGCGGGCCCTTTCGTCTGTCCCTGATCTACCTTCTACCGGGAGCGCCAATAACGTCCGCTCATGGCCTTTTAGGATATGACGGGAACGCCACCTGGTCCGGAAAGTATTTGCTTGGTCGCCCCGGCCCCGCTATCTTTTTGGGTATGGCAGCCGTCGTGTACCTCACAAGTCGAGCGCCGTCCAAGCTGACTGACGATCTGATGTTGGCCGGACACAGAGCCTGGGAGTGCCGCAGCGTCTCGGAAGTGCTCTACATCTGCGAAAGGGAGTGGATCGATGCCGTAGTTATCGCCCCTGAGGTCGAAGACCGCGACGTAGTCGCGGCCCAGCTTCGGCAGATCACCATCCAGCTCGAGCCGCACGCGACAGCCACGGATCTGATTTGGGAGCTGTCCAAGCTGTTTCCCAGCGGTACGGCCACGGTTCACTAACAGGCCTGATTAGGTCTGCCTTCCCAATGGAAGCGGCAATCGGTTCCGAGGATAGAAAGCTGCGCAGTGATCCCCCCAGCATTTCATTGTCGCTGATTAGGATCATGTCGGGAATGCTGTGCGAACCCAATCGTATCGAGCCGAAGTGGCCCCTGATATGTCGTTCCTTGGCCGTAACCCTGCCCGTAGATGGACGTCTAGGATAAGGCCTGGGAGAAGTGTTACCGTTCGAGCTTCTAGAACTTGAGCGTTTGGAACCCGACTATGTCATGCTGTTTCCATGAAAAATAAGAACAAACGAGAGCTGGAGAAACGCTGGGCCTCCGAAGCTGCCAAGCAGCGCAAGGCGGCCAAAAAAAAGACGACCCGCCAGAAGGCAGCCAGCCAAGAAATAGGATCGGCTGAGCCCGAACGTCGATTGTAAGGGCGGTGGGAGGACCATCAGCCGGCGATGTATAGGAGGTCAATAATATCCCCTCCAGCCGGTGGCGCGACCTCGCTCGCTTACCCGCTAGACCGGAGGCATCACAATTTGACGGCGGTAGTCTTGCCGTCCGGCTCGGCTAGAGTACACGTTGGCATCACCGGAATTCATTACGCACGCCGATGCTTCTGAGGGCCGAGCCAGACGTTTGATCGGGTACCCAAGAGAAGCAGCCCCGAAAAAGGTACTTAGACATCAGGCCATCGACGGGGCCAAACCGAAGATGATGACGTCTCCCATAACATCTCCTGATACGACTCCAAACCTGTCATTATAGGATGACCGACAAGCACTCTTATGACAACTCCGCCCCCGCCGCGCATCGATCCCGTGACCGGACAGCCCTTGCCGCCCGCCCAGCCACCGGCTTCAGAAGAGAAGAAACTTCTGGCGCCCATCTGGCACACCGCGCTCCTGGTGTTCGTACTCCTTGCGAATTCATTGGGGACCGCTTTGATTACCTCCAGGTTGGCCGGCCAGCGCACCAATGCACTTAGCGATCAGCAACGCATCGCGCAATATGTATTCACCATCGCATTTGAGTTCTTCCTGCTGTTTCTGGTGTGGATAGGCTTGCGACTGAAGAAGACCAAGATCCGCGATCTGATTGGCGGCCGCTGGAACTCGCCAGAAGCGTTTTTGGTGGATGTGAGCATCGCTATCGGTTTCTGGGTTGTGGCTTCCTTCGTGCTTGCCGGCCTGGGATTCGCCATGGGCCTAACCAAAGGATCACAAGTGGAAGCGGCAAAGAAGCTCGCTGAATTCCTGGCACCGCATAGCCTTCGTGCGCTCGTGGTTTTTGTTGTGTTGAGCACGGTAGCCGGATTTGTGGAAGAGATTATTTTTCGCGGCTACTTGCAGCGACAGTTTGCTGTGCTCACCGGCAACGTCTATGCCGGACTCGTTCTTCAGGCTGCTCTGTTCGGCGCCGGCCACGGTTACGAAGGCGCACGCCGCATGGTGTTGATCTTCGTGTTCGGCACAATGTTCGGATTTCTCGCGCTTTGGCGTAAGAGCTTGCGTCCGGGAATGATGGCGCATGCGTTGTATGACTCCGTCGCCGGCATCGTCCTCTTCTACGTCGCCCGCAAAGGCTTTCCCTCGATGCCCTGATCAGCAAATGCGATGCCTCTTGTCAAGCGCCATCAAGAGAGTCATCAATTTTTCTCTTGACTTCGATTTTCAATAACTCTATACATTCATCAATTGCGGTTTTTCACCTAGACCGCACATCCATGAATATGGAAAGGGAGAATAGCAACATGGCAACCAAGAAAAAGGGCGGAAAGAAAAAGGGCGGCAAGAAAAAGTAGCAGCTCTTTAGCCCGCAACGAGACAGGGGACGCGCAAGCGTCCCCTTTGTTATTGAGAGCGAAAGAGCGCTAGCAGGGATTCATGGGAGTCATCCGCCCGCACCCAAAGATTTCTTATCTACCTCAAACAAGGCTTGTTGACCTGCGCCATCGCCAGAGAGGCCTTCAACGCGCAACTCGACTTTATTCAAGAGCCGCGAACTCTCTTCCAGCTTGGCGGTTGCGTTCTTGAGGTGCGTCCCGACGGTGTCATACGCTCTGGTAAATTTCTCGAGCTCGATCTTGAGTGATTCGATTTCGCGTACGATGCTCTCTGCCCGTTGGCTCACCTGCATACCTTTCAGACCGACCATGATGGTCTGCAGGTAAGCATAAAGTGAATTCGGCGAGACCGGGATCACGCGTTTGTCCAGGCAGTAGCGGTAGAGCTGGAAAGGCTCGTCCTCATTGCGGATGACAGCTTCGTAATAGACGTTTTCGGCCGGCACATACATCAGGGCAAACGGCAGCGTGCCCTCCGCAGGACGAATGTAACGGGTGGCGATCTCGTCCACGCGCTTGCGAACATCACGCAGGAAATCGCGACGTAGAACCCGCTTTTCGTCCTCGTTGTCGGATTCGGCGATACGACGGAAATTCTCGAGGGGGAATTTCGCGTCCACAGCCACCTGGCCCAGAGGCAGCAGAAGAACGGCATCTACGGTTTCCCCAGAAGCAAAGCGATGCTGCAGCTCATATTGTTGTTTGGAGAAAACCAGCCCTAGCAGGCTTTCCAGTTGCTCTTCCCCGAAGTTGCCGCGCAGCTTCGGCGAACGCAACACATGCTCGATGGCCGTAACCGCTTTGGAGACGTCGGAGAGCTGGCGTGCTTGCTCCGTCATCTCGCCCACCTGCTTCTGCAGTCCGGCGAACGTGGTCTGCACCGCGGCGATGTTCTGGCCCATGGCCTCGCTGTTTGCGTTCATCACGTTAGTGCCCTGGTTCAACTGTTCGGTGACCTGACGGTTGATGCTGTCGAGCCGACTGCCCAGATCCGAGGTCACCCCGGCCAGCGAAGCTTGCATATGCGAGGTCACGGCCTGGAGCTGGCCGGAGAAAACCACGTTCAGGGTCTGAATGGACTTCTCCGTAGTCTCACGCAGGAACATGACATCGTTGCGTAGATCGCGCGCCTGGGCATCCTGAGTCTGGCTTCCGGGCCGGCGCAGAAAAAGGGCTGCGCTGATCAGGAGCGCCGACAAGCCGACGACCACCACAATCAGGCTCATTGGTCGCCTCCGCTCGCCGCAACCAGCGTTCGCGCCGGAATAAAGACTCGTTGCTCGGTTGCCGGACACAACCGCCGATAGTCGCACCACTGGCAATGCTGGCCGGGCTTAGCCGGGAAGCGACCGGCAGCCATGCCGTTGGCCGCATCTTCGATGCGCTGACGTGCCCGCTCGAGATGGGCCGCCGTGCGTGTGGTGGTCATATGTTCGTTGTTCTGCAGGTTCAAGAACTCGAGCTCCTGGGGGACAAAACCCAAAGCGCGCGCACCCATGGCATAGATGGAAAGCTGCAGGCTGTCTTCAGCATAACGCGTGGTCTTCGGCGTGCCCGTCTTGTAGTCGATTACGCGAACCACGTTGTCGGAGATGCGGTCGATACGATCGATGCGTCCGGTAATTTTCCTTCCACTCAAGGGAAAGTTGAAGGGAAGTTCTGCAGCTACCACATCCACCGACCCCCGAGGCTGCGAATCAAGTAAGGTTCGCAACTGCCGAGCGCCCAAATCCTCATAGAGCGAGCGCTGAAGCGGATCCTCAATCAAGGCCTTGGCAAACTCGCGCTGAAACCGCTCGACGGCTTCTTCCACGGTCAGCTCGGGGACGTGCGGGGCGGGATCATAGTATTGGCGCAGCACGGTATGGATCGCGCTGCCGAACTGCATGGCCGCCGCGGCATCACCGGGAATTCTCCAGTCCTTCTCCAACTTGAACTTCAGAGGGCAGGTTGAGTAGCTTTCCACTGCGTGCGCACTAAGTGAGAGTTCGTCCGCTTTGAACTCTGGGGGCATCAGCATCCACGAACCAACCGGAGAGATCTCAAATTCGGCCTTCGGTGATGGGGCGACACAAACAGCAGTCCGGCTTACCAAGGACTCGGCCAGAGCCCGGTTGGACAACATCGGTCGCAAGAATCCCGGCGGGGTGCGGTCCTGACCTCGTCCCGGCCGCGAGTGAATCGCCAGGCGATCGCGGGCCCGAGTAATCGCCACGTAAAACAGCCGGCGCTCCTCCTGCTCGTTCACCTCTTTGCTTTCACCGACGGCGATCGAACTCCGCAGAGCCGCGGGGAACTCAAACAGCGGCTCACGGTACGACACCGGGAAGCCAGGCGCAATGGCACGCAGAATCCAGACGTGAGAAAACTCCAGCCCTTTGGCGCCATGCACAGTCATCAGGCGTACCGCGTCGGGGTTTTCCTCTTCGGCCTCGACCATCTCCGCTTCCGACAGCATGGGAATCATGCCACCTCCCAGGCGGAAGTAGTCCAGGTATTGAAGAAATTCGGGAAGCGACTTGGTGGACATGAACGGTTTCAGCTCCCACTCGGCGACAAAGCGAGCGAAAGCCCGCACCACAGGGTCGCCCTCGGGCAGGGCGAACTGACGGACCAAATAAGTCATAGCTCCTGAAGCCGTCAGCTTGTGCTCTGCCACGAAATCGCGAGCCGCATGGACAGCAACCAGCACGCTCTTTCCTTTTTCGACCATTTGCAATACGTCTTCAAAGGTTCGATCGCGGCCGGCGCTGGCCAGCTTTGCGCGCAGCTCCTCCGGCGCGACAGCGAATTCAGGCAGAGCACAAATGCGGAACAAGCTGTCGGCATCGCCGTCGCTGGTGATCGCGCGCATGAGGGAGAGCAGGTCGCGGGCCATGGGCGTCTCCGTTACATCCAGGCCCTTCACCAGAAACGAGATCCCACGGGCAGCCAGGGCTTCGATCGTCTTCTCGCGATGGAAATGCGAGCGATAGAGGACAGCCAGCGACAGCGGCTCTTTTTCGGTGCGCCTCGCCTGAAACCGAAGAATCTGTTCGGCAATGTCAACGGCTTCCGGTTCGTCGCCCCCTCCAAGCACAGCTTCGACCGGCTCGTCGAAGGCGAAGCGCCCCCCCTCGAGGTCGCGGCGATCGCGGCCCGATTGGAGCGGTGACCGCTCAAAGTTCACGCCGGCGACCGTGGAGCGAACGTGGGGATTCTGATCAATCGCGGCAAAGGCCACGCGCAGAATGTGGCCCCGCGACCGCTGGTTTTCGTCGAGAATCACGGCGCGCGTCTGGGGAAACAAGCGTTGGAATTCTTCAAACGCCGCACTCGAAGCGCCACGAAAACGGTAGATGGCCTGGTCAGGATCGCCTACCGCAAAGATGTTATGTTCGCTTCCCGCCAGCAACTTCGTCAAAAAAATGTTGCTGGAGTTCGAATCCTGGAACTCGTCGATCATGATGAAGCGCGCGCGGGCGCGTTCCTCAGCCAGCAGTCGAGCATCCGATTCGAGCAGATGAATCGCCCCGCTGATCATCATGCCGAAAGCGCCCAGGTTTTCTTTGTCCAACAGCCGCATTGCGTTCGCGTAGGCTCGGGCGATTTCTTGCCAGCGCGCAATGATCTCTTCTTGCCCGAACTGGTCCACATCCTTCGACCGGCAATTGCGAGGCATGCCGGGTCCCGGGCACAGTGAATCTACCCAGGATTGGAACTCATCCGGACTCACCAGTTCCTCCAGGCAACGGTCAAAGAAGTTGCGCAAGTCTTCCAGGAACTGCCCGAGATCGGCGGGCTTGATGAAGCGCTCGAGTTGGAGCTGATCGATCCTCTGCCGCAAGAAGACGTAAATGTCCTCGGGGGGCAGGACATGAAATTCCTTTCCGTACCGTTTCAGGATGGCGAAGCAGTAAGCATGAAATGTGCCCGCCCAGATAGGAGCGCGGCGTCTCAGACGTCGCTCCACTCGCGTCTTCAGCTCTCCAGCGGCGTTCTCGGTGAAAGTAATGGCCAGAATCTCGTCCGGCCGCGCGTGCCCATGCTCGATCAGCCAGGCTATGCGCTCTACCAGCACCGTGGTCTTGCCGGTACCGGCGCCGGCCAGAACCAGCATGGGCCCGCAAACGTGCTCGATGGCCGCCTGTTGCCGCGCGTTGGGGATAAATTTGTCCGCCACAGATCCTGTTCTGCATTATGCGAAAAAAAGGCGAAGGTGGCAATGGGGAAATCGTCCTGCGAGGAGAAAACTGAGGAAATCTATGCCCGGGCACCGGAGCAAAGCAAGATAACAAAGCCCTCTATGTCAGCTCGTCATTGCGCTGCGACTTGATCACGGTTTCGCCCAATTGTTAGAGCCCGCCAAATCATCGCAACAACCGCATCCAAAGTGTTGCTTCAGCTTATCTGGGCCATCACAACCGCCACCGCAGCGATCGCCGCCGTCTCGGCGCGCACGATGGTACTACCCAGAGAGGCGGACTTCCATCCCCCGCTTTGAAATATCTCCATCTCTTCATCCGTCCAACCGCCTTCGGGACCAAAAGCCAGCGCCAGCGGTGGTGAGCACCCCTCTAGAGCCGATTTCAACGACACCCGCTTCTCCGTTTCCGACAAGACGATACGGTGGACCTCGACTGATGCCACCATCGCCTTCAGCTTCACCGGCTCCCCGATTTCAGGTGGCGAGACTCTTCGCGCTTGTTGGGCGGCTTCGTGCACGATCTTGCGCCAGCGTGGGAGTCGCGCAGCGGCGGCTTTGACCAAGTGATGCCCGCTGCGGTCGGCGATCAGGGGGGCGATCCCTATGACGCCAAGCTCTGTAAGTTTCTCCAGCGCCCACTCCATGCGATCGAATTTGAAGATCGAGAGATAGACCATGATTTCAGGCGGCGAGGGACCCTGGATCTCTTCCTCGAGGTGAAACTCGACTTCGTGTTCGGTGGCGAAGACCACGGTACCCAAACGCACTACTCCCGCCGCCACCACTTCGAACTGTTGTCCGGACTTGACGCGCAGGACCCGGAACAGATGAGCGGCGTTCTGGGCCAGCAACCAAGCTTTATCGCCTTCAACGCGATCGGCAATCCAGCGGCGTGGGGTCATACGCGTGCCAGCAGAACATAGGATGCGGCCGCAAGTCCGAGATAGAGAATCCCGAGCAAGCGGCTCTGGAAGATCAAGGCATCGAGCGAGCGAAACTGGGCCTGGAAGAAGCACTCAGCCGCACTGAGAAAAGAAAATAAAACGCCGATCGCTACCCAGCTCTGGTGTCCCCAGGAAGCGAAGTAAATGGCGCCGAAGACCACGCCGACGACAACAAATAGAAGACTCTTGAGCCGTTCGCGGGAAACCGTGCGGTGACGCAGGCGTTCAACCTGCAGCTCAGCAAATCGGCGCGGAAGCAACACGCGAATCGCGCCGGCCAAGCCGGCGACGACAATCACAAACCAGATGTAGAACCTACCCAAATATCTCTTTCACCTTGTCCAGCAGGCTGCGGGGCTCCGGTTTATTTTCAACGCCCCAAGTGCCCCCCAGTTCTTCCAATAGTTCACGCTGGCGTTTGTCAAGCCGCGATGGCGTCTGCACACGCACCCTGACAAACAAGTCGCCTTTCCCGGAGCTTTGCAGCGCGGCAAGCCCTTTGCCACGCAGGCGAATCGTGGTTCCGCTCTGCGTACCCTCAGGTATCTTCACTTTGTGGTCTCCATCGAGCGTGGGGATCATCAGCTCAGCTCCGAGGGCCGCCTGAGTAAAGGAGATGGGCAAGGAGCAGTAAAGGTCTTTACCGTCTCGCTCGAAAAACGGATGTGGCTTGACTCCGAGAACAACGTAGAGGTCCCCCGCCGGCGCGCCTCCCGGCCCGAAGTCGCCCTCTCCCTGGTAACGGATACGGGTGCCGTCCTCGACTCCAGCCGGAACCGAGACATCGAGTGTCCGCTCGCGCATGACGCGTGTCTCGCCTTTGCATTTGCTGCAGGGGTCGGAGATAACCCTTCCCGCTCCCTGGCATGTCGGACAGGTGCGGGCGATCGAGAAGAAGCCCTGTTGATAGCGCACCTGGCCGCGGCCATGACAACTCGAACACGTTACCGGTCCTTTGCCCTGAGCCGCGCCGGTGCCCCGGCACTGCTCGCAGATTTCGTAACGACGGACCTTGGCCTGGGTCTTCTTGCCGAAGGCCGCTTCTTCGAAGGTCAGAGTAAGGTCGGCGCGCGCGTCGCCGCCGCGCTGCGGACGTCCGCGGCGTCCGCCCGTGTTCACGCCGAACAGGTCGCCGAAGATGTCTCCGAAGATGTCGCTGAAATCGCCGAAGGCCGAGGGATCGAACCCGCTGAAGCCAGACCCCCCGTTCACTCCGGCATGGCCAAATTGGTCATAGCGCTGACGCTTCTCGCCGTCGATCAGCACGCTATAGGCCTCGGTGCACTCCTTAAACTTCTCCTCGGCATGAGGATCTTCAGGGTTGCGGTCCGGATGGTACTGCATGGCCAGCTTGCGGTATGAACTCTTGATCTCCGTTTCGCTGGCTGTACGGGTGACATTTAACACTTCGTAGTAATCGCGTTTTGCTTGTGTTGCCAAATCTGCCTCGGCTAAAAATCAGTATTACTTCCAAACACTCAGAAGATCCAGAATCATGCCGCGCGCCGCGCTCGAGAGCTGACGCGGAGTACCTCGTAGTAGTTGAGTTCCGCTGGGTTTGGCCATTCGCGTCTCTCGCAACGCTTACGCTGGCTTCTTGGCCACTCGCACCATCGCCGGGCGCAAGAGTCGCTCCTTGATACGATAGCCGGGCTGCAGTTCCTCAAGCACGTGATGATCGGGAACCTGATCGCTCTCGACGACCTCAATGGCCTCGTGGACACGCGGATCAAACTGCTCGCCCTGCGCGGAGACTCGCTGCACGTTAATCCTCTCGAGCGCGCTTTGGAGTTGCTTGTAGATCAACTCAACGCCTTTGCGGAAATCTTCCGGACTGGCAGAAGCATTCTTGAGCGCCAACGTCAGATTGTCGACCACAGGCAGCAATGGACGGACCGCTTCCGCGACTGCGTATTCGCGATAATCGGCGTTCTCCTTTGCCGACCGTTTGCGGTAGTTATCAAACTCCGCCTGCAGACGCGCCAGTCGGTCGAAAAGATTGTCCCGTTCATCGCGCAGTTTCTTGAGTTCAGCTTGTCGCAGATCTTCGGCAGATCTGGTCTGTTCGGCGGATTCCGCCGCCGTGTCAGCCTTCTCTTGAAAGCCGTCGCCGGGATCGGCGGCCGGGAGTTCGTGCTCAAGATCGGCTTTGCGTCGCTTGTCTTCGATACGAATGTCACTCTGTCCGTTGGACTTTCCCATATCCACTGCACCTGGTCTTCGAATTGGAATCTTCTTCACGCGTTCTCATTCAGCAGTTTGTCAAACAGCTGTGCTATGTAGGACACCGCGGTGATCGTATGCTGATAATCCATACGCGTGGGGCCGATCACCGCCAGCGAGCCGCGAACTTCGCCGTCCACGTGGGCCGGCGCGCCGATGAGCACAAAGTTGCGCATCTCCGGTACCGCTTTCTCCAGCCCGATAACCACGCGCACCGCTTCCTGAGGTGTATCCAAATACGCCGCCAGCAACTCCGCCACCCGCTCTTTCTCTTCGAGCGTGCGCAGGAGGTCGCGCAAATGCTCGCGGTCTTCTTCCTTGACCACCAGGTTGGAGACGCCCTCAACAAAAACGTTCCGGGCCGAATCATCCGCGCCCAGGGCGCCGCTGCGGTAGAGTTCTTCCAGGCTCTTCATGAGTCGCCCGTACTCGCTGCGCTCACTTTCGACGCGGCGAACGATCTCCGCCTTAACCGTTGCGATGGTCCAGCCGCGGAAGTTTTCGTTTATATAATTGGCCGCCGTATCTAGATCGGTCTGATTGAGGTCTTCATCCAGGCGCATCATACGATCGTGGACCACGCCGGAGCTGGTTACTACCACAGCCAAAACTTTCTTTTCGCCCTGGCGCGAGAAATAGACGTGATCCAGGGCATTTCTTTGACCGGTGTTGGCAATGGCCACGCCCACCCCACTCGAAACTAAAGAGAGTACGTGCGACGTGCGCTGCAGAAACTCCTGCACGTCCACGGTTCCCTTCAACGTCCCCGCGATCAAAGTCTGATCGGCGGGCGAAACCTCAGCCTTCCCAGAGATCTGATCTACGTAATAACGGTAGGCCTGAGCGGTAGGCACGCGACCTGCGGAAGTGTGCGGTTGGTCCAAAAAACCTCCGTCCACAAGGTCCGCCATGACATTGCGGATGGTCGCCGGACTCAGCCCATCTTTATTCTGACGGGAAAGAGTACGCGATCCTACCGGCTCGCCGGTAGAGATGTAGGTCTCGACGATGGCGGTGAGGATCTCCCGCTCGCGGGGCCCGATTTGTCCCGGCATCGGCATATTGTTGAGCGCCTAAGTCCTTTGTTTACACTAACTTGATTGGACTGCTCGACACCACTGGTAAGTTACATTGTAGAAAGCTTAGCGGACTACTGTCAAGATGGCACTTCCAGCTGGAGAGTGCCAAGGAAGAGCTGGGTGCCCTTACTGCACCTGAAGGATGTCGCCCCCGGGGGCACTCTTTTTCACTTCCTCCACCCGCAGGATGACCTGTTTGGCGAAGTCGTAGAGCGACTTGGCGTGAGGTGAGTTCTCGCCTTCCAGGACCGTAGGCTTGCCGCTGTCGCCGCCGCGGCGGATGTCAGAATCGAGGGCGATAGAACCCAAGAACGGTACACCAAACTGCTGCGCAGTCCGCGCAACTCCGCCTTTTGAGAAAATGTCGATCTCCTGATGGCAATGGGGGCAGACAAAGTGGCTCATGTTCTCCACCAGTCCAAGGATGTCTACCCGGGCCGTGCGGAACATCTCGATGGCCTTGCGTGCATCTTGCAGAGAAACGTCGGAAGGCGTGGAGACAACCACTGCACCAGTCAGAGGCACGGTCTGAAAGAGCGATATGACTACGTCGCCTGTGCCCGGAGGCAAGTCCACTACCAGGTAGTCCAGTTCGCCCCATTCAACCTGCTGTAGAAACTGGCGGATGATGGAATGCAGCATGGGACCGCGCCACACCAGCGGCTTGTCGCCGGGATTCAGAAAGCCCACGGAGATGATCTTGACTCCAAAATTCTGCAGGGGCTCGATATGATTCTCGCCCAGCACCCGCGGCTGCTGGTTGACGTTGGTCATCAGCGGCACGTTGGGACCGTAGACGTCGGCGTCAAGCAGACCGGTCCGATAGCCGAGTTTTGCCAGAGCGACGGCGAGATTCACGGCAATCGTGGTTTTACCGACCCCGCCTTTGCCCGAACCAACGGCGACGATGTTGCTAACTCCGGGAAGCGGAAAGGGTCCCGGCTGGGGAGCACCTGCTCCATGAGGTTGTCCGTGGGCCATAAGCAGGTTCAATTATACGAGATTGGAGCGTCACTCACTTGCTGCTCGTTTTGCGCCTTTGCTCCTGTTTGCGCTGCTCGCGACGCCGCGCGGCGTCATCATAACGACGAATCTCGTCGTCGCTCTCTGGGACCAAGGGTGGAACGGCATGATGTCGTCCGTGCTGGTCCACAGCCACAAAGGTCAAGTACGCCGAGGCAACATGACGTGTGGTCCCGGCGATGTAGTTCTCCACCCAGCACTTCACGCCGACCTCCATCGAAGTATGGAAGACGCGGTTCACCGAGGACTTCAGCACCAGCAGATCGCCTATGTGCACAGGCAGCAGAAAATCAATATGGTCCATGGATGCTGTCACCACGTAGCTGCGCGCGTGACGATGCGCGGCCAACGCTCCCGCAATGTCGATCAGGTGCATGAGGCGTCCGCCGAGCAGGTTACCCAGTGGATTGGCGTCGTTGGGCAGGACTACTTCGGCCATCTGCGATTGTGATTCTTTGGCCGCCCGCGGCGCCAGACTATCGCGTTCGTTGGCTGGCATATAGCAAAGATTCTACAGCCTTAAGCGAGGCAGGGTTGCTGGATCGCACCAGGAGCGCCGTCCTCGAGCTGTCGGTTCTCCCGGTACGGCGCTCAGGTCGAAGACAAAGCCCGGGGCCGCTGATCCAGGTAAACACGGAGATAGCACTCGGCCTGGCGCTGTACACATGGGTCATCGACGGTGGAAATCCAACGGCCCGCCGCGCAATCGTACGCAATCTCTCCGTGAGCGCCGGGCGCATGGCCAAGGTCGTAAACGTACAGCATGACAATCCTGACTCCGGTGTCCTGAACTACGATTAGGCGAACTGAGTCAGCGGTCCGCGACGACGGCAAACGCGTACAGTCACGAGCATGGCCAAGATTGCAATAATCGCGGACCGTTCGATTGTCGGGGACAAACTCATCTTCCCCAGAGCGGCAGGTGCCGTGGAAGCCGCATCTCAACGGAAGGCGATGGGGAAAAGGCCAAGCGATCTCGCGGGTTCGTTCCAGCGGGAAAAAGTAAGGACAGCACACGGTGATTTCATCTTAGTTCCCTTGCGCTCGATTGTGTAGAATTTTTCAGTCATGGAAGACACCAACCGACTGAACCTGCTCCTCGAGTTTCTCGAACAGAACCCGGGTGACGCTTTCGCCCGTTACGGCTTGGCCATGGAGTACTCCCGCCTGGGCCAAACTGAAACCGCGCTTGACCAGTATCGCAAGCTTCTGGAACTGCATCCTGACTACACGAACGGCTATTTCATGGCCGCCCAGACGCTGGAACGTACAGGACGAACCGCGGACGCCAAGCAGATGCTTGAAAACGGGATCGTCGCCGCCAAGCGCGCCGGCAATCAGCACGCTTTGCGAGAAATGTCGGCGATGCTGGACGAGCTCGCATAGACGTTCCTGGGTGCCGAGACCTTGATGATCCCCTCCGCAAGAATTCGCATCAAAGCCGATTCTCGATGACGATTTCTGGCAGGCAATCGGGAAGGCTCTTTCTCTGGTGATCGCAATCCTCTGGCGACAGAAGCTGGGTCAGGCGGTCTTTCCGTGGATTGAAGACTTCAAGCCCGGTGGAATTCACGGTTGGTCCTCACTCGGGCCTTTATCTGGCTGCGATGCTCCTTCAACAACCAACTCCAGGACCATCCCGCGGTCGTCCCCTAGCCGAACCAGGGGGCCCTATCTGACAGGAATTATTCTTCACTCCTGTTTTGCCGCCGCCTCCGCTAGCGTTTGAGACGTCGGCTTCAGAGCCTTGCGGATTCTCGTTTCGACGAAGCCCGGCGCATTCTGGTACATCTTGACTAAGATCCAGTAAAACCACGGCGTCATGGCCTGACGCTTACCTGCGAGAACCGCCTTGAGGGTGTCTTTGGCCACTACGTCCGGGCCCACCGCATAGCGGACCGCGCCGCCGACGCGCTGCGGCTGGCTGCCCTTACTCATGTTCTTCGAGAAATCCGTAGCGATGTAGCCTGGACATACTGTGACCACATTGATGTTATGTCCCTTCAGCTCCTGGCGGGCCGCCATGCCGATCGCTTGCATGGCATGTTTGGTCGCACCGTAGCCGCCCATATACGGAGTCGAAATGTGTCCAGACACGGAAGAAATATTCACGATGTCGCCGCCACCTTGCCGTCGCATGATGGGGATTGCAACTTGCATGCACTCCATCATTCCGAAGAAGTTGGTGTCAAACATCTGGCGCAGCTGCACCATGTCCGTCTTCTCGACCGAGTCGTTCAGACCGAAGCCCGCATTGTTGACCCAGATATCGATTCTTTGGAAACGCCCGAGCGCCGCTTCGGCCAGCGCTTCTACCTGGTCGCGACGGCTGACATCGCAGGCCAGGCTGAGGGCGCGGTCTCCGGCGCCAAGCCGGTCTGCGGCAGCTTTGGTCCGCGCCAGGCTGCGCGAGCAGAGGACAAGCTTCGCGCCTTCTTGGAGGAACAGCTTCGCGACCGCCTCTCCGATCCCCATCGAGGCGCCGGTAACCACGGCTACTTTATCCTGAAGTTGCATAGCATGCTTTCTAGTGCTTCCGGCCTCCCGAGTCAAGCCGCAGGATCCGGCCCTAGCTAAGCTCATGCGGCTACTGTGTGCCCAGACTCGCAAAGCCGCCAGCACGGCGGCAACGGAAGAAAGATATAGAATGAACGAGTGAGTCTGATCGCGCTATTCCCACTCGACGTCGTTCTTTTCCCCGGCGCTCCCCTGCCCCTGCACATCTTCGAGCCAAGATACCGCGAGTTGATCAGCGAGTGCATCTCGGAAAAGAAGGCTTTCGGGATGGTTCGCACTCGGGAGAGCGCGCTCGCAGAAATCGGTTGCACGGCTGTGATTCTCAGTATACCCAAGCAGTACGAAGATGGACGGTTTGACATCGTCATCGAGGGCCGGCAGCGTTTTGAGATCGAAGAGTTGAACCAGGAACGATCCTTCCTGCGCGGCGAGGTCTTGTTCTTTGAGGACGAGCCCTCGCAGGTCACCAAAAGCGAAACCGAAACCGTGGTCCAGCTGCACCAGCAACTGTTTGAAGTACTGGGGCAGCCCGTTGAGTTCGAGAAAAAATATGAGTCGCTCTCCTTTCAGCTGGCGCACGAACTCCCGGTCGATCTGGACTTCAAGCAGAGCCTGTTGGAGATGAAATCGGAAGCGGAACGGATCGTGACTCTGATCGAATACTACCGCTCGACCATCCCAAGAGTCGAACTGACTTTGCGCGCGCGTGACAAAGCCAGCGGCAATGGCCACGTGCGCTAACGTTTCAGCTCGCCCATGTTCATGTCTTTCGTCTCCGCGGAATCCGCATCCATCAATCCGATGCGATCGACTCCGGCTTGACGAGCAATATCCAGCGCGTCCGCGACATATTGAAAGTCGACTTCTGGATCGCCTTTCAGGAACGCCACTCTCTCAAAGCGCGGTTGAAAGATCTCCTTAAGCCTCCCCTCCAGGTCCTCCCACGCAACAGCCTGGCTATTGATTTTGAGCGTGGGCAGCGTGCCATCGCTGGAGACCAATAGTTGAAGCACGATGGGGTGCTCCGGCTCAGTTGGCTTGGGTTGATGGCTCGGCAGGGGAATCTCCGCGAACTCGCCTCGATGATGCTGCGGGAGTACCACCATGAAGATGATCAGGCAGCACCAGCAAAACGTCGATCAACGGAGTGACGTTGATTTCGGCACTCGCGTTTCCGCGCGCGCGCACTGCTATGGACATATTTCATTCTCCATCCGCCGGTCCTCGACGGCAGCCGGCCATGTTGATTGTGCGCGCTGGGGGATTGGACACCCTGCTCCGGCGGGATGTTCCCACAAATGGCCGGCACCGTGATCTCGCCAAGAACCAGGCGGCCATCATTCTGGCGTTCTCTAACATCTTTAAGAACAGTGGAAACCAAGCAAGCCAAGACCCTGTAGCCATGATGGAGGCAATATGAAGAAGATCGCCCTGCTGGTTCTGACACTGGGATTCACGATCGCGATTTCCGCTCAGAACACTCAGTCTGTCGCCGATCCTTGGGTAGGCACATGGAAGCTCGATGCCAGCCAGTCGCATTTTCACAATCCAGCCCCCCAGCAAGAGACCGTCCAAATTGAATCGTTGAACCAAGGTCCAATCCGGTACACGGTGTCCGGCACGGACGCGGAAGGCAAACCGCTGCTGGAAAGCTTTGACGGCAAAGCCGATGGCCAGACCTATCCTGTCGCAGTCAATGGATTCGAAGGCGCGCGCATGAGCCTGAGCCGGGTCTCGGATCGCGAATACACGGGACAAGGTACCATGGCAGACGGCACTCCCATCACGGAGAAGATTAGCTTGTCGCCCGACGGAAAGACGATCACTATCCAGCGCGATAGTACCGGCAACAAAGGCTCATTCAGCGAGACCGTGGTGTTTGTCAGACAACAATAGGCGTCGCCGAACCGATTGCGGTGCGGGGTTGGGCGGCTCTGTTATACCATCGGCTGGCGAAGGAGAGCGCATGACTCAGCCAGAGGTGGAACATCACACCGCCAGAGTGAATGACGTGCTTCTGCATTACGTGATCGCCGGGCGGGGCGATCCTGTGGTGTTGCTGCACGGTTGGCCGCAGACCTGGTACGAATGGCGCAAGATTATTCCCGCGTTGGCGGAGCGCTATACGGTGATCGCTCCCGATCTGCGCGGGCTTGGCGACTCTTCCAGGCCCGTTACAGGTTACGACAAGCGCACTATCGCCGTTGACATCTATGCGTTGGTGTGTCATCTCGGGTTGGCGCCCATCTATCTCGTTGGACACGACTGGGGCGGACCTGTGGCTTACGCTTACGCGTGCGCGCATCCAAAGGACGTACGCAAGCTGGTGATTCTCGACGTCGGCATTCCCGGTGCAGGGCTGGAAGAGGCGCTGGCATTTCGTCCGCGCAACATATGGCACATCCAGTTTCACTACGGTTCGCGATCTCCCCGAAGCGCTGGTTACGGGGCGTGAGCGCACTTACCTCACCTGGTTTTATCGCACCGCTTACAATCCAGGCGCCATCACCGAACAAGCCATCGACGAATACGTTCGCTGTTACTGTGCGCCGGGAGCGTTGCGCGCCGGTTTCGAGTACTATCGCGCCATTTTCACTGATGCTGAGCACAACCAGGGGAATGCCAGGACAAAACTCAAGATGCCGGTGCTGGCTCTTGGTGGCGAGCGCGGCTTCCGCGGAATGCCGCTCGCGTCTATGAAGCTGCTCGCAGAGAATGTACGCGGAGGCGTGATCGAGCGCTGCGGCCACTGGATTCCCGAAGAGCAGCCCGAGTATTTAACCTCGCAGCTGCTAAATTTCTTCAGCGAGCCTGAATCCGAAGAGGCACACGCGTCTTGAAGAAGGCTGTCAAGAATAGAATTGCGAACAGCAGATCAATGGTGGCAAAAGGCATCTGCGCCCGATTGACGCGCCCTTGAAAGTGCAGAACGACGAGCACAGCTCCGTAGGTCACTTTTTCGAGGATGGCGGGAATCATCACCAGGCGAAAGCGTCGAGGATCAGAGGCGATCACCAGAAACACGATTTGCCAGGCCAGAGCCACACCCAGGAAGCCGTAGTAGAAATCCGGATGCGTGACCGCTGGCGGATATTGCCGGCCGATGCGATCGAAGAGGAACCACAAGGGCGTTAGCACCAGCACGCCCCATACGCCTGCACACCAAAAAACGACCTTCGCAAACTTCATCTCCAGCCTCCAGTCACACTAGCACCAGGAGTGGCCTTCCGCATCGCCGCTGTTCGCGATCGTTTCCCTGCTCTGATTGACCTAGGCATTTGCTTAGAGGTAGCGACTCCGCAGGATTCCCAGATGATGATCCACATGGCCCGCGGTAATGTAGGCCAGAGCGTGGACCGTGAAAGTGCAACCGCTGGCGGTGCCTGTTCTCTTCCAGGCGTCCGCTGGCAAGTTGCGGAAGAAGGCGATCGTCGACAAGCGGATGTTCTGGAACTCTTCGACGTGTCGCGACCAATCCCGCCCATTGGCCCCTGCTCCAGTCACCACCACATCCTGATCGAAGCTGGGCAGCGGAGTCTCCATCCCACGCGCGAACCAGAGGGCGCGGAAAACGAAGACTCTCTCGGCATCATTCACATGGCTCCACATCTGACGTATGCTCCATTTGTCAGGCGCGTAGCGGTAGAGCGATTTCTCCTCGGAAACGCGGTTGAGGATCGCCACGGTCTCGTCCAGTTGCAGCCTCAGCTCGGCCGTAACATCAGGATTAACGATCCGATCGATGTACTGGTGATAGTACTGGGCGGCTTCGGTGCGCTGAGGAAGTCCAATCATGTTGTTCATCCTAACTCTTGACCGCGAACTCCGGCCGAGCCGAACCACCAGGTGCGTCGGCCCTCTCGCCTTTCGTCCCATTCTTACCGTTCGGCTTGCTGCCCGGTAGCTGGACAGTCAAAACCCGGCAGCCTAGCGCCCGGGTGGGTTGCCAGGTGTGCCCGTCTGAGAACAGCACCCTTCTCACCGAAACCACCACCGGCCCTCGCGTCCCTCGGGAGTAGGCATAATGCACCGTATAGACAGATTGCGGGAGAAACGACGCGTTTGGCTCCACGCACTGCGGCGGCTGGATCTTACTGGACTGAGCACGCGTCAGGCGACAACTAAAGTCCAGGCGCCGGATTGGAACCCTGGCCAAGTTCCTAAAGGTGAGGCTGATGGTACCCCCATTCGCTTCCCCACTTAGAAGCGCAACCTGGCAAGGGCTGCCCGCCGCACAGGCGCTGGCGGCCATCGACAAAAGAAAAATGGCGACTACCACGATTTTCCTTAACATGCCCTCCATCATACCGCCCAAAACACCAGACCCTAGCCTTTGGCGTCTTGCGGTTGATCCCAGTGAGCCGGTACGACTGGGGCGGGGAGCCGGAACCTGGACACAAGGTTAGCGATTAGGTCAAATCGTGACCTGCACGGCCCCTCGCCGCTCGCAAGCTATCCCTCTGTTGTCATCCGCGTCGAGTTGTGGATGAGGCTTGTAGACGTGCAGCCGAGTGCAGAACAAGCTCAATTCGCTGAAACTCATGCCGCCCCTGGCGCGTCTAAGACGAGGGAGTAAGCCCCCAGGCGCCCGTGCGCCGGAAAGGTTCCCGAGCCATGAGTAGTCCCACTTATCCTTACGTCACGCGCTTGAACATTCAGTACCAGCCGCTCGAGGTCATCGACGAAAAGGCCATCGCCGACGAATGCACTCACAAATGGTTCAACCAGACACTCTGCCAGGTCAACGAATCCGTCGTGCGGATGGCGGTGATCGAAGGTGAATACCACTGGCACAAGCACGATCGCGATGACGAATTTTTTTATGTCGTAGAAGGGCGGCTGATGATCGACCTCGAAGGTCGCACGGTGGAACTCGATCCGCGTCAGGGCTTCGTGGTGCCCAAGGGCGTGATGCATCGCACTCGAGCGCCGCAGCGCAGCGTCATCCTGATGGTCGAGAACAAAGGCATCATCCCCACCGGCGATTGAAGTTCGGAGTCTTTCGGGCGGTTCTAGCATGTTTCACAAGACGAACAAACCACCGGTCGCGGTCATCAGCGGTCGCTTTGAGCTCGAGCAGGACGGTCATTTCGCCTATTTGGAATACAAGCTGGCCGGCAAGATTCTTCAACTGATCCACACGGAGGTGCCCCATGCGCTTCGCGGCAAGGGACTGGCATCGGTGCTAGCGAAGTCGGCGCTGGATTGGGCCCGCGAACATCGGGTCCAAGTAGACGTGGTCTGCCCCAGCGTAGCCGCTTATCTGGCGAAGCATGCTGAGTATTCAGATCTTGCCCTAAAATAACTTGCTTCCGGACCGACGTTAACGCCGCCAAGGATGGCTTCAACAACCGCTCAGAACACCCACGGCACCACCGCCCAGCTATTGCGACGATACGCGTCATAGTGGGCGCCAAAAGCAACGGTGAGGTTCGCCTCTTCGAGGCGAATCTTTCGCCAATAGGCAAACAGGACCATGGCAAAGCCGGCGATTGCCAGCCACTCGCCGGTCACCAGAACCACGCCCAGATACATCGTGAGAATTCCGGTGTAGATGGGATGCCGCAACCATCGATAGGGTCCCGTCCGGATCAACTCGTGGTCCACCTTGATGCTGATCTCTCCGCTCCAGTTTCGCCCCAGGTGGCGCCGTGCCCAGATCGCGAAAAACACCCCCACCCATTCCACGGCCAGCCCTGCCGAGAGGATCGCCACCGAGACCGGCACGAACCGTCCTAGGCCGCGAACGGGCGCGATCTCCATGAGGACTGCCGCGTTGGTCAGCGTGACATGAAGCGCGCGCGATACCCGCGACTCCGAACTCTTCGCTGCCGCAGCCCCTTTCGCCGCAACCTCCCAGTAAGCGCTGAAAACGACTAGGCCGAGAAGGGCCGCCGCCAGGAACCACCATCGGGCCAGAAGCCCGTCGTCAAGCTTGAAGACGGCGATTTTTGCAGAATGGCCGCGAAAACCCGTCGCCACGGCGCCGATCACCGCGCCAAAAGCTCCGGACAGAAGAAGGATGATGACTCTCTTGCGCTGCATGGCTCGAGCTTCGTTATCTCCTAGCCGGCTGCTGGTTGTTGGCGCGTGTGTCCGATTCTACCACCGCGCAATTGATGACCTATACCGAAGGCGACCTTGCTGGTGCCGAACGCGCCTGGGCCAACCGGACAATTGTCGTGCGCTAAATCCGTGCGGATGGCGTTCCCGGCAAGCCCCACGTCCCTCGCGTGCTCTCGCAGCCGTCCCCATCACCGATCTGTCTCTTAAGTAAGGGCCCCTTTAGCGAGGCACAATCGTTAGAATGAAGCGAACCAATTGAGGAGGAATCATGCTCAAAGGATTTCGTGAGTTCATCATGCGGGGCAACGTTGTGGACCTCGCCGTAGCCGTGGTGATGGGCGCCGCGTTCGGCGCGTTGGTCAGTTCGCTGGTCTCCAACATCATCACGCCTCTGATTGCCGCGATTTTCGGCAAGCCCGACTTCTCGGCCTTGAGCCTGACCATCAACGGATCGACCCTTGCCTACGGCTCGTTTCTCAACGCCCTCATCAGCTTTCTGCTGATTGCGATCGCGGTGTACTTCTTCATCGTCGCTCCGATGAATGCCTTTAAGAAGCTTACGGCGCGCGGCGCCGCTCCCGCCGATCCTACGACCAAGCAGTGCCCGGAGTGCCTTTTCACCATTCCAATCGCGGCACATCGCTGCGCCTACTGCACGTCCGCGATTTCGGCCTAGATCTCCGAACTCCTAGGAATGAGGATGAGTGTAAACGATGCCGAGCTCCCACTGGCACTCGATGATTGAGGCCGGCGGCGGACAAGGGTGGTTGGCGATTGCCTACCTGCGCCCTATATGACCATTACTCCATCGGCTGCTGATCGCCCCTTCGCCTTCCGTAGCTTGTTTTCCGTCGCTCGATTTGTAGCCGCATCGGCGCTATTGTTTCTAGCGGCATGCTCCAAGTGCGGCCATCGCCGCTCTGCGGTGGGATAGGCATCCTACAAAGCGGAAGCAAACTAACTGCACCCACTCGTGCTTCCACAACTCATACATCTGTAGCAACTGCCATTCCTGGTCATGATGGCGCCGCAGAGATGGCAACTCGGAGCATCGCCCATGTCCACGAGATCCTTCATGGCGTCGGCAGCATGGAAGATGCCTCGGTCCTCGAGGTGCGGACTCCCCGGATCGTAGCCTTTAGCACTTAGCACTTGACCATTAGCCAAACCCCCTTGCGGAGCCGAGCTGTATCCCATTCCTTTGTCGTCCGGGGGCTGCTCGGTGAGGACCGGCGGCTGAGCGTTGACTGCTCCCTGCGGCGCTGTCAGCTCCTTGAACAGCGGATACTGTTTCCCGGTGACGAAGCGGATCTCAAGCCACCGGAAGATGTAGTCCATCATCGACTTGGCGATAGGGATCTCCGGGTTGCCGGTGAACCCGGAGGGCTCAAAGCGAGTGTGGGTGAACTTTTCGCACAGAAGGCGCAAGGGCACACCGTGCTGGAGCGCCATCGAGACGGCCAGGGCGAAGGAGTCCATCAGGCCAGCGACGGTAGAGCCTTCTTTGGCCATGCGGATGAAGAGTTCGCCGGGGGTGCCGTCTTTGTATAGGCCGACGGTGATATAGCCTTCATGGCCGGCGATCGAAAACTTGTGCGTAACCGAGGCCCGCTCGCCGGGCAGGCGGTGACGCAGGGCCTTGGGCGGCGCTGACTGCTGGTCTTCCTTGGTGGGACCGATGAGGCGTCGAACCGCGTCGATCACCGCGCCGTGTTGTTCCTTGAGCGCACTCGCCGTACCCGCATTCGCCGCACCTGAACTGACTATGCGGGCGACTTCAAGCAGAAAGGACTTCTGTTCGGCCGATAGCGCTGCCCAAGCCAGGTCTTCGGCGCTCACCCGGATCTTCTCGTCGCGGGTGCCACGGCGGGCCGCTTCTTCTTTCTTGGCCGCGGCCATGAGCGGTTGCGCCTTTTTCGATCCGTCGCGATAGATGGCCACGGCTTTCAGACCCATCTTCCACGACTGGATGTAGGCGTCCATGATGTCCTCGACCGTGGCCGCTTCGGGCAGGTTCACGGTCTTCGAAATGGCGCCGGAGATGAAGGGCTGGGCTGCCGCCATCATCTGCACGTGGCCCATGTAGTGGATGCTGCGCGTGCCTTTCTGCGGCTTGAAGCTGCAATCGAAAACCGGAAGATGTTCGTCGCGGACGCCGGGCGCGCCCTCAATAGTGCCGGTGGAGTCGATGTAGCCTACAATCGAATCGACCTGCTCCGGTGTGTAGCCCAGTTTCCACAACGCCTGAGGCACGGTCTGGTTGACAATCTTGATCATCCCGCCGCCAACCAGCTTCTTGTACTTCACCAGTGCCAGGTCAGGCTCGACACCGGTGGTGTCGCAATCCATCATGAAGCCGATCGTGCCGGTGGGCGCAAGTACAGTAACCTGTGCGTTGCGATAGCCGACGCGCTCACCAAGGCCGAGAGCCTCATCCCAGCATTGCTTGGCGCCTTCGATCAGACCGGCCGGGATCACGTCTTTGTGATTGACGCGGTTCACCGACGCCCGGTGCATGCGAATCACGTCGAGGAAAGGCTCGCGGTTCACGTACCACCCGGGACAGGCGCCGCCGGTGACGTCCTGTGGCGAAACCCTTTGCGTTGCCGGCTGTAGCCCAGGGCATTGTTCCGCGATCCGCGCCGACTGCAAGTACGCCTCGCCGCACATGATAGCGGTAACGCACGCAGCGTAGTCGCGGCCTTCGGGCGAATCGTAGGGCAGCCCGGAGGCCATCAGCAGCGCGCCAAGATTGGCATAGCCCAGCCCCAAAGGACGGTAGTCGTGCGAGTTGCGCGCGATCGATTCCGTCGGGTAGCCGGCGTTATCGACCAGAATCTCCTGCGCGGTGATCATCACGTCGACGGCGTGCCGATACGCGGGGACGTCAAAGTCTCCGCCCGCTTTCATGAACTTTATCAGGTTCAGCGATGCCAGGTTACATGCCGAGTCGTCCAGAAACATGTACTCCGAGCACGGATTGGAAGCGTTGATGCGCGCTGTATTCTTCGACGTATGCCAGCGGTTGATGGTGGTATCGTACTGCATTCCGGGATCGCCGCACTGCCAAGTGGCTTCCGAGATCTTGCCTAGCAGATCACGCGCCTTGTACTTCTGCATCGGCTGCCGCGGTTCTTTGACGGTCAGCGTGGAAAACTCGCCGTCGCGCTCCACGGCGTTCATGAACTCGTCGGTCACGCGCACGGAGTTGTTGGCGTTCTGAAAGAAGATGGAGCTGTAGGCTTCAGAATCTGGACCGGAACCGTCATAACCGGCTTCAACCAGCGCCCACGCTTTGGCCTCTTCCTTCGCTTTGCACTCGATGAAGTCCACGATGTCCGGGTGGTCGACGTTGAGGATCACCATTTTGGCGGCCCGGCGCGTCTTGCCCCCAGACTTAATAACACCGGCAAAAGCGTCAAAGCCCTTCATGAAGCTCAAGGGGCCAGAGGCCTGACCGCCGCCCGAGAGTTCTTCGGTGGAACCGCGCAGCGGAGAGAGGTTGGTTCCGGTACCGCTGCCCCACTTGAACAACATGCCTTCGGTCTTTGCGAGCGTGAGGATGGAATCGAGCGAGTCTCTCACCGAGTTGATGAAACAAGCCGAGCACTGGGGATTCTTATAGCCGGTGGTGGAGAACTCAGCCTGCCCGGTCTCTGCCTTCCAATGCCAATTCTGTGCGTCCGACTTCGGATCCAAGCGGTCGCAGCCGACGTTGAACCACACCGGGGAATTGAAGCTGGCCTTCTGCTGAATCAGGATGTGGACCAGCTCGTCGTGAAAAGCGTCGCGATCCTCTTCGGTGACGAAGTAACCCTGGTGCCAGCCCCAGTCGCGGATGGTCTCAGCTACGCGCTCGATAAGCTGGCGCACGCCGGTCTCGCGCTGCGCGGTGCCGAGCGTCCCGTGAAGGTACTTGCTGGCCACGATGTTGATGGCGGTCATGGACCAGTCTTTGGGTGACTCGACGTTACGCTGCTCGAAGATGCTTTTGCCCTTGGCGTCCGTGATTGACGCAGTTCGCAGCTCCCACTCCACTTCGTCGTAGGGCGAGACGCCGGGGCGGGTGAAGTGGCGGGCGATCTTCAAGCCCGGCGCCCTCTTCTGTGTGCTAGTAGACCGGGTGGCTTGCGTGGACGAGGTCTTGGTTGTCAAATCCGCCATCTTCAATTCCCTCTAGTAAGCATCATCATTCCTGCTTTTTCTCTCGCCGAACCGACGCCGTTCAACGCGATCAACTGCCAGATTTGCCATGATTGCCAAAAATCGCCGGGGGGGTGCCTTGATCGACGCTGATGTACGACCCAATCGCCCGTCTAGAATCCTGCAGGGAAGACTTTTGCGTACTCCCTGGTTTTGCTCACGCGCTCGACCGCGCGCTCGCTGACCGTAGCCGGCTCGGCCGGGGGATCAGTCATACTTGCGGCCAGAGCCGCGGGATCAAAGATCTGTCCTGCGATCTCGCGCTGCGAGTGCAGCCAGTTCTTGAGCGCTGCGGCGGCGCCGCGACGTTCATCCGCGTTATCAGCAACGGCATAGCGTAGGTAGCAGCGGCCTTCCGCGAGCCGCTGGCGCCAGGGACTAGCGGCGGTAAACAAGCGGTTCAGAGCCCTTGCCAGGTCTTCGGTCTCATCGACTTCAAAGACGGCCAGCATTCTCCGCGAGTATGGCCCGGAAGGCTGGATCATCTCCTCCGCCAAAGCGTAAATCCCGGCCTGCGACGGCACCAACAGCAGTCCAAAGCTCGACTCGCAACGGAACCAGCGTGACCAATTCATCTCCATAAGCCACCCCAAAACGTCCATCGCTCCGCCAGGGCCGGCGGGCGTGACGAACATTCTTTGTGTAAGATCACCGCGATTGCTGTTCTCCGGCCCACCTCTGTTCCGGAGCTTTTTACTTCGTTTGGCTCCTGCGGCACTTCCTACCGCGGAGCAAGTGTTGGAAAGTTACTCCTGTATATGGGGCCTGTCAAGAGGCAGGCACAATATATTGTATATTATTTTCAGATGCGCCGGCGGCTGCACTAAGTTGCCTATTTTCCGGTTCTTACCGGTCTTCAGCGAGCTTCTGCAGCGTTGCTTGGGTGGTTCCCACATGGTTTTGTCATCGGCTGAACCCTGACCTCGGCTGGAGACTCAACTCTTTCAGATCTCTTGGGCTTGGGATCGGCAAAGAGAGAATTCATCAGATCAACAACTGATGAATTCGACTCTACCCGCCACAGGCTGATGGGTCAATGCCGCAACCTGGTGCAAGCGGTGTGGATGAGTGTGGAAAAGAGAGCAATTACCAGTTACCCACCAGCGATGAGCGCCCACTTTGCTAAATCCGACTCGCTTGCCCGATCAAGACGTGCTCGCCATCCGCGTATCTTGGTTGACTGCCAATTGCATTGACAATTGCTGGTTTGCTTATACAAACCGCTTCTGCCCGTCGACAATGATCTGTCGCGCGACTTCGGCGTTGCCCCATCCCGCAAGCTCGGTCTTCTTGCCTTCGAGATCTTTATAGATCGCAAAGAAGTGCTCAATCTCACGCAGTTGATGCGGAAAGACTTGGTCGCAATCGTGGATCTCGCGATAGAGCGGATCGCTCTCCGCCACCGCGAGGATCTTTGCGTCCTTTTTTCCTTGATCGATCATGCGTAGCACACCGATGGGCCGCACCTCCATGAAGCAGCCCGGAAAACTGGGCGCTTCGACGAGAACCAGAACGTCGAGAGGATCACCATCGAGGCTCAAGGTCCGCGGGATGAACCCGTAGTCGCCCGGATAGTGCACTGGCGAGAAGAGAGTGCGATCCAGCCTAAAGACTTGCAGTTGCTTGTCGTACTCGTACTTGTTCAGCGAGTCCTTGGGGATTTCAATGACAACGTTCACGCGCTTCGGAGCATCATTACCGATGGGGAGTTTAACGTAGTCGGGCATAGAAGAAGACCGGCGAAGACTGCTCCTATTTTGATGATCTTTTCTTCGTTCGGGCTTTTCGCTTCCGGTAAGATGTTGGGCTTCACGGGGGACAAAGCCGCGCATGTATAGGGAACTCAGGATATTTCCAGGGAGCCACCGTCCCGCGCGTTCACGCGGCGACACGTATTTTTCCAAGCAATTAAGGAGCTGGCTTCGGGTTGCAGGCGCTGTTTCCGGCCTGGTGGGCCTTGTGACGGGCTCGTGTTTCCTCACCGCGCCGGCGATGGGGCAGGAGTGCACCAGTTACGTAGTGGTATCGGCTTTCGATCGTAAGACCGGTGATGACATCCAGGATCTGAACGCCGGGGACTTTCAAGTCCTGCTGGGCAAACGGGATGCGGCCGTGGTCAGCGCCACCGAGAAGTTCACCGACCGACTGGTCGTCTTGCTGCAGACCGACGATACCAACAACGACAGGATCGACGACGTCGTCGCTCTGGCCACAAAGATGGCCCGGCAAGCGCCCGAAGGAAAGCCGGTAGCTTTCGGCGTGTTCGTGAAACGGGCCGCGTTCACCCAGGGATTCATCACCGACCCGAAGTCGCGCGCGCTGGCGATCAGCGGCATCGCCGAAGATGAGCCGACCCTCGGGAAAGAGGTCCATCTGTACAACGCTTTGCATGACGCGCTGGCGCTGTTTGGGACCCACCAACCCGGGGACTCGGTGCTGGTGATCACTGACGGTTACGACGAAGGCAGCGAGCATTCCGGCGTAGAAGTACAAAAGGAATATGTGAAAAGTGGAACCCGGTTATTCGTGGCACTACGCCGGACACCCAGCCACGTCAGCGGCAATTTCACCTGGACCTCGCCCGAGCCGCTGATTCAGTTCGTCGAGAAAATGAGCGGCATGACCGGTGGGATCTTCACCATGTTCAGCGCCCGCGAGTTTTCCTTCGCCTGGGAAGGATACATGCTGGGAATCCAGGCTCCGGAGGGAGTCTCCAAACACCACAAGCTGAAAGTCCGTCTGCAAGGAGCCGCCGCGCTGGCCCACCGGAAGACCAACCTCTATTATCCCGAGCAATTGCCCTCTTGCACTGCGGCCAGCAAGACGGCCTCGCGAGAAAATACACCTATAGAGAAATGACGAGACAATAAAAACGCGCCCCCGGGGGCGCGTTTGAAATTTCCGGACCCGCAGGCTATTTCTTCTCTTCTTCGTCGCCGCCTTGTTCCGCGGTTGCCGCCGCCTGCTCCTCTTCCATCTGTTTCTTGATCTCGTCCTTGCGCTTGGCGCGTGTCTCCGCACGCTTGGCGCGCTTGGCCTCGATCACCTTTTCGCTGCCCACCAGCTCGATCAGGACAGTCTCAGCTCCGTCGCCCGTGCGCCATCCTTTGTGGATGATGCGCAAGTAGCCGCCGCTGCGATCGCCGAAGCGCGGGGCCACGGTTTCAAACAAGCGGTCGACTGAGGCGCGCGTCAGCAGGTAACCGAGCGCCAGGCGGCGAGCCGCCAGGTCACCGCGTTTGCCCAGGGTGATCATCTTTTCGACATGCGGCCGCATCGCCTTGGCCTTTGCCGGCGTGGTTTCAATGCGCTCTTCCATGATGAGCGAGGTCACCAAATTGCGCAGTAAGGCGCGGCGATGGCTGGTGTTCCGTCCTAACTTCTTCGTGGCTCTGCGGTGACGCATGATGAGTATCCTTTATGACCCTTCTCACGATTGGCTGCGCGCTGGCCAGCCAGTTCTTGGTACTTAGCAGGTAGTGAGGTACTTAGTAAAATCCGAGCGGGCAGCGGGAGATCAGATCCCTCGATCACCGATCTCCCGATCACCTGATCTTTAGAACTCCTGACCTTCTCCGGGCTCTCCCATCGGCGACGGCAGCGACGCCATCGAAGGCGTTGCCAGCGGACTGGTGGGCCCAGGCACGGCGTTACCGTGTTCGTCGATCTTCATGCCCAGCGAGAGTCCCATCGAGGCCAGGATTTCCTTGATTTCATTGAGCGACTTGCGGCCGAAGTTCTTGGTCTTCAACATCTCGGCTTCGGTTTTCTGCACCAGCTCGCCGATGGTCTGGATGTTGGCGTTCTTCAGGCAGTTGTAGCTGCGCACAGAAAGCTCCAGCTCTTCGACCGACCGGTTCAGGTTTTCGTTCTTGATCTGCGGTTTGTCTTCGCCGCGAGCTTCTGTCTCGAGCTCCTCTTCAAAGTTGATGAAGATGGTCATGTGGTCTTTGAGCAGCTTGGCCGCCAGGCCGAGAGCGTCGGCCGGAGCGATAGAACGATTGGTCCAGATCTCGATGTCGAGCTTGTCGTAATCGGTGATCTGCCCCAGACGAGCCGCTTCCACGGTGTAATTGACCTTGCGCACTGGCGAGTGCACGGAGTCGATGGGAATGAAACCGAGGCCCAGGTCTTCGTCAAAGTTCTTGTCGGCCGAGACGTAGCCGCGCCCGCGCTTCAGGCGCATCTCCATATCCAGCTTGCCGCCTTCCGAGACGGTGGCGATGTGAACGTTCTTGTCCAGCACTTCCACGTCGCCATCGGCCTCGATCATGCCGGAGGTGACGTCGCCCGCCTGGTCAGCCTTCAGGTAGATGGCCTTGGGACCATCGCCGCTGAGCTTGAACGGAACCTGCTTCACGTTCAGGATGATGTCCGTGGCGTCTTCCACCACGCCCGGAATCGACTGGAACTCGTGCAGCACGCCTTCGATTTTGACCGCGGTTACGGCCGCGCCTTCAATCGAAGACAGCAGCACGCGCCGCAGAGCATTGCCGATGGTGGTACCGAATCCCCGTTCGAACGGCTGCGCATAAAAGCGGCCGTATTTGTCGGTCAATGTCTCGGTATCGGTCGCGAGACGCTTGGGTTTCTGAAATCCTCTCCAAAGAACCATTTCTCTACTCTTCCTTTCAATTCCGCTCCGTTGGGCACAAGCACCGGGTGGCGCAAAGCTGTTCTGGTGCGGTCAATTGGGCTAGCTGCTAGCTTCTAGCCGCTAGTACTAGCGAAATCGCAAGAGGAAAACCCCCGCGATCCGGTGAATGCTATACCGACTGTCGTGACCGGCCCGCCCTAGCAGCTAGAAGCTAGTGGCTAGCAGTTTTACTTACTGTACAACTCAACGATCAATTGTTCGTTCACAGGCGCGTTGATGTCCTCACGTTTCGGCAAGGCCAGCACGCGGCCCTTGAGGTTGTCGCGATCCACTTCCAGCCAACCAACCACTGGCTGATGGCTCGAGTACTCGCGCGCGCCTTCGATTACCGTAAACTTCTTCGCCTTTTCGCGCACCTGGATCTCGTCACCAACGCTGGCCTGAAATGACGGGATGTTCACCCGGCGGCCGTTGACGTTGATGTGGCCGTGACGGACGATCTGCCGCGCCTGGCGCCGTGATGTCGCGAAGCCCAGGCGGTAGACCACGTTGTCGAGCCGCCGCTCCAGCTGCTGCAACAGGTATTCGCCGGTCACGCCCGGTTTCTTGAATGCTTTTTCAAAGTAGTTGCGGAACTGGGTTTCGAGCGTGAAGTACATGCGCTTCGTCTTCTGCTTCTCGCGAAGCTGAAGGCCGTATCCCACTACTTTGGCTTTGCGGTCTTTGCCGTGCTGGCCGGGCGCGAAGTTGCGCTTTTCGATGGGGCACTTATCGGTAAAACACTTGGCCCCTTTCAGGAATAGTTTCATGCCTTCGCGACGGCAAAGGCGGCAGACTGCACCTTTATATCTTGCCATGTTTCTCCTCTACTGCGAGTGTCGATCGGTTTACAGGCGGTGGGCCCTTCTTCCCGATCCGGTCAATCAAGATTTCTAATCGGGTAATTTGCAGGTTCAAATTGAACAACATCTTGCGCGATCAGTCTGCAATTGCCCGATTTACTCCATTTTCAATCTGGAAAAACTTGAGCTCATACTCGCCGTCTCTTCGGCGGCCGGCATCCGTTATGCGGAATCGGCGTAACGTCGCGAATCGACTTCACGTCCAGCCCGGCGGAAGCCAGGGCACGAATCGCCGACTCGCGTCCTGACCCAGGGCCGTTGACCCGCACTTCGAGCGAGCGCACGCCATGGTCGCGGGCCTGGTTGGCGGCGTTCATCGCCGCCTGTTGAGCGGCAAACGGCGTTCCTTTGCGCGAGCCACGGAAACCCAGAGATCCTGAGCTCTTCCACGCCAACGTACGCCCCTCGCCATCGGTGATGGTCACGATGGTGTTGTTGAACGACGCCTGAATGTAGGCGATCCCGTGGGGCACGTTCTTCCGCTCTTTCTTCTTGAAAACCTTCTTCTTGCCTTTTGTTGTCGGCGCTGCTGCTCCGCCGGGTGCCGCTGCTGCTGGTTTTGCCATGCTTTATCCCTCTAGAATCTGCTCTCGTAGAGACGGTGGTCGCATCTCTAGGTTTTAGCCGTCGACTTCTTCTTCTGGGCCACGGTCCCCTTGCGCGGTCCTTTGCGGGTACGCGCGTTGGTATGCGTGCGCTGTCCGCGAACCGGCAGGTTCCGGCGGTGCCGGAATCCCCGATACGAGCCGATTTCGATCAACCGCTTGATGTTCATGGACGTATCTTTGCGGAGATCGCCTTCCACGTCACCTTCGGCCTCGATGGCCTGACGGATGCGGTTCACCTCGTCCTCGTTCAGGTCCTGGACCTTCTTCATGGACTCAACCTTGGCGACGCCCAGCAACCGCCGGGAACGCGCGTTCCCAATGCCGTAAATGTATGTCAGCGCGATGTCCACGTGTTTATTGCGCGGAAGATCGACGCCTGCGATACGAGCCATGTGTTCTCCTTATTACTCTCAAGACCGGCTGAAAGCCTGGTTACACCAGTGAGCCATCCAGGCTATTTCTATCCCTGTCTTTGCTTGTGCTTCGAGTTCTCGCAAATCACGCGCACCACGCCCTTGCGATGCACGATCTTGCACTTATCGCAAATCTTCTTTACCGATGCCCGAACCTTCATGTTTCCCCGCTTTATTTGTATCTGTAAACGATGCGTCCCCGCGTCAGGTCATACGGCGAGAGCTCCACCGCGACCTTGTCTCCGGGAAGAATGCGGATGAAATTCTTGCGCATCCTGCCGGAAACGTGTGCCAGCACCTGATGTTTGTTCTCCAGTTCCACTCGGAACATGGCATTGGGCAGCGGTTCGATCACCGTTGCCATCACCTCAATCGCGTCCTCTTTGCTCACTAAGCTCCTGTGCGGGACCGTTCGTTGGTTCCTTTAGGCTTCGCCCTCAGGATCTCTCGCCTGCGGGCGCCCGCTTCGATCACGCTCGCAAACCGGCTCAACTTTGCTCACTCAGCTCGTCCCGCCAGAGGCTGCCGGTAACTGCCAGCACCTCGCGAAATACCGAGACTCGTTCCGCCCACCTTGCAGCTCAAACCCCAGGCAGTAGGACTCACCCAGCCAAACAGCTATTCCGTCAACACCAGCGGCCCGTTGCGCGTCACAGCAACCGTATGCTCAAAGTGGGCGCTATAACTTCCGTCTTCGGTCACCGCGGTCCATTTATCGGCCAACACTCGCGCGCCGGGCTTGCCGATGTTGACCATCGGTTCGATGGCCAGAACCATGCCCTCACGCAGCCGAGCTCCGTGACCACGCGTCCCGTAATTCGGAACTTGCGGCTCTTCGTGCATCCGCGTGCCAATGCCATGACCTACAAACTCGCGCACTACGCTGAAGCCGTTGCCTTCCACATACTCCTGCACCGCGGCCCCGATGTCGCCCACGGTCTTACCCAGCTTGACCTCGTGGATGGCATTCTTGAGCGACTGTTCGGTCACATCGAGCAGCTTCTTCAACTCCGGGGCCAGGGCCTTGCCCACCGGCACCGTAACCGCAGCATCGGAGTAGTAACCATCCAGCACTACGCCGCAGTCGATAGAAAGAATGTCGCCTTCCTTGAGAATCCTCTTCTCAGAAGGAATGCCGTGAATAATCTCGTTGTTCACCGACGTGCACAGCACGCACGGATAGTCGTAATATCCCTTAAACGCAGGCTTGGCGCCGAGCTCCCTGATCCTCTCCTCGGCAACCCGCTCCAAGTCCATAGTAGAAACGCCGGGCAGTACCCTGGCGCGTACCGCTTCGTGCACCTGGCGCAGGACTTTACCGCTGCGCCGCATCTTGTCCAGTTCCGCATGCGATCGGCAATTGATCATGACCGGCCCGTTACGACAGCGTCTTCAATGACGGCAAACATGTTTGCCGTCACCTCTTCCGGGACCAGCTCCCCATCCAGCTCGCGCAAACGTCCTTGGCGGCGATAATAGTCCACCAAGGGAAGGGTCTGGGCTTCGTACTCCCGCCAACGTTTGGAAATGACCTCTTCCGAATCATCTTTGCGGTGCACTAACGTCGCGCCACAGGAATCACACACGCCTTCTTTTTGGGGCGGATGGAAATGGATGTTATAAATCTGGCCATCGACGGGACAAGAACGTCGGCCCGTAAGACGTTGCAGCAATTGATTATAACCAACCTTGATGTTGATAACAACCGGCGGCATGGTGCGCCCAGCAAAGTGCCGGGAACCCAGATACTGGTCCAGCCATTCCGCCTGGACCACCGTCCGGGGGAAGCCATCCAGGATCAACCCACGCTCGCAATCGGGCTGCCCCAGCCGGTCTTCCACCATGGGCAGCACCAGCTCGTCTGCTACCAGCCCACCGGCCTTCATGACGGCATCGGCCTTCCTGCCCAGTTCAGTGGCGCGGGCCACGTTGTCGCGAAGAATATCGCCCGTCGAAATCTGCGGAATCCCGTAACGGGCGGCGATCAGCTTTGCCTGGGTACCTTTTCCGGCTCCCGGAGCGCCCAGCAGCACCACCGGTCCCACGGCAACAACGTGGGCAGCGGTTGTCTTGGTGAAGGTCTCGGCGGGCATCAGATTAACTCCAACGTCCTCTTCTGCCCTTCACCAGGCCTCGCTTCGAAGTGAAGCCTTCGTAGTGTCGCATCACCAGCTGAGATTCGATCTGGTTCACCGTATCCATGGCCACGCCCACCACAATCAGCAACGAGGTGCCGCCGAAGTAGAAGGTTACGCCCAGACCGTTCAGCATCCAGTTGGGGAGCTTCTCAAACGCCTGTTGTCCCAGCCACCAGGGGAGGTGGTTGAGGTGAATGCCGGCGATCATCCACTCCGGAATCAAGGAGATCAGAATCAGGTACAAACCGCCCACCAGAGTAATACGGGTGAGCACTTCATTGATGTAGTCGCGGGTACGATGTCCGGGACGAATACCAGGGATGAACCCGCCGTACTTGCGCATGTTGTCTGCCACGTCGGCAGGGTTGAAGACGATGGAGACGTAGAAGTAGGCAAAGAAAACGATACCCACGGCGTACAGCAGCGTATAGAGCGGTTCGCCCCATTTGAGCTGGTCCAGCAATCCGCCAAAGTAGCGATGCAGACTGCCTCCCGGTTTGAACGCCGCCGAGTACAGCAGCATTTGCGGGATGCTCAATAGCGAAGACGCAAAGATCACCGGCATGACGCCGCCTGAATTCACGCGCAGGGGAAGGTGAGTGGACTGTCCGCCCATGATGCGGCGCCCCACCACGCGCTTGGCGTATTGCACGGGAATGCGCCGTTCCGAGCGCTCCATGAATACGATGAACGCCACCACGGCGACCATGATCGCCACCAAAAGCACCATGGCGGGGATCGTGAAGTTGCCCCACGCCTGCTGTCTGGCTAACGTATAAAGATTGGACACCGCGCGCGGCAGTCCCACAATAATGCCGGCGAAGATCAGCAGGGACATGCCGTTTCCGACGCCACGTTCAGTGATCTGTTCGCCCAGCCACATGATGAACACGCTGCCGGTGGTGAGCGTGACCAAGGTCATCAAGACAAAGCCCCATCCAGGAGAGTTGACCAGACCGGGCTGCGACTGCAGACCCCAGGCGATTCCCAAACTCTGCAGCGCCGAGAGGACAAAGGTCAGGTAGCGGGTCCACTGCGTGATCTTCTTGCGCCCCAGCTCGCCTTCCTTTTGCAGCCGGGCCAGAGGCTCGTACACCACGGTCAGCAATTGCAAAATAATGGACGCCGTAATGTAGGGCATGATGCCCAGGGCGAAAATCGTGAACCGGCGCAGGTTGCCTCCGCTGAACAGGTCGTAAAACCCGAGCAGGCCGCCACTCTGCGACTCGAACATTTTCTGCAGTTGGTCGCCGTTTACGCCAGGCGTAGGGATGTGCGAACCCAGGCGGTACACCGCCAACATCGCTAGCGTGAACAGTACGCGCTTGCGCAGATCGGGGACGCGAAAGATATTTCCCAGTTTGTCGAAAATTGCCAGGTTTCCAGCCATTGCCATCACTTCTTGTTGGTCTTTTTATCCTGCTTGGGTTCTGCTAGGGGAGCTGCGGCGCCCAACAATTCCGCCTTGCCGCCCGCCTTGGTGATCTTGTCTTCGGCCGACTTGGAGAACTTATGCGCCTGCACACGCAGTGCCGCTTTGAGCTCTCCGTCGCCCAGGATTTTGATCAGGTCATTCTTTCCTGCCAGGCCCTGCTTTACCAGCAGCTCTTGCGTGATGTTCTTCTCGCCCAGCTGCGCCAGCCGGTCCAGGTTGATGATCCGGTACTCGACGCGGAAGATGTTGGTGAAGCCCCGCTTGGGCAGACGGCGATGCAGAGGCATCTGTCCGCCCTCAAACCCGCGCAACAGCCGCGATCCCGAGCGGGATCCCTGGCCTTTATGGCCGCGCGTGGAGGTCTTGCCCATGCCACTGCCCATGCCCCGGCCAACCCGCTTGCGGTTGGCAGTTGCGCCTTTGGGCGGCCGTAACGTTGAAAGATTGGTTGGCACTGTTTGTTCCCTTAATCGCAGTCGAGCTTCTATTTTAGCTGCTCGGCTACTCGGTTGCCCTGTTAATCATTGACTGAACTACTCGATCACCTGCACCAGGTGGGGCACTTTCGCGATCATTCCACGTATCGATGGCGTGTCTTCGCGCTCAACGATCTGGTTCAGACGGGTAAAGCCCAAACCTTTGACCACCAGCTTGTGCTTGACCGGAGTGCAGATCTTGGAGCGGACGTATTGGATCCGGATTTTCTTTTTGGCTGCGGTCATCATTTACAACTCCTGCATGGACTTGCCCCGCGTGTTGGCAACTTCTTGCCGGTCGCGAAGCTTGTTCAAAGCGTTGAAAGTCGCTTTGATCACGTTGTGCGGATTGGCGGTCCCCAGCGACTTGGTCAGCACGTTCTGCACGCCCGCCGACGTCATCACCGCGCGCACCGCACCTCCGGCGATCACACCGGTTCCTTCCGGTGCCGGCTTGAGCAGCACCATGCCCGAACCGAAGCGGCCGAGCACCTGGTGCGGGATCGTGGTCTGCGTGAGGTTCACCTTGACCAGGTTTTTCTTGGCTGATTCAATGCCTTTGCGGATGGCCTGGGGCACTTCCTTAGCCTTGCCGGAACCGTATCCGACCACGCCTGCAGAGGGATCGCCCACCACCACCAGCGCGGCGAAGGACATGTTCTTGCCGCCCTTGACCACCTTGGTGACACGGTTGATGGCAACCACCTGGTCTTTTAGCTGGTAACTGCCGGCATCGAGTTTCTTCTTGAGTACTGTCGTCGTCATGCTTAGAACTCCAGACCTGCTGCGCGCGCCGCATCGGCCAGCGCCTTGATTCGTCCGTGATATAGATATCCGCCGCGGTCGAACACGACTTTCTTCACGCCCTTTTCCTGGGCCCGCTCGGCGATGGTCTTGCCGACGTCTTTGGCGCTGGCAACATTGCCGCCGGTGCGCTTGGAGCCTTTGCCGCCCTGGACGGTGCTGGCGGCAACCACCGTTTTACCGGTGGCATCGTCGATGACCTGCGCATAGATGTGATTAAGAGAGCGATACACGTTCAGCCGCGGACGCTCCGGCGTACCCTGCAGCCTGCGCCGCAGCCGCTCGTGAATCCGCCGCCGAACCTTGTTCTTCGAAATATCAGGAATCATGTTTTAACCCTTTGCTTCGTACAGCCCTCAGCTGCACGATCAAATTTCGAATCTGGTTACTGAAAAACGCATCGATCTTCCGCATCTTCGCTTTCACTTACTCGATTACCAGATTTACGGATTGGCCAATCTATTTGGCTCCCGTCTTGCCGACCTTCTTCTTCAGTCTCTCGCCCAGGTAGCGGATACCTTTCTGCTTGTAGGGATCCGGGGGACGCAGACCGCGCATTTCCGCTGCTACCTGACCTACCTTCTGGCGATCAATGCCGCTGATCGTCAACCGGGTCTGCTTAGCATCGACAGCGGCGGTGATGCCGGAAGGCAACGGATACTCGATCGGATGCGAGTAACCGAGTGTGAACACGACCGTGCTCTTCCCCTTCAGCTCGGCGCGGTAGCCGATGCCCACGATCTCTAATTCTTTCGACCATCCTTTGGTCACACCTTCGACGGCGTTCGAGACCAAGGCGCGCACCAACCCATGTACGGCCGCGCGATCGTCGTTCTCGCGGGTCACCTGAATGTGGCCGTCAGCCTGTTCGAGCTTTACGCCGGCCGGCAAATAGGCCTGCACCTGGCCCTTGGGGCCTTGAACGACCACGGTGTTCCCTTTGACTTCAAACTTCACTCCCTGGGGGAGCGGGATCGGTTTTTTTCCGATACGTGACATTGCTCAATCCTTCTTTTAAGCGAGTCCTTCCGGTCTTCGCCAGACCGAATTCCACGCTGCTTCCAAGCTGCTCGCCACTAGGGCTAGCTGCAGGCCAAAACCGCATCGACACAGGCTCTACTAGCAGCTAGAACCTAGCAGCTAGCAAACCCACGCCCCGCGGTCACCAAACCTCGCACAAAATCTCTCCGCCCACGCCCTCTTTTCGGGCCTGGCGTCCGGTCATCACGCCGCGAGGAGTGGTGAGGATGTTGATCCCCAAGCCTCCGAGCACACGAGGAATCTCGTTGCGGCTCACGTACACCCGGCAACCGGGCCGAGAGATCCGCTGCAAATTGGAGATCGCGGCGGCGTTGTCGGAGCTGTATTTCAGATAAACGCGCAGAACTTTCCTGCCCTCTTCTTCCGTCGCCTTAAAGTTAGCGATGTAGCCCTCTTCCTTCAGTATGCGCGCGATCTCCAGCTTCAGCCGGGAAGCGGGCACGTCAAGCTTGGGATGACGGGCATGGATAGCGTTGCGGATGCGCGCCAGCAAATCTGCGACCGGATCGGTCAAACTCATCTTGTTTTCATCTCCTCTTATCGTCACCCGTTCGTCGCGGCCTCGCCGGGAAACCTGCGGTGACGTCCTGCAAACCAGCTATTTGCTCTGCGCCATAAGCCGTTCGCTTTTCAGGCCAACCTCGCTGCCGGACGGCAATTTTGTTTGGCCGTAAAGCTCTGGCTAAGCGCTAATAGCTGCCTTTTTTACCAACTCGACTTCGAAACCCCAGGCACTTCACCCTTTAGCGCCAGTCCGCGGAAGCACAAGCGGCACAGGCCGAACTTGCGCAGATATCCGCGTGGCCGTCCGCAGATGGAGCAGCGGTTGCGGTGCTGGGTGGAGAACTTCGGCTTCTTGTTCGTCTTGGCGATCTTCGCTGTTGTTGCCATATATTCCTAAGCAATTAGCCATTGGCAGTCAGCGACTAGCTCTCATTGCCAACCTTCAATCGCGTTTTGCTTTCCAACCCTTCCTAATATTCGCTCGTGTCGTTATCGAATCCGCTGGGTGCGTTCACGCTCAAGCGGATTGGCCAATTGTTAAGCGCCAACGCTACTGTTTGAACGGCATCCCTAAATGCTTCAGCAGCGCCCGCGCCTGGTTGTCGTCGCGAGCCGTGGTCACGATGGTCACGTTCATGCCCTTGAGCTTATCGACCCTCGCGTAATCGATCTCCGGAAAAATCAGCTGGTCGCGCACACCGAGCGTGTAGTTGCCGCGGCCGTCGAACGACTTCGTGGATACTCCGCGAAAATCGCGGACGCGGGGCAGCGCCATATTCACCAGGCGGTCCATGAACTCGTACATCCGATCGCCACGCAAGGTCACCATGGCGCCGATCGCCATTCCCTCACGCACTTTGAAGGCGGCAATCGACTTCTTGGCGCGCGTGATCACCGGTTTCTGCCCGGTGATCTGGCCCAGGTCGTTGGCCAGCGGGTCCAGCATCTTGGTGTTCTGCGTGGCTTCACCCACGCCCATGTTCACCACGATCTTGTGCAGACGCGGCACCGCCATGGGATTGGTCAAGCCCAGCTCTTTCGCCAGGGCCGGAGCAATCTCCTTGTGAAACCTTTCTTTCAATCGTGCTGTCGTTTTCGGTCCTGCCATGATTCTTTGCTTCTGCCTTTCTCACGGTTTCCGGTTGGTTACGGGTTCGTGAGGTGTTCAATTCTCTTCAACCTAGAGACCCGGTGCCCCCCGTATCGGAAACGGGATACGTCGCGTCTCTACTCGTCATTTGTCGAGAGGCGCATTGCAACGGCGGCAAGTCCGTATCCACTTGCCCCCCTGCTCTTTGTGCCCGATGCGTGAGGGTCCGCAACTGGCGCACACCACCATCACGTTTGAGATCGAGATCGGCGACTCCTGTTCGGCGATCCCGCCTTTGATGTTGCGCTGCGGGTTGGGGCGCACGTTTTTCTTCACCATCATCACGTGCTCCACCAGCACCTTGCCCTCGCCCGGGAACACGCGCAGCACCCGTCCCTGCTTGCCTTTGTCGCGACCAGTGATCACTTTCACCTGGTCATTGCGCTTGATGTCGACTCTTGTATGCATTGTCAGCCTTCAGCTATCGGCAAGCGGCGCTCTACGCCGCCAGCCCTCACGATTTCTCCTACAGCACTTCCGGAGCCAGAGAAACGATCTTCAGAAACTTCTTCTCGCGCAGTTCGCGGGCTACGGGACCGAACACGCGGGTCCCGATTGGCTCGCCGGTTTCGTTGATGAGCACCGCAGCGTTCTGATCAAAGCGGATATATGTTCCGTCGCGCCGCCGGTGTTCCTTGCGCTGGCGAACGATCACGCACTTGACCACCGTGCCTTTCTTGGCGGTTCCGTCTGGCGAAGCCTCTTTGACCGCGGCGGTGACCACGTCGCCCAGCCCCGCATTCAGGCCGGTATGTCCACCCAGCGGCAGGATCATCTGCAGCCGTCGCGCCCCGCTGTTGTCGGCCACGTCGAGAATGGATCTCATCATGACTGCCATGGTTCAATTCCCCGTTTCCAGAAGAGCAGCAAAAACTCGCGCTCTAACATTCTCTGAAATCTAGCTTCGTCCAGCCCTTAGCCGTCAGCGACTGCTCGCCTCTTTGCAGCAAGCGCGAATTGGCAAGTGGCTGTTGCGAATTTTTGGTTTAACTTGCTTGCACTTCTTCGCCAGCCACCAATTTGGCGCGCTGCAGAATGTTCTTCAGACGCCAGCGCTTCAGCCGTGACAGCGGCCGGGTCTCTTCGATCTCCACGAAATCGCCCACGTGTGCCGTGTTTTCTTCGTCATGTGCGTAAAACTTCTTGGACTTGGCGATGACTCGTCGGTAGAGCGGGTGCGATTTCTTCATGATGACCTCGACCACGATGGTCTTCTGCATCTTGGTCGAAACCACCTGCCCGATCTTGCTGGCGCGTCGGCTGCTCGGCGTTTTGTTCTCAGTCTCTGCCATCACTTCTTCCTCGTCTTAGCCTGGGCCTTGGTCTTAGCTTTGGCTGCGGGCTTGGCTTTGGCCTTCTTTTCCCCGGCCGCGGGCGCCGCGGCCTCTGCGACCGCCTCCCCCTTGGGAACGCTCGCGCGCACCAGACCCAGCTGCTTCTCCCTGAGCACTGTATGGATCCGGGCCACATCCTTGCGCAGTCCGCGAATCTTGTTCAGGCTCTCGGTCTGTCCCATCTTGAGCTGGAACTTCATCCGAAAGAGCTGATCGTTGAGCTCGCGATGCTGGTGCAGCAGTTCGGCGTCGGTCAGGTTTCTAAGTTTGTCTGCTTCCATATTCTGTTTCCCTTGAGGGCCGGCGGGCGCCCTCGATCCGCTATCTAGTGCGCGTCATGCCGCGACACAAATTTCGTTCTCAGCCCCAGCTTGTGCGAAGCCAAGCGCATGGCTTCGACCGCGTCGGCGCGGGTCACACCTTCCATCTCAAAAAGCACCTTGCCGGGACGCACCACAGCCACCCAGTGATCCGGCGCCCCTTTGCCTTTGCCCATACGGGTTTCGGCCGGCTTTTTCGTCACCGGCTTGTCTGGAAACAGGCGCAGCCAAATCTTGCCACCGCGCTTCACGAATCGCGTCATGGCCACGCGGCTGGCTTCGATCTGACGGTCGGTAATCCAACCCGGTTCCATGACCTTCAGCCCGTAGTCTCCGAACGCAAGTTCGGAGCCGCGCCAGGCCTTCCCGGTCATGCGTCCGCGCTGCTGCTTGCGGTACTTAACTTTCTTCGGCATTAACATGATGTCGAATCCTTCTTTGCTGCTAACGTCCTGGGCGGTTAGCCCCTCAGCCTTAGCGCACTTCAGCCCTCTTCATTCGCGCCCTAAGGGTAGGCGAGAAAGGCGAGCGCTGTCTTCAAAACGCTCCCGCCGTCTGACGCTCTCCGCTGCGCTTCTTCTGCGGCAGAATGTCGCCGCGATAAATCCATACCTTCACGCCAATGATGCCGTAGGTGGTATGAGCCTCAGAAAAACCGTAATCGATGTCGGCGCGCAGCGTGTGCAGCGGCAGCCGTCCCTGGAGATACCACTCCGAGCGCGCGATTTCGGCTCCGTTCAGTCGCCCGGAAACGCGGACCTTGATGCCTTTGCAGCCAAAACGCAGCGCCGAATCCACCGACTTGCGCATCGCGCGCCGGAAACCCACGCGCTTTTCGAGCTGAAGTGCGATCGCCTCCGACACCAGTTGCGCGTCGAGCTCCGGCTTGTGCACCTCCTGGATGTCGATGAACACATCGCGCGAAGTGCGCTTCTGCAGCTCCTGCTTCAGCTTGTCGATCTCCGCGCCTTTGCGCCCGATGATGATACCGGGACGCGCGGTGCGGATAATGATGCGCAGCTTGTTGCCCGGGCGCTCGATCTCAATCGAGCTCACGCCCGCGGACTTAAGCTTTTCCTTGAGCTCGTCTTTCAGCGTCACATCTTCGTGCAGCAGCTTGTTGTAATCGCGTTCGACAAACCAGCGTGACCGCCACGGCTTGGTGTAGCCAAGCCGAAATCCGTATGGATGTACCTTCTGTCCCATAAGAACCTCGTGTGTTCCTTATTTCTTCGCGACCGCTTTTCTTGCAGCCGGTTTCTTCTTCGCCGGCGCCGCTTTTTGGGTGCGCCCTTTCGGTTTCACGGCTTCTTCGCCGACCACCGTAGCCAGGGCTTCGCGATCAGGCGCGCCTTTTTCAGCGAGCACCACTTCGAGATGCGAGATGCGCCGCTGGTAGCGATACGCGCGGCCCATCGGAGCTGGACGGATGCGCTTCATGCGCGGCCCGTCGTTGGCGATGGCCTTCTTGACGTAAAGCTTGTCGACGTCCACGTCCATGCCTTTTTCCTGGCTCAGGTAGTTCGCATTCTCCACCGCCGACCGCACCAACTGGAAAATGGCAGGCGCGATTCGCTTCTTGGTGAACTGCAGCGTGCTCAGCGCATCTTCCACGCGCTTGCCCTTGATCAGGTCCAGCACCAGGCGCGCCTTTTGTGGCGAGACCCGCGTGAACTGCGCTCTTGCTGTGAATTCCATAAGGTTTCAACCTTGTCCTAAATTTGCGATCACGCCTTCGGTGGCGCCGCAGCCGGCGGCGTCGATCCCGAAGACGGCACAATAGCGCCCGGACCTCCGGGCACGCCCGCCGGTCGGGCTGCGGTTTCTACCGCCGCCTTCACCGAGTGTCCTTTGAATTGACGGGTAAAGGAGAACTCGCCCAACTTGTGACCGACCATGTTCTCCGTCACGTACACCGGAATGAACTTCTTCCCGTTGTGCACGGCGATGGTATGGCCTACCATCTCCGGCGAAATTGTGGAGCGGCGCGACCAGGTACGAATCACTTTCTTGTCGTTCCTCTGGTTCATGCCCTCGATCTTCTTCATGAGGTGGCCGTCGATATACGGCCCTTTCTTCACGGAACGCGCCATTATTTCTGTCTCCTGCTGACAATGAACTTGTCGGTGCGCTTGTTGTTGCGCGTCTTGTAGCCGCGCGTGGGCTGGCCCCAAGGCGTGACCGGGTGACGTCCGCCGGAGGTCTTGCCTTCGCCACCGCCGTGCGGATGGTCCACCGGGTTCATGGCCACGCCGCGGTTCACCGGCTTCTTGCCCAGCCAGATATTCCGTCCGGCCTTGCCGATGGAGATGTTCTCGTGGTCCACGTTGCCTATCTGTCCCACCGTGGCCATGCAATCGATCAACACTTTGCGGGTCTCCCCGGAAGGCAGCTTGACCAGCGCGTAGTCGCTTTCCTTGGCCACCAGTTGCGCGGCGCCGCCGGCAGAGCGCACCATCTGGGCCCCTTTGCCGGGCTTCAACTCGATGTTGTGAATCGTGGTTCCGGCCGGGATATTGCGCAGCGGCAGGGCGTTGCCGACCAGGATGTCGGCTTCCGGGCCGCTGACAACTTTCTGTCCCACCGTCAAGCCCACCGGCTGCAGGATGTACCGCTTCTCGCCGTCCATATATGCCACCAGAGCGATGCGCGCGGAGCGGTTGGGATCGTATTCGATCGAAACCACGGTTCCAGAAACGCCGGACTTGTCACGCTTGAAGTCGATGGAGCGCAGACGGCGCTTATGTCCGCCGCCGCGATGCCAGATGGTGATGTCACCGCCGCTGCGGCGTCCGCCGGTGCGCAGCTTGATCTTGGTCAGCGGCTTGTGCGGCTTGTCGGTGGTGAGGTCGTCGTTGACGATTGTGGTCGTCATCCGCCGCGACGGCGTAACCGGTCTGTAAGTCTTAATAGCCATAAATTTAGCCTTCTAATAACTTCCGATTGCCAGACTTGTCATGATTGCTAAAATCGCCGAGATTGTTGCCTTCGCCCAGGCGGTCCATCCCATAGGTCTCGGATCTTCAGCGATTACCCATTCTGACAATTGTTCGCCGCCTCGGACGATTCTCACCGTTAAGGCCAGCCTGTCCCCTCGAATCTCTGAACTACAAATTCGCCGCGTATTCCGGCATCTTTTCGCCGGACTTCAACTTCACGTACGCCTTCTTCCAGTCCGGCCGGTAGCCCGCAAACCTACCCCGGCGCCGCTCCTTGCCCTGGAAATTCGCCGTGCGCACCGAATCCACTTTTACGTTGAAGATCTTCTGCACCGCTTCCTTGACTTCGGTCTTGGTGGCCTTGGCGGCGACCTCGAACACGAGCGTGCTCTGGCTTTCCTTCACGCTCAGCCCCTTTTCCGTGATCACCGGCTTGCGAATGATCTGGTATGCCGACTTCATTACGCGACCTCCGCTTTGCGTTTGGGCGCGCTGGCCTTGAGCGACGTCTGCAGCTTCTCGAGCGCCGATTGCGAGAACACCACCGCTTCATAACGCAAAAGGTGATACGGATGCACCTGATTACCCGCGATCAGCTCCACGCCCTCGAGATTGCGCGCGCTCAGCTCCAGGTTGCGGTTGGCTTTGGCCTGTTCCACCAGCAACGCAGTCTTTGCGATTCCCAGCGCGTCCAGGGACTTACGGAACTCCTTGGAACTGATCTCCTTGAGCTCGAAGTCCTCGACCACAATCAGCTTCTGGTCGGCGAGCTTGGCGGCCAGGGCCGAACGCAACGCTCCCAGAAGTTTCTTGCGCGGGAACTGATAGTCATACGACCGCGGTTGCGGACCATGGACCGTGCCGCCGTGACGCCACAAAGGCGAACGGATGGAACCCACGCGGGCACGTCCCGTACCCTTCTGCCGCCACAGCTTCTTGCCCGCACCGGAAACCAGCTTGCGGTTCTTGGTGGCGTGCGTACCGGCACGCTGCCCGGCGCGATAGTGCTTGACGGCTTCCCACAACAGGTCTTCGTTAATCGCGCCAAAGACCTCATCGGCCAGTTCCAGCGTCCCGACCTTTTTGCCCTTCAAATCGACAACGTCAATCTTCGACATAGTTTGCCCGTAGCTGCTAGCCTCAGGCTAGCGCGTGTTCTCTTTCACCGTCTCGCCGATCGCCAGAACTGTGTCAAGACGGAGGATAGAACCCCCCCCGGGGATCAGCAATCCCGGCGACTCTGGCAATCCCGGCCATTCCGGCAGTTTCTCCGATCATTTCTTCGCCTTGCCTGCGGCTGCTTTCTTGGCTGCCTTCAAGGGATCCAGCGTGGTTGCGCCGGCGAAGCCACGACGCTCGCGCGGCGGTTTCTTGGCTTTCAGGATCAGCACGTAACCGTTCTTATGCCCCGGCACCGCGCCCTCGACCAGCAGCAAGTTCTCTTCTGTATCGATACCGCGAATCTTCAAGTTGCGCACCGTCACCTGGTCCACACCCATGTGTCCGGACATCCGCTGCCCAGGAAAAGTGCGCGAAGGGAACGACGACGCGCCGATCGAGCCTTGCACCTGGAACATGTGTCCGTGAGCCGCGGGGCCGCCGCCGAAATGATAGCGTCGCACCACGCCGGCAAAACCGCGTCCCTTGCTCACTCCCGTGATATCCACATATTTCTCGTTGGTGAACATGTCCACCAGAACCTTGTCGCCGACTTTGGATGCGCCATTGTCGGTCGCCTCGGCCTGGCTCGCCTCGGCCGGCTTTTCAGCGGCCTTGGCTCCATCTTCGGTTTCGAGTGCAACTTCGCGAATGAACTTCACTGGTGGCAGGTCATGCTTACTGAAGTGGCCTTGCATGGCCTTAGAGATGTTCTTGCCTTTCACGAACTCCACCAGCCCGATCTGCGCGGATTCGTATCCGTGCTTGTCGGCACGCTTGATCTGCGTGATCACGCATGGCCCGGCTTGCAGTACCGTGACCGGATGCACATCGCCCTTGTCGTCGTAGACTTGGGTCATGCCGATTTTTCTACCTAAGATTCCGTTTACCATTGCTTCTCTCCTCATCATTCCGGCTGAGCTAGCAGCGCGGAACTGTAGGCTGTACATCATTCGTATTTAGTACTTCGTAGCTAACCAAAACCGTGGAGCGTCACGTCTTGAGCCCAAGTACGAATGGCTCAGCACTCATTCTTACTTGTGTTCTTTCCCAAACGCCTTGATCTCCACGTCCACGCCCGCGGGCAGATCCAGCTTCATCAGCGCGTCCACCGTGTGTTGCGTCGGTTCGAGGATGTCGATCAGCCGCTTGTGCGTGCGAATCTCAAAGGCCTCGCGCGACTTCTTGTCCACATGCGGCGAACGCAGCACGCAATACTTGTTCTTCACCGTGGGCAGCGGAATTGGTCCCGCGATCTGCGCCCCGGTGCGCCGCGCTGTCTCGACGATCTCGCCGGTCGACTGGTCGAGGATGCGATAGTCGTATGCCTTCAGCCGTATGCGAATTCTCTCTTTTCCAATCACTTTGTTTTCCTCAAAGATCCTTGGTCAAACCCCGCTGAACCTGCGGTGGTCGCCCTGTTGTCAATTGCCGGGATGCCGGCTTCCGGTTCCTTACTGAATGATTTCTGAAATGGTGCCAGCGCCTACCGTCCGTCCGCCTTCGCGGATGGCGAAGCGCAACCCCTTCTCCATGGCTACCGGTGTGATCAGCTCGATGGTCAGCGCCACGTTGTCGCCCGGCATCACCATCTCCGTGCCCGTCGGCAACTCCGCCACTCCCGTCACGTCCGTGGTCCGGAAGTAGAACTGCGGCCGGTAGCC
>DATDGP010000076.1:0-10161 GCA_036522035.1 Terriglobales bacterium
CGCAAAGAACGCGGATTCCCACCGAGGCTTGAAAAAGACCTCGCCAAGAACGCTCGGCTTTTTCACAGTTCCCACAGGTCCGACGGCGGCGATACACCTTAAGAAGGAGGATTTTCTGTCCGAAGAATGGGGAGCACCCCAGTTCTCGTCCGTCCCCTGGACGAGACCACCCAAATAGCTGGGATTGTAACCGCCGCTCGATGTAAAACTGAAAAGGGTGGTCAGCTTACCGGCAGGGGTGATCTTGAAGACGGTGCCGCAGGTGTACGTGCAGGAGCTGCTGCCGCCATATTCGGTCGTCCCATAGAAATTGCCGTCGCTGCCTTGGACTAACCCGCCCGGTCCGGTGCCGTCCGCGCACACGGGCTGCGCGCAGAAGCTATAGAGCGTGGTCAGCGCGCCTTCGGGCGTAATCTTGAAAACTGTCCCGCAGGTACTGGTGAAGCAGCCATCCGTGTGCCCTCCTCCCAAGGACGTAGTGCCGTAAAAGTCGCCGTCCGTCCCCACAACCAGGGAGGCACGCGGACCGCCACCGTCGGTGCCTTCGAAGCTGTGGAGCGTGCTCAGCTCTCCTTGTGGAGTGACCTTGAAGACAGTCCCCTGCTTGTGAACTCCGCCCTGGAAAGTGGTTCCGTAGAAGTTTCCGTCGGTGCCCTGGACCGGGGTGCCCACCGGCCCACCACCATTGCTGTTGTCGAACTCAAACAGGGTCTCGACGATCGCGCCGGAGGAAAGTTGCCCCGGCTCCCGTTCCTGCGCAGGCGCGGCAATCGCCGCCGCCATCATCAAGATAGCAGCAACCAGTACTGCGGCCCATCCGCGATTTCCTAGCGTGTTCGTCATATTTCCTCCTTATACGCCGCCCGAAAACGAGTGCAACACCGTCTCGGCTCCCGCCGCATCCAGCTTGAACAGCACGCCAAACTTTGGGTCGAATGTCCAGCTTCAGCTTGAGGTCAGCGCCGCAGTATACATAGGAACCAGGCCCCGGCCTATATCAGGTCATAAACACTTCTGTCGTCCTGCCGTGAAACGCTCTTGTCCTGCCGTTCACTATTGTACTGAACGGCAGGGATTGGTGACCGGGAAGCTGCTTTTCCTTCACTCGGCAAAAGGCTATCGTCTTGGAATCACCGCGGTCACTCAACGCAGGCCACGTGATTTTCCGTTAGGCGCATGCTCAGCAGTTTGTTGAAAAACGATTTGTGGGGCCTCGTCGGGGCGGGCCTTTTAAGCTCGCCGGGACGGCCCCCTCGAAGAGCTATTGAAGACATTGAGCAGTTCGGGGACGGCACGGCTGAAGCCGTACCCTTTCGCGAAGTGCCCAATCGTTTTCAACAAACTCTTAGTAATCGACAAAGAGGATTCCCGGAACGCAGGGCGGAAAAGCCATGACTCCGACTTCAGAATTCGACGTAAAGCGAACGTCGCCTTTCGACGCGGGAACGCCATGTTCCACGCCGCTTGTCAAGATTCAGGCGGCCCGGCAAGCCGAGGGGTGGATGCCTTCGCGCTTCAACGCCCGAACCGTCGATTCGAACGGGAACCTGATCATCTGGAATACCTTGTCTGGCAACATCAACACGTTTCACGACGCTCAAAAGCAAGCTGTGGAGCGGATGCTCTCTCGACGGGGATTCCAGGGAACATTGAGCCCGCTCGGCAAATATCTCAGTCAGAGAGGGTACATCGTTCCCAAAGGAACGCAGGAATACAGGCAGTTTCAACAGTTGTTCGGCTTCCAGCACTACCGCAGCGACAGGCTGGAGCTGATCCTGCTTGCTTCCGAGGACTGTAACCTGCGCTGCAAGTACTGCTACGAAGACTTTGCCCGCGGCACGATGGAGCCCCGGGTACGACGGAACATCAAGGCGCTGGTCAACCGGAAGGCCGATGGAATTCGCGAGTTCTCCGTTCATTGGTTTGGTGGCGAACCGCTGTACGGGTTCGCAGCGATTGAAGACCTGGCGCCTTTCTTCCTCGAGATGGCCACCCGGCATGGCTGGAACTATGCAGCCTCAATGACTACGAACGGGTATTTGCTAACGCCTGATACGGCACGAAGCCTGATTTCCTGGGGGGTGCGCCAATTCCAGATCACCCTCGACGGGCTGGCGGAACAGCACGATGCGAACCGTCCGGCGCGCGACGGAAGCGGGTCATTCCAGACGATCTTCGACAACCTCAAGGCCCTGAGAGATACCGGCCAGGAGTTCCTCATCCGCCTGCGGATCAACTACGATCGCGCCAACAGCCGTCATCTCGACGCCTTGTTGCTCTTGTTGCGGGAAACCTTTGGCCGGGATCCGCGCTTTGCTGTCGCCTTTCATGCGGTGGGCAAATGGGGTGGACCGAACGACGCTCAGCTGGATGTCTGCGGCAATGAGGCGCACGGAGTGAAGGCCAGGCTGCAGGAGAGCGCATCCTTGAAGGGGCTGAAGGTCGCAACCTTGACGGAGGCGAGCCGTCCGGGTGGCTTTGTGTGCTATGCGGCGCGACCCTACAACCTGCTCATTGGAGCCAGCGGGAAGGTAATGAAGTGTACGGTGGCTCTCGATAAGGATCCAGCGAATATCGTGGGAACCCTGGAGGATGGCGGGGAGCTGGTACTCGATCGCGAGCGTTTTGCTCGATGGGTGGAGCCTGCCTTCGAATCGGATTCGGGGTGCCGAAGCTGTTATCTGCTGCCTGCCTGCCAGGGTATTTCCTGCCCGCTCGTACGTTTTGAAACTCATCAGAGCCCGTGTGAGACAACCTGCAAGCACAGCCTGCACCACGAGCTTGTAAGGCTGTTACCGGCGAGGCCCGCCGTTGAACCCTTAGTATCCGGCCCGAATGCAGATAGGAGCTAGTGTCATGCAGGGCAATTACGAAGCACCTCCCGAAGCCGCCGTAGAGAAAGCCGCCTCCTTGTTGTCCAGGCTGGAGTCATTGGCGGATGAGAGCCAACTACTTGCCGAGCTGGATGCTCTCAGCGGCGACGATGTGGAACGCTTACTGCATCGGCGGTACGGCCCTGTCTACCTGAACCTGTTTTCTTTGTTCCGGCAGGAGATGCCGGCGGGGAAACTTCGTGAGATAGCGGTTCACCTCACCAAAGCTGCCATCCGGAGCGCATCCACCGCGGAACGCTGGCTGGCCCGCTTCCCGGAAAATCCATTGCAGTTTTGCCTGGAGGGATGGCAGCCCGATGCTTTAAGGACTCTTCTCTCCCGCGGCAGGGGCCTGATCGTATGTTCCTACCGTATCGGGATGTATCCGCTGGTGCCTCTTGACCTGGGGGCCATGGGTTTTCAGGTATTCCTTCCACTTGCAGAGATTAAGGAGCGCACCACGAAAGCGCTCGATGGACTGCGGGACAGAGTGAACGCCAGCGCGTCTCTTGGTGCGGAGGAGCGGCATAATCTTCTAAGCATGTCTTCCATTCGCCTGCTGGACGTGGAAGCCAAGCACACTGCGATCGCCCTGCTAAAAGCGCTTCGCAAGGGCGGCGTGGTGATGATCTATGTCGACGGCAACAACGGAGTGGATGGACCGTGGGGAGAGGAAGGGCGCATACCCGTTAGTTTCCTGCGCTCATCGATTCACGTGAAAACCGGCGTGGCGCGCCTCGCCTGGTCGCTGGGCGCACCCATTCTGCCCGTCGTCAGCTTCCGAAATAGCCACGGCTCCGGTGGTACCGTGCATGTCGCTGATCCTATTGTTCCTCCCGATCCCAATCCGGCAGACCGGGACGGCTTCGTCCGGGCGTCGATGCAACGCCTATACGACATTCTGGAAGACTATGCCAGCGAATACCCGGAGCAGTGGGAGGGAGTCTCGGCCCTGCACCGTTGGCAGCATCATGGCGCTCCGGTGGCGGGCCACATTGCGATGCCTGGGGAAGAGAGGGCTAACACGGTGGCCGCGGCGCTCCAACAGGGCCGGCGGCTCTATATTAATGAGCGCATGGGTATTACGGCTGTGCCCGGCGAGGAAGGCGTGTGGGTGGATACGAACACCATGAAGTGTTTCCGGGCGCCGGCCTCGGCCCAACATCTCTTCTCCGCGCTGGCGCGGGAAGGCGGCGTCGATCAGAGCTGGATCGACCACCAGACACCTCGAGAGCCGTTACTCTCTCTGCTTGCGACGCTATACGCCCGCAAGCTGATTACAGCTGCCTGAAAACGACGCCGCAAGGCATTTCTCTATTCCTTACTAGGGCTTAGAGGAAACTCAAAGAAAGGAGGATACGGTCATGCAGGATAAGAAGCACGAAGAGCGTCTCGACCTGTCACCGGCGACACCAGAGTTGACGTTGGAAGAGTTCTCCGTAACGGAGCTCGAAGAACGTCTGGAGTTCATGGTGTGGTGCGGCAACGGTCGTTGCGGCGTCAACTAGGCACCATGTCGCCAAAAGCTGGCCGGCTCCCACCCGTCCTGGCGTTGTCTGCTTCGTGGCGCCAACGGAACCGTGGAGCCGGCTTAGCCCAAAGAAGTTTGGGTAGTAACAGGCGGGTCTCTCAGCGGATTCAGGTCATGAACACCACGTCTCCCCGATACGTCTTTAACGACGCCATTCACATGACTCCGGCACAGGACAGTACATCCGTGCCGATGGCGCTGTGTGAGTTGCCGGTGGGGGACGAGCGTTCCATCAAATTTGTCGCACCTGCCGAGCTGCTGGATGTTCTCCGGCTGTTTGACGGTAGCCGGTCCGTCGCAGAGGTGTCCGCAGCCTGGGCTGATCGCAGTTCCGGAACGCTCTACAGCGTGGAAAAGCTCGAACGGCTCATCCGAGCTTTCTGCTTGCCGAAAGGAGTGCTTCTGGACCCTTCGCGACCCGATAACCTCGCGGCCGACGCCTCACCTCGGCAATACCTCCACTTCCGGCTACCCCTCCTGCCCAATCGCTTGGTCAGACGGCTTGCAAGCTGGCTAAACCCCCTTTTTTGTGAGCCCGTCGCCATGGCCGCGTGCCTGGTAGCAGTTCTTGCACACCTCGAGTTCTATTCCGCCTCCAGTTTTGTGCCCGACGTTGTTCTGGCGGGAGGGCGAGATCTCAGCGAGGCGATGCTGCTGACGATCCTGGCAGCGGTGTGTCACGAGTTAGGGCACGCGACAGCCTTCACCCGCTATGGCGGACGACGGACAGAAATCGGATTCGGCTTATATCTGTATATGCCGGTGCTCTATACCGATGTATCGGACGCCTGGAGGTTCAGCAGGCTGGAAAGGGTTATTGTGGATGTGGGGGGCGTGTACTTTCAGGCGCTCTTCGCCACAATGGCTATCTTCTTATTTTTCACCACTCATGCTCCAGTGTGGTCGTACGCCGTATCTCTGATTACGCTTACCCTCTCATTTTCGTTGAACCCATTCCTGAGAATGGACGGCTACTGGTTCGTGGCAGACGCCTTCGGAATTCGCAATCTGAGGGTCCAGTCTGCCTTGTTGCTGCAGTATGCTCTGCGGCGCCTCGCAGACAGGGTGCAACCCGTACCTGCGTGCTTCTCTGTCTTGACGAGGCCAATGAAATGCATGCTGGGCGTCTACACCCTGCTCAGCACCGGGTTCTTTGTTTTCCTCATCACGAAGGTGGGGCGGCAGGCGCTCTTTGTCCTGGCACCCGAATATCCCCACTTTGTCAGAGTCATTGCGTGGCAAATTGCCAGTCACCCCACGGATGTTGTCGGGATGTGCTCCGGAATTGTCGAAATCTGCTGGAAAACTATGATTCTGGCTGGCTGCGGGCTATCCGGCTGGCGGATTGTCCAAGGTACCTATTCCTACGTGGCTGATCCACTGAGGGGAATCGTCAGGACGGTACAAGATCGGCCGGCCAGGGCTCGGGCTGCTTCGAAGGCTCGTTCTACGATTGCCTGATTAACGGCCATTCCTTCTCACTGTGTCTCTTATCCCTGACAAGCAGGACAAGCCAGTGTTATGAGGGTTCGGGCCACTTTTTCCATCCATGACAAACGGCCTTTGTCACGCTTTCCGACGAGCATTTCTAGATCAATGACTTGCCCGCCTAAAGGCGGCCTCTACGATGCCTCGCGTCGAGTTTTCACACAGACTCTTGCCGACGGGGTTCCTGCACAAAGCGCCTGCGAACTGCCTCTCTCGCATTACGTTCCAAATGGGGGTCTCGGCTCTTCCGCATCACAAAATGTTACGATCCATCGAGATCCTTGCGACCCGCGTGGTCCCCACCTTCACACACACGCGCCTTGCCAGGGCAGCCGGAACCCTGAAAGACTCCGAAACGCGCGCATATCCTGGCCACTCTGAAAGAGACTAAGTGGGTTCTCTGTGCCTCGCGATGCTCAGCGCAAAACTCGGGGCCGCGTGGACCGCCAGTCCTTTCTCGTGAGGAATTTTCATCCTCTGCTTCCTGCCGGTTTATCCCGGTGCTACCAGCACGAGGTTTTCTTCCTGAAGATAGTCGAGGGCATCTTGCTGTTGTCGATTTAACGAGCGAGCGAAGGAAACCAGGAGCAGCCCGAAAGGATCAATTGCCAGACGCATAAGGCCATCGTGGCACCCCGGCGCGCTCTCTTTGGGGCGCCACCCTAATCCATTCCATCTTCAAGAGATCCGGTATTGGACACTACGACCTCGGCCCCTCGGGCCACCCCTCCTGAATCGCCAAGGGATTCCTTAACCAAGGCGTACCATCTCGAGGGGGTGCTCCGCCACAAAATTCAAGGCCTCGTGAAAACGAAAAACACCGTCCGTGCATCCGAGGGCTCGCGTGCAGGAGGCGCCCGTGGCGCTAGCAAAGCGGAGGGTTTGCTCGAGCGGCCAGTTCTCGAGGAGCCCGGTGATAAAGCCGGCGGCAAAGGCGTCCCCTGCGCCTGATTCATCGATGGACTCGACCGCGTAGGTGCCGGCGCGGAATACGCCATCCTTCGAGCGCACCAGGGCCCCTCGACGGCCCAGTGTGATGGCGATTGTGCAGCGGGGATTCAGGCCCGCGAGAACCTCGGCTTGCGACGACGCGTCATCACGCCCCGTCAGCATTTGAGCCTCATCGTCATTGGGCAGAAACAGGTCCGTGTAGGGCAGGACCGGCTCAACGCTCGCCAGGGACGGCGGAGTTCCCGCACCGATCGCAATGTCAAGCACGGTCATCAGGCCCCGCCGTTTCGCTTCCCGGAAGAGCGTGGCGAGGTCATCCGGCCTCCAACCCGGCATGACCATGTAGCCACCGACGTAAAGCGCGCGGACGCCGCTGAGCGTCGAGAGGTCAACGTCTTGGAGACTGAAATCCGAATTCGCGCCGATGCAGTGCAGATATCGCCGGTCCTGTCCGTTGACGTTCAGAATATAGGTGTTGGAAGTAGGATGGGCGGCGCTTCTGCGGACAGCCGAAGTGTCAATGCCGAGACGGGCCAAATCGGTAACGACAAAATCGCCTAGAAAATCCTGCCCCGTCTTGCCGATCACGCCAACCGTGCGCCCAAGCCGCTGGAGGCAGGCCGCCGTGTTGACGGCGCACCCGCCGGCGCTGATCAGATAGCGGTCAACGAGCGCCAATTGGCCAGCCTCAGGAAGCCGAGGGATGGGGCTGGCGAAAAAATCCGCGACGAGGATCCCGAGGCAGACGGCATCCATAATCAAGCCAGCAGATCGCGTGCCACAGCGACGATTCTCTCCACCGACGGGATGTAGAAGTTCTCCATGACCGGCGCGAATGGCACTGGGGTGTCGGGCGCCGCCACCCGACGGATCGGAGCGTCCAGATATCCCATACAGCTCTCGGCCACCCGCGCCACGACTTCAGCGCCCCAACCGCCCGTCAGGTTATCCTCCTCGACGATCATTAGCCTTCCCGTCTTGCGCACGGAGTAAAACACGGTTTCCCAGTCAAAGGGAACGAGGGTGCGGACGTCGATCACTTCGGCGTCAATGCCCTGCTTCTCCAGGATGCCTACTGCCTCCATCGACTTGTGCACCATCAGAAGGTTCGCCACCACGGTGACGTCCTGTCCTGAGCGCAGCACCTTGGCTTGGCCGAAGGGGATCAGATACTCGTCCTCCGGAACCATGGCCGTAACCTGAAAGCCTGACTTTTCCTTGCGGGCGCCCTTGCTGCCGTATAGGAGTTTGTGCTCGAAAAACAGAACGGGGTTGTCATCGCGGATCGCCGTCTTCAAAAGGCCCTTGCCGTCGTAAGGGTTAGACGGACAGGCGACCTTCAGTCCCGGCACATGCATGAAGAAAGCTTCGAGCGATTGACCATGTTGCGAGCCGCGGGTCGTCGCTCCGACCGGAGCCCGGAATACCATGGGAACGGCCAGTTTTCCTCCGGACATGTACCGGAGTTTGGCGGCGTGGTTAGCGAGTTGATCCATGGCCAGAAACAGAAAATCACCATACTGCACGTCGGCGACGGGACGAAGTCCGCCGAGCGCTGCGCCCGCCGCCAGTCCCGCAATGGCCGCCTCTGAGATTGGGGTGTCGATGACGCGACGGTGTCCAAACTCCTCGGATAACCCCAGCGTTACGGTGAATGCGCCCCCGAACCCGCCCTCGATGCCGATATCCTCGCCGAGTAGGATCACCCGATGGTCGCGCCGCATTTCCTCGCGCAGGGCTTCACGCAACGCCTCAACCATTGTCACTTCGCCGACCCGCGGCCGGACTGCGCCCGCTTCAGTTGACAAAGACATCGGTCAAACAATCCTCCGGTCTTGGACTCTCAGCCTGCTCTGCCCGTCCGATCGCCCGGTCCAACTGGTCCTCGATTTCGGCGGCAATGGCGGTGATCTTGTCGCGGTCGAGGATTCTCTGAGCGGAGAGGTTCGCTTCATAGAGGGCGATCGGATCGCGTCCCTTCCAAGCGGCCACTTCCTCCGGGGTCCGGTAGTGTCCCGGGTCGCTTCGCGAATGCCCCGCAAATCGATAGGTCTCGAGCTCGAGCAGCGTAGGGCCTTGACCCTGCCGGGCCCTCGCTGCCGCCCTTATCATCGAGCCGTATACGGCTTCAACGTCATTGCCGTCAACGGTTGCGCCTGGAATTCCATAGGCTGCAGCCCGATCACTCACGTGTTTGATTTTCATCACTTTCTCGACCGCCGTCGAAGCCGCATACTTGTTGTTTTCGCAGACGAAAACGACGGGCAAATCCCAGATGGCCGCCATGTTCAGAGCCTCATGAAAGGTCCCGATGTTCGCGGCTCCATCGCCAAAGAAGCAGGCTACAATGTTCGGCTGGTTGAGGTATTGGAAGGCCAGCGCATAGCCTGCTGCCAAGGGGATGCCGCCGCCGACAATTGCGATCGCCGGCAACATCCCGGCGTCCGCATCTCCGACGTGCATCGACCCGCCTTTCGCACGGCAGCAGCCAGTCGCTTTTGCGAACAACTCGGCCATGAGGCCGTCGACGGAGACACCGCGCGCGACAGCGTGCGAGTGAGGGCGGTGCGTGCTGGTGATCATGTCCTTCGCCTCAAGGGCGGAACATATCCCCACCGCCGTGGCTTCTTGCCCCTGTGACTGATGGATCGTACCCGGCAGCCGGCCCTCCAGGAACAGGTAATATACCCGCTCCTCGAACCTGCGGCACAGCACCATGCGCCGGTACATCTTGACTCTGTGCGCTGCATCGAGGCTTGTTTCGCTCATAACGCCCTCAGGTGGACCTGAATCCTTTCCAGGAATTTTGCCGCTGCAATCCCATCCACGACGCGATGATCCGAAGCCAGAGTCAGGGCGCAAACTTCGCCGACCTCAACCCCCCGGTTGCGGACGACCGCCTCCTCGCGCACCGCCCCGATGGCCAGGATCGCGGTCGAACCCGGAGGGATGATCGCGGTAAACTGCCTTACTCCGAACATTCCCAGGTTGGAAACCGCCAGGGCCGGTGCTCCCTCGAGAAGTGACGGCGCCGCCCGGCCTTGGCCGGCCCTTTTCAGCGTGTGCCGAATCTCGACTGCATAGTCTTCCCATGACAACGAAACGGGATCGCAGATCGGAACCAACGACAATCCGCCGCCGGCGGCGACCACCAGGAGCAAATCCCGGCCAGTTCGCTGCTCGACCACGCCGTTCGAGTAACGGACGTTGACCGCCGGAACATCCCCGAGCGCCAGGGCCGCGGCCCGGACAAAGACATCATTCAGGGAAAGCCGGAGGTCAGGATGGTCCGTGTTCCATCGGCTGCGCCAGGCAAGC